>CALJWL010000038.1 GCA_937974565.1 uncultured Arenicella sp.
AAACAAAATGATATTCAATCTTATATTTCGTATGTGAACCATGCCTATATTTCATAGACACTATCATAAAAGCAACTGCTAGCTTAAAGCTACCCGTCTGAAAGACGGGGGTTTAAACCTTAAATAAACGGACGAATTAAAGATCGGAAAATAGTGCCAGCAACTCAGGTTTGCCTTCCCAATTTTTAAGAAACCGGCGGCGATCTTTATTGTGATTTTTCGACCATGTCAGTGACCACCACGAGTGACGTTGCGCTGCATCCAGATCAATGAAGAACAGCTGTTTATCTACCCACAATAGGTTTGTCGCCTTCATATCGCCGTGTGAAATTCTAGCAGCAGCCAACTTTGAAAACGCTTCCGTTACGGCTGCTTTCACCAGAATACGTTCATCTTGTTGCATCTTGGGTAAAGCACTAAGCAACTCAACGCCAGATAAAAATTGATTGGCAAAATAGGCATTCATTCGAATCCAACCCATTCGATTCTCAAACATCATGATTGGCGGCGATATATTGAGGCCTACCTCACTGAATGTATGACTCATTTTCCAGCATCGCCGGGCTCGTGATTTACGCAAAGCGCGTTTAATTTTATGCCAAGTATTGCGAGGGTTGTAGCGCTTTAAAATAATGTCGACGCCGTTGATCGATACCCGTGCGACGGTGGTGGTTTGATCATTTTTAAGTATGCGCGTTGCGCATGCTTTGTCCAACAAGGCATCCAGTGCCTCTGCCGATTTTGGCAACACATCAAACTCACTGGAACGAGACACATAACGCCATGTTCGTATTGCCTCGGAGCGCTTTGCTTTGACCAATGTGCCCACTAGGGATAAAGTTCCGTAACGTTAAACACTACTTCCCAATCTGATTATTTATTGGCAGTTCAGCGCGCAGCTTGGTTTCCACCGGCGTTACTGCCTCAGAATTAATTTGGGCTTTTACCTGGGTTTGTATCTGCGGGCCCAACTTAGATGATATTGGAAGCGGCGCCTGATTCGGTTTTAATACGTCATCGGGCAATGACTCTTGCAGACGCTCTTGGGCTCGCTGTCGCTGGAGGTTCTCCTGAGCGCGAGCTTTACGTTTTTCTGATTCGTACAATTTATTGCCTCGGCTGACCACTTTCCGCCAAAACGACATCTCAGTTCGAAATATCTCACGCAACGGCTTACCTCGATAAAGCGTCATAAAACGATATAGATCACGAGTCGTCAGGCCGATTTCTTTACTAGAATAGTATAAACCTGCAATGTCCTTCACGGCCCATCGCTCAGGTGTTTTACGGCGCATCTGAATTCGGTGTAAATCAATCAAATACAACTTACTCTCTGGCGATACTTGTTTGTCAGCCTCAAAGTGCGCGTCGAGCAAAAAGTGGCACAAGTAAAAGTCTCGATGATTCGCCCCGTTTTCATGAATAACCCGAGCGGTTTCGACTACTTTGTTTAGTATCCAGCGCTTAAGCCTGATCTCTTTTAATGTCTTAGGCGGGTGGGCTTTCCATTCACCGCAAAAATCTTCCAAGCTGGTTTCAGTTGGCAATGCCTCGGTTACGATAAACGAATGTTTGGTGGCTGGGTTGCGGCCACGAATGCCATAAGCTGAAACCGTCATCGTATCAATTTCTAAATCTTTAAGCCGATGCACACCATGCCATTCGTTTAGCGCCCCAACCACAGGGGCTCGCAGGTAGATAATGTTCTTAAAAATTTCTCCCCAACCCACACCGGTGTGCATTTTGAGAAAATAATCTTTTTCGCCGCGCGTGAAACGCAACGTTCGCCGCCCAAGCGCTTCGCGATAAACCTTACCTTCAATGTTCATCATCTGATAAAACGAATCTTCACCGCGTAAGGCTTGCCGCAATTCATTCGTAATATAGAGCTGTTCATCGCTGTCTTTCATCTCGTCACGATTGAGATACAAACTTCGCTGGGCACAGGTTTGCTCAATAAAGTCCACTGCACGTTGCGGCATCACATAAAGGCTGGGATTTTGGCCGTATTGCAAACCGTTCTGTCGCCAAGTTTCTTTCTCTTGCGACAGCAACATTTCATGCAATTTAGTGTTTAACTCTTCTTGGGAGAAACGCTTACGCAGTACATGCCCAGCTTCCGCTGTTTTAATATGCGGCGCATAACCGCATACCGGTGTTGCCAGCACCGGTAAACCGGAGACAATCGCTTCGAGTAAAACGCCACCCGTGGTCTCTGCATATGCAGGGTGTAACAGCATGTCGCCCGCTTTCATCAAAGCGGGAACGTCTTTGCGCCCACCCAAGAAATGAATTTGATCAGAGACACCGTATTTTTTGGCAATGCGCTGAAAGTTATCGATTTTATCTTGACCAACCACGAACAATTTTGTCTTTAATAATAACGCTTCAGGCAAAGCCGAAAGTGCGACAATTGCCCGATCCAAGCCTTTGGTTTGAAAGCCAGAACCAATCAACAACACCAAATTTTCATCTTCGGTAATACCCAAAGACGTACGTAATGATTCTCGATTTGGCAATTTATCCAAATGCGTCCAGCGAGCCTTTTCTAAGGTTGGCGGCAAACACAAAAAACGAGAATCTTGCGTTAGATAGTACTGCTGATATATCAGCTTTTCTCGATCCGACAACGACAAAATATTCGTCTTTGACGACGCATCAAACACGCCTCGCTCAAAGTTAGAAAAGTACAAAAAACGGGGCGTAAAACGATAAAACCATGAATGCCGCAGAAAGGAACGCCCCACATAACAATAGTCACCACAATAATAAATATCCAAGCCTGGAATTTTATTAAATCCCACCACCACATCAAAATTGTGGCCATCAAGCTGCTTACGCAATTTACGGTGAAACGAATGGGCACGGGTGTGATTGGTTAACCCAAAGTGTTTGATAATGACGACTTCTAGACCGTCAGGCACATCACCTTCCCAGCTGCCAGTAAACACCGTGGCTTGATGACCGCGTTGAATGCATTCATTGGCAATTCGCAGCATGTCGAGTGACAAGCCGCTGTAAGGAAAATGTTTATATAGGCAAAAGGCGAAGTGCATGGCGATAAAAAAGCATTGAGTTGACTTGATTATACGCTCAAACGGCTTAAGAACACCCTAATTTGCAATGAATTGTTGGTATTGAACAATCTCAGAATCAAAACAGCCTCCGTTCATCGGCGCTATTGCGTGTGCCAATTAGGCTATTTTTTCATACAATGCCTGCCATATATCCCCCGCGTTCAATTCCTGATAGCACGGCGGCTCCGTTACCTGTTTGGTAATTTTTGGACACTCTTTTAATAAGCAAGGCGAGCAAGGGTAAGCACTCTGCACCCACAACTGGTTGTTGCCGATCGCGCCCGTTAACTCGGCATTGGTTGATCCGTACAATGAGATACAAGGCAACCCTAACCCCGCAGCTAAGTGCCCTAAACCAGTATCGACTGCAATAGCACCATCAGCGAGCGCCAATTGAGTCTTCAGTTCGGTTAAGCTGGATTTAGGTAGCACTTGGGCATGACTCAAACCATTGACGATCCACTCAGCACGGCGCTTTTCTTCTTTATTGCCCCAGCAGAGAACCACTTTATACCCATCATCAATGATCAACTCAGCCAACTCACGCCAAATTTTCTTTGGCAGGTGTTTCGTTTGCCATGTGGTGCCGTGCAGTAGAAAAACAGTGGGCACATTCAACGATGTTCCAGTGCGTCTATTTAATAGATAGTCGGGCTCTGTTTTTGGTACTGAGTAACCAAAACCGCCCGCAAAAAGTTGACGTAAGCGATCAATCGCATGCTGTTGTCTGGGTACAACCACTTTTTTCGAATAAAACTTAGCCGCCGGAGTTTCCTTTATCGAATCACCGGAAAAGCCAATTCGTTGCCCATCCGCTTGCAACTTTGCAAACTTCGCCAGAACAGCACTTTTCATTAAGCCTTGCGCGTCCACAACGATGTCGTATCGTTGAGATCGCAGCTCTTTTAGAAAAGCAAAAAAATCCTTGATATTAGACCAATTGAATTTTCGCCAACGCCGTGTCGCCACCGTAATCACTCGATCCACGCTGGGGTGCCACTGAGGAATTTGCGAGAAGCTGTCCTCAACCATCCAATCCACTGTCAAGCCCTCATACTGCTGGCTCAGATCGGTAAGCGCTGGCATTAAATGCAAAACGTCGCCCATGGACGTTAATTTAACAACAAGCACTCTCATGATCACTGACTCAGTTTAGTTAGGGCCTAAGGCCTGTTAAAAGCTTACAGCTGATTCGCCAATTCAAGCACTGACGCGGGTGTCAGCTTGTTTAAACAATCCAAATGCTGCAATGGGCAATCTCGTTTAAAACAGGGGCTGCATTCCAAGCCTAATCGAGCAACCAAGTGGTTGTCACTCAGAGGCGGTGTGTGGCCTGGGTCAGTCGACCCATAAACCGCAACTAAAGGTATCTGCAAGGCAGCGGCAATGTGCATTAAGCCAGAATCATTACTAAGAACCAGAGACGCTTGAGAAATAAGATCAACCGCATCGGGCAACGACGTTTTACCCGCCAACACAGTGCATTTAGCCGCACTGAGTTCGTTAATTTGTCGACAAACATCCAGGTCATTTTCTGATCCAAGCAACCAAACTTGCCAACCTTTGGCCAAATAATGCTTAGCGCATTCAGCGAAATGCCGCGCTGGCCACTGTTTTGACGCGCCGAACTCGGCCCCCGGGCATACAGCTAAAATCGGGCTATCCGCGCTTAATTTGTTAGCCGTCAAGACCGACTTAACTTGCTCTGTTCGAACTTCCAGTTTCGGGGCCGGAATCGTTTCTACCGCCCTTGGCGTTGAGCCTTTAGTCAGACCAAGAGCGACAAAGCGTTGCACGGTCATTGGCAGTTTTTGTTTATTTAAACGGCGAATATCGTTCAATAAGCCCCAGCGCTGTTCACCCAAGAACCCAGTGCGCCGTGGGATTTTAGCCATGGCTGGCACCAACGCCGACTTAAGCGAGTTCGGCAATACAATGGCATTGGAGTAGCTATTTTCGCGCAGCGATTTACCTAATCGTACCCGCTCCCCTAAACTGAGCTTTCCATGGTTGAAGTTGCCGACAATAAGTTGACTCACTTGCGGCATGCGATCAACCATGGCCGCTGTCCATGCCGGGGCCAGCACATCAATCTGCGCATTGGGCTCTCGGCGTTTAATATCAATAAATAAACTCTGAGCCATGACCATATCGCCGACCCAAGATGGGCCAACAATGAGGTATTTTTTCTCAGAGTAATTCATTCGATATCCGCTGCACTTTCAATCATGCTTGAGGCAAACGCATGCAAATAGCTTACAAATACGTCAACCAGTCTTGTCTAGCCGCATCGCGTCCATACACAATATCAAAATAACGTTTTTGGACTTCAGCGGTGATGTCACCGCGTTTGCCGTTACCAATTTGACGATCATCCAGCGATGCTATTGGTGTTACTTCTGCCGCCGTGCCCGTAAAAAACACTTCATCAGCGGTGTAGACCTCATCTCGGGTAATTTGCTTTTCAACCACCTTCAAACCCAAATCTTGGGTCATCACGTCCACCACCGTATCACGCGTAATGCCTTCTAAGGCTGAGGTAAGTTCGGGGGTGTACACCGTGCCGCGTCGCACCACAAATATATTTTCGCCGGCACCTTCGGCTACGTAGCCATTGGGGTCCAACAAAAGCGCTTCATCGTAACCCGAATTTGCGGCCTCTTGTGTTGCAAGAATTGAGTTGGTGTAATGACCGTTGGTTTTTGACTTAGCCATGGTGCTATTAACGTGATGACGGCTAAACGACGAGGTCTTAACTCGAATGCCTTTTTCCAACGCGTCGTCGCCCAAATACGTGCCCCATTCCCAAGCCGCCACCATGAGATGGCATTTCAATGTGCTTGCGTGTAGCCCCATGCCTTCGGCACCGTAGTAGGCCATAGGGCGTAAATACGCCGATTCAAGATTGTTCTTTTTCACGATCTCGCATTGCGCGGCACTGATCTGCTGGTCGGTAAACGGGATACTCATCCCCATAATTTTGGCCGACTGCTGTAATCGCTCAGTATGTCGATCGAGACGAAATATCGCCGGCCCACGGTCGGTCGCATACGCCCGCACCCCTTCGAAGACCCCAACGCCATAATGCAAGGTATGCGTTAGCACATGCACTTTTGCATCACGCCAATCAACAAATTCACCATCCATCCAGATGAAACCATCACGATCATCAAACGACATTGTTATTTCCTCGATTTAAATTATTTCGATTTTTGCATCACAGGCCCAATGGCCTAAACTGCGGATTATAGGGGTTTCAATGCAATTTGAGGCGTACTTTTGAGCAAAAATTGAAGGTTTCTGAACGGTTGTTTATCAAACGCAGACTTCAAACAATCTTCCAGTCACTTTTTGCGTAAGATTAATTAATCAGAACCAAGTCGACTGATTTTTTGAGCCTCAAAATCACTCGCCAATGCAACGCTCAAACGGCTTAACGCGCTGCAAAAGTGCAATGATACTGCTACGTTGTTCGCATCATCATCGAATTCTCTTTTTGAACTGGCGTACGGTGTTTCCCCCTCTCGGTTTACTGTAAATTAACACCAAAGATAGTCGAGTTTTACCAGTTGTCTCGCAAATGTCTTAAACCCAAGAACACCGCCTCTTCACTGGGCTTCTCTTCTAGATCAGGAATTTTTTGACGCAGCGTATCGATGATTTCTTGGCAATTAAGTCGAAAAAAGGCATTAACCAGCTTCTCTAATGCGATGTTCGAAATAAAGTGTGACTCACCTGACCACTGCTCCAAAGCAGATAATAACGCCGTGGCGGCCGAATTATTCGGTTCTCGATCCAACGTAAAACGAAGATTGTTCACAATGTAATCATGCCCTGGAAAAATGCGCGTGTTGTCTGGCAACAAAAACAATTGCTCCTTAAACGTTTGGTACATAGTTTGTGGATTACCGCCGTTATGGCAATTACCAACCCCAGCATTAAACAATGTGTCGCCACTGAATAACGCTGGCTGATCGGCCTGAGAACGCATGTCAGCGCGCCCCATAAAATACAAGCACGTATGGCAAAAGGTGTGACCCGGTGTGTCCAACGAGATTAGCTCAACAGTTGTGCCAATTTGCACCGCATCACCCGCTCTTAAGCCTTCATCAACGTTTGGAATCTTATCTAAAGCCCGGTGATGCGCAAATAACTTAGCGCCGGTAGCGGCAATAACTGATTCGTTTCCACCAATGTGATCATAATGTTCGTGAGTATTGATCACTCCACGAATAGTCCAACCCAACCGGTGAGCCCGATCCAATAATAAAGCATGATCAAAGGGATCTATGGCGGCGGCTTCGCGTGTTTCTGGACAGGCCACCAAGTACATGTAGTTTCGTAAGCTATTATTAACAGCTATTTGTTCAACGAGCATGGATTACAAACCTCATAATGATAGACTTCACGCCGATATTTTTACCCTTCGGCACTTTATTATTGCTGTATAAAACTGTTTCGAACGCACCTTACATCAATAAAACGCTTTAACATAAGCAGCAATAATAACCGCCAAAAACCTTCAAACAGACAATTATGGCCTTAATCACTTTAAAAGACGTGAACGTCAGCTTCGGCGCTGATGCCATTTTAGATCAAGCGAACCTGATTATCGAACCTAATGAACGCATTGGTTTAATTGGGCGTAACGGCGCTGGGAAGTCCACTTTGCTGAAAATGATTGACGGCGAAATACAGCCAGATGACGGCGAACTGGTTCGCCAGCAGGGTACGGTTACCGGACGTCTAATTCAAGAGGTACCTAACGGCATTGATTATGACATCCGCAGCGTGGTCGCCTTAGGCGACGATAAACGAGGCCCAACGCTGGCGGAGTTTTATCTGGATGAAGCCCAAGTTGGTGAGTTGCAAAACAAACTCAATGAAATCGATGCATGGTCGCTTGATCGACAAGTAAAAACCCTTTGTTCAAAATTTAACTTAGAACCCGAACAAGCGTTCGCCTCTCTTTCTGGCGGCATGAAACGGCGAGTGCTTATGGCCAGGGCATTAGTCAAGGACCCTGACATATTGTTACTGGATGAACCAACCAATCACTTGGATATCGACACCATTCTTTGGCTGGAAAGCCTATTAATGGGGTTGAATGTAACACTGATTATTGTTTCGCACGACCGTCGTTTTATCGACAAATTGTGTACTCGTATTATTGAACTTGACCGCGGCGTGATCACTTCTTATCCAGGTGATTTCAAAGCCTACATCAACGCCAAAGCAAAAGCGCTGGAAGAAGAAGACCGGCATAACGCCAAGTTCGACAAAAGGCTAGCTCAAGAAGAGGTGTGGATTCGCCAAGGCATTCAAGCTCGGCGAACTCGCAATGAAGGCCGTGTTCGTGCGTTAAAAAAGATGCGCGAAGAGCGCCGACAACGGCGTGAACGTCAAGGCACCGCCAGCATCAATCTAAACCAAGCTGGCAAGTCTGGCAAAGTCGTCATCGAAGCTAAGAACCTACACGCGGCCTTTAACAACAACGTGGTGATCGACGACTTCTCTTGCCGTATCTTACGTGGTGATAAAGTTGGCATTATTGGCCCTAACGGTTGTGGGAAATCGACACTGATTAAAATACTCACCGGTGAAAATGCACCACAGTCGGGTGACATAAAGATTGGCACCGCACTTGAAATTGCCTATTTAGACCAACATCGGTCGGCCATTCGAGATGATTTAAGCGTGCAAGACAACGTCTCTGGTAACACGGAAATTGAAATTAACGGCCAACGCAAACACATCATGGGCTATTTGCAAGATTTTTTGTTCAGCCCTGCACGGGCTCGCGCACCAGCCGCCAAGCTTTCTGGCGGTGAACGCAACCGTTTAATGCTGGCCAAATTATTCACTCAGCCGTTTAACTTTCTGGTACTTGATGAACCAACCAATGACCTAGATTACGAAACCTTAGAACTCTTGGAACAACTGCTGATGGACTACAGTGGCACATTATTGTTAGTGAGCCACGACCGTGCCTTTTTGGACAATGTTGTTACCAGCACCATCGCCTTCGAAGGCAACGCTAAAGTCTATGAGTACGTAGGAGGTTACGATGATTGGCTGCGGCAAAAGCGTGACCAAACTAAGGCTCAAAAAAACGAATTGGCAACAGAGCCTAAAACACCTCAAACCAAACAAAGCACAACCAATCATGCCGCACTGCCAGCCAAGCAAAAGAAATTAAGCTACAAACTGCAACGCGAATTAGATCTGATGCCACAACGGTTAGACGAGTTGGAAACCGACATTGAGACACTTACACAAAAGATGGCTGAGCCCAATTTTTACCAACAAGAAGCGTCTATTATTGCTGAGGCAGGCAATGAGCTTAAGGCCAAGCAAGACGAGTTGGAAACCTGCTTTGCACGCTGGGAAGAACTTGAATCAATGTGATTTAAACGTGCGCTAAGCATCATGCAAACCATACTGTTCATTATCGGTTTTTTCGTACTTGGCTTTGTCGCCAAAAAAGCACTCTACAGCCCTGCGTCCACGGTGAAATGGCTTAATAACTACATCATCTACATCGCTATGCCCAGTGTCATTTTGATCAAAATTCCGGCGCTGACATTCAGCTCCGAAATGCTGATTCCTGCGGGCTTTTCGTGGGGTTGGTCGGTGGTCGGTGGCCTGTTGATTCTGTGCTTGTCGCGCGCCTTAAAATTTTCAAGGTCGTTAGAGGGCGCCACGTTGCTGCTGACCATACTCGGCAACACGTCGTTTTTGGGTTACCCCATGGTGCAAGCATTTTTTGACGATCAAGTGCTGACCTACGCTATTGTCTATGATCAACTGGGTAATTTCTTAATGCTCAGTACTCTGGGTTTGATCATCATTGCGCTTTATTCGCCAAGAGAATCTGGCAATTCACTCAGCGTTAGCATGGTAGCTAAACAAGTGTTTAGTTTTCCGCCGTTTATCGCGCTGATGATTGCGGCGTTGCTACCCATCGACAATGCGGTAGCAATGGTCGAGCCTGTTCTCAACGTATTGGGGAAAACACTGATGCCGTTAGCCTTGATTGTGATTGGCTTGCAGTTTCAACCTCAATTATTACCCGAACACCGCTTGCCATTGGGCACCGCCATAGCCGCTAAAATGATTGTGGCGCCGGCCTTAGCCTACGCCCTTCTCATGGACAGCAAAATCGACATCTCGATTGCCCAAGCAACTGTATTTGAAGCCGCCATGCCCTGCATGATCACACCTGGGATCATGGCAATTCAGGCCGGTTTATCACCGCGTTTTTGCGCCACGCTACTTGGTTACAGCACTCTTTTTTCGTTTGCTTGGTTGCCGTTGGTCGCGTCAGTAATTACTTAAGAGCCTGGCTTAGCTGCGCACCTGGAAGCCTATGGAAATCTAAATTGCCAAAAGCCCCACGCCCATATACACCAACACAGTAAAGCCTCCGCACGCCAGCGCGTAAGGCAATTGCGTTCGTACGTGATCCAGTAAATCGCAACCCGCCGCCAACGACGAAACCGCCGTAGTGTCGGACACCGGTGAACAATGATCACCAAACACGCCACCACCCAACACTGCGGCCAACATTAACTCGGGCGGCAACCCTAAATTAATCGAGATGGGCATAGCAATCGGCACCATCAACGCAAACGTACCCCAAGAAGTGCCGGTAGTGAACGACGCAAATGCGCCGGCGATAAAGACAATGGCAGGCACAATCCAAAGCGGCAGATAATCCGCCACCAAACTCGCAATAAATTCGCCTGTACCCAGCTCGCGCACACTGGCCCCCAAACAAATGGACATAAACAGAATGGCCACCAAAGGCAATAATTCAGAGATGCCTTTAAAACCCTGTTCCATCAGTTTTTTATGCGTAAACTTGGGCTGAGTAACCAACATAAAGAACGACACCAACGTGGCCAGTACAGTGGCGTAAAGCACCGATTTTCCACCGCTCCCAGCAAGAATTGCCTGCATCACCGTATGCGTCTGCACTTTACTTTGCAGTGTTTGTGAGCCGGTTAAGAACATAAAGCTGACCATACCAATCACTAGCACAAGCAGCGGCACAAGCATGTCACGCGCTCGCCCCTCTAAAACGTGTTCTTCTTCAAGCTCGACAGCAAAGCTACCGGCAACGTCGCAACGCGCTAAAGGCCCGTAAACGTTACCGGTCCACACGGTGTAGAACACCACGGCCAGCGTGGATATGGCATACACATTTAGCGCGGCGGCTCCTAACATCAAAGTTGCGGGCGTCTGACCTAACTCATAAGGTGCGATCAACCCCATCACAAACGCCCCCCACCCGTTAAGAAAAATCAATATGCAGATTGGCGCTGACGTGCTGTCAATAATGTAAGCCAACCGTTCTCTACTCATTTGAAACTTATCAAACAAACCTCGCGAAACAATACCGGCAGTTAGCACGCTTAGGTTTGATTCTAAAAAAACCACCACACCGGTCCCAAAAGTCATTAAACCGGTTCGCCGTGCATTGCTGGCCACACCGGTGCTAATCATTTTATGAACCGTTGCCTGCACGCCACCGGAAAAGCGCATGTAAGCTAACAACACACCAATCAACAAACTGAACAAAATTAAACGCGCATTGCCAGGCTCACTAAGTTTCGTTACCGCACGCTCAATGGTGGCGATAAAACTGCCCAACAAACTAAAGTGCCCGCTTTGAATGCCAAGCAACACCTCTGAAGTGAGTAGACCAAGCATTAAGGCTGAAACCACTTCTTTTCGCCAAAGCACGAAAGCTAAGGCCGTCAAAGGGGGCAGTAAACTAAGCCATTCAGGGAAATCGTTCATGTTATTGCCTTAGGGCGTTGAGCATTAATGTGCAAATATAGCGCGTTAAATAAGACGTTCGCGTCACCAAAACCACCTAAAGGTGAGCCTTGAATACTCGCAAACCTCGTTCAAGGTCCTCTAACAAATCGGCCGTGTCCTCAAGGCCAATATGCACACGCACGACATGACCACTGCCTTTCCACTGGGTTGCTGTTCTTTGTCGCGAGAAGTCGTTGGCGCTCAAAATAAGGCTCTCATACCCACCCCAAGAAAAGCCCATCTTAAAATAAATCAGGCTGTCCAACATGGCTGTCATTGCGGCTTCATTAGTGGTGTTAAGCACAAACGAAAACAAGCCATTGCCACCACTAAAATCGCGAGCGTAATTCTCGTGCCCTGGACAACTGGCGAACGCTGGATGACGAACATGATCAACAATATCTTGATCAAACAACCACTGCGCGATTTCAATGGCTGAATGGTGGTGGTGGTGCATTCTAACAGGCAAGGTCCTTAAGCCGCGCAACGTGGTATAGCAATCGTCAACCGAGGCACACTGACCTAATTCATATGAATTTCTCTGCAGTTGCCGCCACGCTCTATCACTGGCACTGGCAACGCCTAACATGACATCCGAATGCCCGCTCAAATATTTAGTTGCCGAATGGATAGAAATATCCACCCCAACAGTCAGCGGCCTGAAATTATAAGGAGTTGCGTAGGTGTTATCGATCATCGTAACAATACCCTCATCAGCCCTTTTTGCAGCAGCAACAATCGCGGGCACGTCTTGAACTTCCATGGTCCAACTGCCTGGAGACTCCAAAAAAATTACCTTGGTATTCGGCTTAATGAGTTGTTTAATTTGTTCGCCAACCAGCGGGTCGTAGTAATCTGCTTCAACACCGATTCTGGCCAATATGCCATCCACAAATTCACGGGTAGGTTCGTAGACTGAATCCACCATCAACAAATGATCGCCCGCTGATAAAAAAGACAGCAAACTTGAAGTAATAGCCGCTGTGCCGCAAGGGTATACATAACACCCCGCCGCACGCTCTAAGTCACACATGGCCTGTGTGAGGGCAAACGTGGTGCTGGTACCTCGACGACCGTAATACTCAACACCGTCGTCACGACCTTGAGCCGCTTTGCTCAACTCATCGACTGAGTCAAACACAATGGTGGATGCTCGCACTAGCTTAGGGTTTACCGCCGCGCCGGTAAATTGCTTGTCGCGGCCAGCATGGATCAGCTTGGTATTCTTTTTCATAACGCGTTAATTGCTCTGAATCACGGCTTTTAGTCGTCGTTTAACAAACTGTTGTAGCAGTAAACCCACAACAATGAAACTTAAACCAATTACTGTACTTGAAAGAATAGCCTCGCCTAAGAAAAACGCGATGAAAAACAAGGACAAGAACGGCGAGATAAAGATTAAATTTGCCAACTGCGCGGTGTTGTCAGCTCTTTTCATCGCTGATAACCAAAGAATAAACGCCAAGCCCATCTCCAGTAAGCCAACATAAACACCACCCACCCATGCTTGCCAAGGGCTGGCAAGCAAATTGAACTCGCCGCGGCAAACGGCAATCAGCATAATGAATGGCAATGCAATAATAAAATTCAAACATAAACCAAGCACGGGCTCTCGTTTGTCTCTTTGATTGAAAATCCAATACATCGACCACACCACGGTACTTAACACCGCCAAGCTAACGCCAAGCACGCTAGCAAACTGCAGATCAAACAAATGTCCGCGAGTGGCAATAATGCAAACGCCAATATAACAAACGGCCCCCGCAACGCAATCATACCAATGCAGCCGTTGTTTTAATAAGGGCACAGCCATAAATGTCATTACGATTGCCCAACTGTAATTTATTGCTTGCGCTTCCTGAGCGGGCAATAAGTCGTACGCCCAAAACAACAATAAATAATACAAAACGGGATTAAGCAAACCAAACACAAGCGAATCAACATAAACCCGAACAGGTTGACGCCATAACTCAGCCAGCCGTCCCTGAAGCAACAAGATCAACATCAAAAAAACCGTCGAGGTAAATGAGGCAAGCAAAATCAATTGCACTGGGCTCATATAAGCCAAGCTCAGCTTAAATGCCGTGGCCACGGTAGACCAACATAAAACCGTAGCCATGCCGAATAACACAGCTACTTTTTGTGATTTTGGGGGTTCGTTTATCACGGCATCTAAAATGGTAGAAAGCTTGCGATGGTTAATGCACCATGGCCGTTACGGCCTCACTCAAGGTTAGACAGATCGCTCAATAATAACGCCCACATGCTTAACCCCAGACACGGCAGGGCCTTTATCGAGCTTAATTCGAACCCAACTTGTATCAAACTCGTGCAGAATCAGCTTGGCTAACCTCTCGGCCAACGTTTCTATTAACTCAAACTGATTGCTTCGTGCAAACTCTTGCACTCGCTCGGCGATGGCTTGATAGTCCAGCGCATCACGTAAATCGTCATTTTCAGCTGATTTTACGTTGTTAGTGGCTAAATCAATGTCCAGCACAAGCGTTTGGGTTATGTGTTTCTCCCACTCCCACACCCCGATGATGCACTCGCATGTTAGACCATGTAAATAAACTATATCCGTCATATCGACTCGGCAAATTGGCTAGGGCAGATCCGTAGAAAATGAAACAGAGGAAGTTAGATCGCAGACTTTCCGGTCTCAATTTCTACTCAGCTGACCTGTAATTAGTTCGAACTTTGTTAACACTCTCATAGTAAACTATCGCGGTTTCGCTGATAACTCTTTTTGTATTGGGTCGTTTATGTCTGACTTGCTTTCTCAAACCCCAGCCGTGCTTTGGCCCGTATTGGGCTATTTGTTTGGTTCAATTTCAAGCGCTGTGATTGTGTCTAAACTGTTTCGTCTGGATGACCCACGTAACGTTGGCAGTGGCAACCCTGGTGCAACCAACGTACTGCGTTCAGGGAACAAGTTTGCCGCCGTATTAACCTTATTAGCGGACGTACTCAAAGGCGTGGTGCCCGTCTTGCTGGCCAAACACGCTGGCGTCAATAACCCAATCATTGCCTGTGTGGCGATCGCCGCGTTTATGGGGCATTTGTACCCTCTGTTTTTCGGTTTTAAAGGCGGAAAAGGTGTGGCTACAGCGATTGGTGTTTATGGCGCTCTTAGTTGGAAGTTGCTTGCTGTATTTGCTCTGGTTTGGATGGTTACCGCCGCCATATCTCGCTATTCTTCTTTAGCCGCACTGATCGCCAGCGCGGTGACCGGTTTGGCCGCTTTCGCAATCTTTAACCAAGCCTCACAGTTACAGCTAATTGGTGCGGTATTTTGGATTGTGGCGTTTACGTTTCAACGCCACCGGGAAAATATTGAGCGCCTTAAGGCCGGTGCTGAACCGAAAATAGGCCAGAAGAAGAAAGACGCTTAATGCCTACCATTGTTCCGAGGTAAATTAAGGCTGGGTTACCTTCGATAACAGACATTACCTAAATTGAGCTAAGTCTCTTGAGGCCCTACGTTAGATTGTCGGCATTTGGGGTCTAATGCAATCTCACCCTCGCTCACGATATTCAAATAGGTCTGAATACTGTGGTAACACAAGACACTGCGCTTAATGTGATCGTAATTGTGCGAGTTAATTTCAAGCTCGTGTTCCACATGCCTAAACTCTAGTGACTCAGGTGGAACCCGTGTAACGATATCCGGCCGATTCAAAATGCGGGCCGAATTTAAAATGTTACTGTTAAACGAGTTAACGAAGCTTTTATCGCCCGTCAGTGGGGATGCGTACGTCAGCAATTTGACTGTTTCAGCGTAACCTGAGGTGGCGATATCAAAGGCCAGCAGCGTTGCCAATGAAGAGCCTAAGCTGTGTCCAACGACAATCACTCTTTTTAATTTACCCAAACTTACCAAGTAATCATCAATGAAAAGAGTGTTAATGGTGTCTGGCGTAGCCACTTTGAAACTGCTGAATACTTCCTTAAAGCCAAGTTCAACATTGCCATAAGCTCGATTATTGTTATACGATGTCTTGAAAAATTTGGCATCGGCCACCCATTCGTGAACGTCACTGGTGCCACGTATCGAGATAACCAAAGTCCTTGTTTGCCCTTTTTGCCACGACAAATGACCGTAAAATTCATCTCTTTTTTCACGCCTGTTATCACGGGCCACCAAGTTGGCAAACGGCGTATACCCTCCAACAAATTCGCTGGGAAAAGGAGGGTTATAAACATCGCTTGCACCATCGAACTGTTTGTAAGCCACGGCCACCAAACGCCCCAAATTGATGACCTCTTTTTTTGTGAAGTCTACCGAATCTAATGCATCAATAGTTATCGGGTTGGTTCCTTCAAAATGACAAGCGGCCGTAAAACTTACTACGATGGCGATCAACAATGTTTTGAACATGATGTGTCCTTGTAATTTTAATGAGTTAAATAGTCCACTGAACACTTAAGATATACGTTAAATTATGCGGTTTTATCTAATTGAGGCAAATACAATCAATCAGAATTAAGGCTTCGGGCATTAATTAGAGTGCTGGCAATTCTTCTATAGACCAACGAGGCTTAACCTGAAAACTTAAATCCGTATTGGCTTGATGCAATCGTTGCGCACCGGCGTAGGCAATCATGGCACCATTGTCGGTACAAAATTCAATCCTTGGATAGAACAACTCACCGCCCAGATCACTCATCATAATTTCGAGCTGCTGACGCAATCGTAAATTGGCGCCCACTCCACCCGCAATAACCAACTTTTTAGAATCGGTTTCTTTAAGTGCGCGCTTGCATTTAATGCACAGTGTATCCACGGCCGCGTCTTGAAAAGCATAAGCAATATCCGCGATGGTTTGCTCGTCCAATAGCGCTTTTTCTACCGTATTAAGTGCAAACGTTTTTAAACCAGAAAAGCTGAAATCCATGCCCGGGCGATCAATCATTGGCCTTGGAAATTTAAAACGCTTTGGGTCACCTTTTTCCGCAACTCTAGACACAGCGGGCCCGCCAGGATAGCCAAGCCCAAGTATCTTAGCCGTCTTATCAAAGGCTTCACCAACGGCGTCGTCTAAGGTCTCTCCCAAGATGGTGTACTGCCCAACGCCCGTCACTTGCGCCAAAAGTGTGTGACCACCGGAAACCAACAAAGCCGTAAACGGGAATTCTGGTGCCCGCTCCTCCAACATTGGAGCCAATAGATGCCCTTCCATATGATGAACCCCAATCGCCGGCACGCCCCATGAAAAAGCCAAACCTTTGGCAACCGCGCTGCCCGCCAATAGGGCACCGGCCAAACCTGGCCCACAAGTATAAGCAACGGCAGTGATACTATCGCTGTCGCAAGCCGCCTGCGCCAGCACAGCGTCCACCAATGGAATAACTTTACGGATATGATCTCTGGCAGCCAGCTCTGGAACCACACCACCGTATTCTTGGTGCGTCTTTATCTGCGAATAAAGGGCGTGCGCAAGTAATCCGCGATCGGAATCATAAATGGCAACCCCTGTGTCATCGCACGAGGTTTCAATACCGAGAACTCGGTCTGTCATAGCTTAACTCTGTTGCAACTGAAAAGTGGGTGTCTGTAGGCAATTGATTTTCGCCTCTAACGTAGAAGGAGGTCGAAGAAATCGATTTTCAAAAGCGCAATACGGGTTCGGCCAGCGCGTCACGGTGACTGAGCGAAAAGCCTGCAAATAAAGGCTTGAGCGGACATAAAACACGCTAATTTATCGCGCCCAAGTATATACAAATGAATATTAAAGAGCTAGAATCGCGCACCCTGAGCATGGAATCTCCTGCTCTACGAACAAATTTTGTAACAATATTAGACAGTTATGCCACAAGTTAAAGTTAAAAACGACGAGCCATTTGACGTCATCTTACGCCGCTTTCGCCGCTCTTGCGAAAAAGCTGGTATTTTCACTGAAATGCGTCGTCGCGAGTTCTATGAAAAACCAACGTCAGTTCGCAAGCGAAAAACGGCGGCGGCGAAAAAGCGTGAAATGAAACGTGCGTCTCGCGGCCGTATTCGTACAACTCGCCTGTACTAAGCGTTACGCTAGGCACTTAAGGTTCTGAAAAGGAATATTAAATGTCTCTGAAAGAGCAAATTTTAGCGGACATGAAAACCGCGATGCGTGATAAGAACGCGTCACGGCTGGAGTCTATTCGCATGCTGCGTGCCGCCATACAGCGCGTGGAAGTTGATGATCAGAAAGACGTAGACGATGCACAAGTTCTTGCCATCGTCGAAAAGCAGATCAAGCAATCTAAAGATGCCATCACACAGTTCACCAAGGGCGATCGACTTGATTTGGCCGACAAAGAGCAAGTGCATGTCGACAACCTTATGGGTTATCTGCCAGAGCAACTGAGTGACGAGGAAGTCTCTGACATGGTGGCTGCGGCCATTGACAGTACTGGTGCCGAGTCCATGAAAGACATGGGCAAGGTCATGGGCATCTTAAAAAGCCAACTTCAAGGCAAGGCCGACATGGGCAAAGTGAGCGGAATCATCAAAGCCAAGCTTTCTTGAACCCAACCCAGATAGCCCGCTTTTAATAAAGCAATGCCGCCGGTGATCTCAAGGCCGTAAAGCACACTGCTTTTACGGCCTTTTTAGTTTGAGCTTTTCTAAGCTGCTTCTAACTAAGCCTATTACTTAGGCCTAGCCAAAACGATCTCGATTTCTATTAACATTCCTGGCCCGCCTGCCAAACCGGCAATTTGCACCGCTGAACGCGCTGGCAGATTCGGTTGCTCTGGCGTGCCAAAATATTGAGTATAGGCTCTCATAAAGCCAGCAAAATCCATCTTGCCTTCCAACTCGGGGTCACCCACTAAAAATACCGTCATTTTAATGACGTCTTTAAAACCAAGCCCCATGTCTTCTAATGACGCGTTTAGTTTTTTAAACACGTTGTGGGCCTGCGTTTCAGTATCGCCATAATAAGCACGACTGCCCTTTTCTTCACTTGGGTTTGCCGCACTTGGCACATGGCCGCTGTGGTAAATTAGGTCCGTGCCAGCTTTGACTTCCACCGCACGCGCAATTGGAAACGTACTGTTATTGGGCAACGCATAGCGTTTAACCTCATCAGCCCAAATCAGCGTTGAACATGAAGCCAAAATCGCCATCGCAACAATGGGCAAGGTATAAGATAATCTAATCATAATGTGTTTGACGGAGCGTGTGACATTTCGTTCGGCTGTTAGAATACAACAAGAGCTGTCAATGATTTATTGTCAGACTAAAATAGCCACTTTGTGCAATTAGGTTCCATTGCCTCTCACCCATTGTTAACGATTGTTCGTTAGAACAATCAAGCGTCACATTTTTTGCCGCGTTTCTGGCAAAATGAAGACATAATCTGGATTGAAAATAAACCATTAACAGACCCCAATGGCTGGCCGCATACCCCAACATTTTATTGATGAACTCTTGAATCGAACGGATATAGTCGATTTGATAGACGGGTATGTGCCACTAAAAAAAGCAGGCGCTAATTACAAAGCTTGTTGTCCTTTTCATGGGGAGAAAACCCCTTCGTTTACGGTATCTCCGACTAAACAGTTTTACCACTGCTTTGGGTGCGGAGTGAACGGCACCGCCATCAGTTTTTTGATGGAACACGACCACATGGAGTTTCGCGAGGCCGTGGAAACGCTGGCATCCAGTGCTGGAATGGAGATTCCGCAAGAGTCGCAAACCTTCACCCCAAAAAGCACTCAGAGCCAAGGCATTGATTTGTATAAGTTAATGCAAGAAGTAGAAGGTTTTTATCAAACCAAGTTGCGTCAACATTCAGACAAAGAACACGCTGTAGCCTATTTAAAAAAACGAGGCTTAAGCGGGGATACAGCGAAGCGATTTGGCCTTGGTTTTGCACCAGAAGGTTGGTCTAACTTAATGAACGCCTTAGGTGACACCGCCCCAGCGCAAAAAGCGCTGCTTGATACCGGCATGCTGACCAAAAACGAAAAAGGCAGAGTCTATGACCGCTTTCGTCATCGCATCATGTTCCCGATACACGATCATCGCGGTCGCGTTGTGGGGTTTGGCGGCCGAATTCTCGAGCAAGAGGAGCCTCAGCCAGGCAACCCAAAGTATTTAAATTCACCAGAAACCCCGATTTTCCATAAGGGTGCTGAGTTGTACGGCTTGTACGGCGCCCGGGGTGCCATTAAAGAAGCCGACGGCGTTTTAGTCGTAGAAGGCTATATGGACGTGGTTGCTCTCGCTCAAGAAGGCATTAACAATGCGGTAGCAACCTTAGGCACCGCCACCACCTCAATGCACCTGCAAAGGCTGTTTCGCCACACACCGAATGTCACGTTTAGTTTTGACGGTGACCGAGCCGGACGAGCCGCAGCATGGAAAGCACTGGAAATCTGTTTGCCCACATTGCAAGACGGCCACCAAGTCAGTTTTCTATTTTTACCCGATGGTGAAGACCCCGACACCATGGTAAAGCAAGTGGGCAAAGAAGGCTTTGAAAAACTCATAAAGCAAGCCATGCCTCTGCCTGAGTTTCTACTTGAAAGCCTAAAACAACAAGCTGACCTCAACCGACTCGACGGGCGTGCCAAGCTCGGTAAACTGGCAAAGCCATTGTTAGAGAAAATGCAGACAGGGGTGTTAAAGACGTTGGTCGTTGAGAGAGTTGCGGCACTCACCCAAGTATCGGCGACTGATTTGGCACCACAAGCACCGCAGTCTCAAACAGAGCAAACCTCGTTCCAACAAAGCGGTCAAGACTGGAAACGTGGAGGGTGGAAAAAAGGCAACTGGCGAAAGCAACAAACGCAACAAGTGCCACGACCAACAAGCCTTACACCCGTGAGGCGCGCGGTTTCATTAATGCTGCAATTTCCAACGTATCATCACGAGTTTTCAGTGCTTAGCCCGATTTGTGACTCACAGGTGCGTGGAATTGAAATGATCCATGAATTACGCCAAGCGGCGGAAAATATCGCCAGCCCCACCACCGCCACCCTACTCGAACGTTATCGCGATGAATCGTATGCTGACACGCTTTTGCAACTAGCCAATCACCACCACAACAACATTGAAGAACTCAGCAATGAAGACGCATTGCAATTAATTCGTGCCAATAATGCTAAAATCATCGAGGCGTTTAATGCCACCGAGCTGTCTCGAGCAGAACAAGCATTAGAAAACCTTAACCACAAGGCCAAACTCGACGCGTTAAGCGATGAAGATCAACGCAAACAAGCCGCACTAAAAGACTATATTCGCCGCTGTTATAACGCTTAAGACTTGAAAATTAATGATAAATCCCCAGTTTTGTTGTTCTATTCACCCTGTTTTTTAATCAATTTAAGCGAAACATTCTCAATTTTGTTATAAAATTGAGCGTTAACCTGTAGTAAAAACCCTTTTTTGAAACACTGATGCCATGCGCTGTTTGCCAGTTCACCAACTGGCTTTAACAAGAGCACGCGCGGGCGCCACTGTGAGGTTCCATTAATGGATTCAAGTAGCAAAAAGTCCGAGTTAAAACGATTAATTCTAAAAGGCAAAGAGCAAGGCTTTTTGACCTATCGCGAGATCAACGATCACTTGCCTGAAGACATGAACGATACTGACCAAATTGAGTCAGTCGTGAACATGATCAACGACATGGGCATTGAAGTTTTTGACAGCGTTCCTGATGCCGATTCGTTACTGCTCAAAGCCGAAGCCGATAAAGAAGCCGAGGACGATGACGATAACACCGATGCGGTTCTTGCTACGGCAGTAGAGAGTGAGTTTGGCCGCACCACTGACCCTGTGCGCATGTACATGCGCGAAATGGGTACGGTTGACTTGCTAACTCGTGCTGATGAAATCAACCTTGCTCAACGCATCGAGGATGGCATTCGCCAGTCAACCGTGGCGATGGCCGCTTGCCCATCAGCGATTCAAACCATTTTGGATTATTTTGAAGAGATCAAAGAAGAGCGTATGCGCTTGACCGATCTTTTAGTCGCTTTTATCGACCCCAATGCCGAGATCGACCCGAACCCAGTGCAGTCGGGCACAGCCGCGCAGAACAACGACGATGATGATGAAGCAGAAGAGGACGAAAAGCCGGTTGACACTGGCCCCGACATGGACGAAGCGCGTGATCGTTTCAAAGCCATGGCAAAACTGCATGCTCGCCACGCAAAAGCGTTAGAAAAGCACGGGTACGACAGCAAGCAAGCGCGAGACATTCAAGCCGAATTAATTGAAGGCCTGATGGAAATCAAGTTTGTGCCCAAAATCATTGAAGCTTTATGGGAAACCATTCGAACGCACGTGGAAATAGTTCGCGGGCACGAAAAAGCCATTATGGACATCGCCGTTGCTGATGCTGGCATGTCTCGCAAAGACTTTATTGATACGTTTGTTGGCAGCGAATTGAATGACGAGCTATACGACAAGCTCCTTAAGTCTGCAAAAAAACAAGACGAAATCGAAGACAATCAAGCGCTTATTATGATGTCTCAAGCGAAGCTGCGCCGCATTGTTGAGGCGCTTGGCATTCCGATTGAGGAGATTAAAGACATCAATCGCCGCATGTCCATCGGTGAAGCCAAAGCTCGTCGTGCAAAAAAAGAAATGGTTGAAGCCAATCTACGCTTGGTAATTTCTATTGCAAAAAAATACACCAATCGCGGCCTGCAATTTCTAGACTTAATTCAGGAAGGCAACATTGGCTTGATGAAAGCCGTAGATAAATTTGAATACCGTCGCGGCTATAAGTTCTCAACTTACGCCACTTGGTGGATTCGCCAAGCGATCACACGATCAATTGCCGATCAAGCACGGACCATTCGTATCCCCGTGCATATGATCGAAACGATTAACAAGCTCAATCGCATCTCTCGTCAAATCTTGCAAGAAAAAGGCCGCGAAGCCTTACCAGAAGAGTTGGCAGAAAAAATGGAAATGCCCGAAGACAAAGTTCGCAAGGTACTGAAGATAGCCAAAGAGCCGATCTCGATGGAAACACCAATCGGTGATGATGAAGATTCAAATCTAGGTGACTTTATTGAAGACAAAAACGTAGAAGCGCCAATGGAAGCAGCCACCACCTCTGGTCTGCTTAATGCCACGGGTGAAATCTTAGAAAGTCTCACGCCAAGAGAAGCAAAAGTGTTACGCATGCGCTTCGGCATCGGCATGAACACCGACCACACACTCGAAGAAGTGGGCAAGCAATTTGACGTAACTCGAGAGCGTATTCGCCAGATCGAAGCCAAAGCATTGCGCAAGCTTCGCCACCCAAGCCGTTCAGAGCATTTGAAGAGCTTTTTAGAGCAAAATTAAGTACCGAAAGTGGTTTTTACTTGGTGCATCTGAGTGACTCTGAATCTGAGCAGAGTCACTGCATTGTTCTTAAAAAGGCCAGTAACGTTTTGTTACTGGCCTTTTTATTAGAAATAATACAGATTAAAAAAGCTGCATGACAACGGCCCGTTGGCGGAACCCTAATTTCTTGTAAAACGCCAATACAGCCTCATTGCCTTGCCCTACCGACAAACGTATGTCTTTTACCGCCTGTTCTTTTAGCCACTTAATGCCTTTTAGGCTGAGTGCTTTGCCCGCCCCGCTGCCACGAGCTTCGGGTTGAATATACAAAGACTCGACAGTACCTATCTCACCCCCCACAGAAACAATGCAAAAACCAATATCTCGATTGCCTGAATTAGCCACATAAACAGCAAGCTTCTCACGGCTTAATAATTCCTTTTTGCGTACGGTAAATGACGTCTCAATGTAATGCTGGTGAAAATCCTCAGTCAGGCGTTGGTGATGCTTTTTCAATTCACCCCAGAGTGTTTCAATTTGATCAATGTCGTCTTTATCCAATAATCGAATTTGCATCATTGGCCACCAGCTCTCTTAACATTGATCACAACTTGACGGTTTTAAACCGAGGAGCCTCTGTTATAGCTAGCCACATAAGAAAAGCCATGCGTTTGCTTAACCCTTTAACGTGCCGCCACAAGTTATAAACGCTTACTGCAACAACACAAACATTGCTCCAGTACCACGAACAATATTAAGCATCAACACATCTTGATCGGCAATGGCTTCGTGAAAACTCTCTAAATCATTTACTGGGCGACGATTTACCGAGGTGATGATGTCGTTGGCCCTTACGCCATGCTCCCACGCAACACTGCCTTTCACAACGCTACTCACACGAACCCCACCACCAATATCCAAGTTGGCTTGTTGTGAATCTAAGTTATCTAACGTCGCACCTTCTAACTGGCGATGTATCAAGGTTCCCACTTTAGAAGCTCTGGTTGACGACTCCAAAACGGTACTCACAACCCGTTGCTGTCCTTTACGCAACACGGTTAAGTTCAATACGTCACCCGAAAACTTCTGCGCAATTACGGTCATTAAGTCTTTTCTACTATTTAATACTTGAGTGCCCGCTTTCAGAACCACATCCCCCACTTCTAAGCCGGACTGTTCCGCTGAAGAACCTTCAGCCACTTGCGTAATAACCACCCCGCCGGTTCGTTCCAAATCAAAGGCTGACGCCAATTGTTGGGTTAGGTCTTGTACTCTTACCGACAGAAAGCCGCGCTGCGGTGTGCCGTATTTAACAAGCTGGTTTTTAACTTTCATCGCCATATTCACTGGTGTAGAAAAACCGATGCGCGAATCCGATGCCGTTTGCGACGACTGAGCAATATTCAAACCAATCAAACGGCCTTGCAAGTCAACCAATACGCCAGAGCCAACAGCGGCATCACTTTGAATGTAGTGCTGGTATTGCTTCAGACTGTCTGGGTTCGCGCGGGCACTGACAATACCGCTGACAATGGCGTTTTGTTCACCTAATGGATCACCAATGGATACCACAAAGTCGCCAACCCTCAACCGGCTGGAATCACCCACGTCAATGGCCGTGAGGCCAACCGGGTCTATCTTTACTACGGCAACATCAAAAGAAGGGTCAGTGCCGACCAAGATGCCGTCAAACGTTCGGCCATTATCTAAGCGAATTTGTATTTTATTCGCGCCGCGCACCGCATGCTCATTGGTAAGCACATAACCCTGCCCCGCATCAATCACAACACCAACAGAACGAGCCTCACGCGTGCGCGTGGCTGAGCGGCGTTGATTGAAAAAGCGGCGAAAGAATGGGTCATCAAAGGGGTCTCGGCGTACTTGCACCGTAGCCTCTGTGGTAACCGTGACCAAAGAAGCTTGAACTCGCTCAAGCATTGGAGCCAAAGACGGTACGGGCACCTCTTCAACAGCCAGTGGCAAAGCAGCATTACTGACAGGAACAACAAGACCTGCCGTACTTAAAATTAATAGGCTAGCGATAGACAACAGGGCAGATTTGGGCTTGGGTCCCATGATTACCGCCAATAATGCTCTGGGTAATGTTCGGCTAATTTTCATGCTAACTCAGACTTCTTCTCTCATTATTATTCTGTCAATAGACGTACATCAGTGACTAAAACTTCTAAATAACACGCTGTAAGGCGTTGCTTGAATATTTTTATTTGATTCTCAACAGGATTTATTAAGATTATTTTCACATAAGCGGCGTTAGAAGTGCCATTACGCTTTGTTTCATCAATCAACACACATGGCGTCAGCTCAACTAATTGCGCTTATCGGTAATTCTAAAGAAACTCGATTACTCTAGTCTCAAGTCTTACTAAAACTCAATCTTCGGCGTTTGCAACCCCACTGGGAACGTGCCCTGTTGGCACGTGCTGCCGAGCGGAATCACAATGGCCTTGTTGGTCATCAAAAAAGATGTCCGCGCCAAAGGTCCTCAAAAATTCCCCTTTGGGCAAACCACCTAAGAAGACGGCTTCATCAATGCGTATATTCCATGCACGCAAGGTTCTAATCACGCGCTCGTGCGCTGGAGCCGAGCGCGCCGTAATGATCGCCGTTCGCAGCGGCGACTTGTCCACCGGAAACTCCGACTGAATTTGATGCAGAGCCGCCAACATGCTTCTAAATGGACCACCGGGCAACGGCCTTTTAGCCGACTTTACTTCGTGGTCAGCGAACGCCGTCAGTCCTTGATTTTTGTATATCAATTCAGCCTCATCTGAGAATACAACGGCATCACCATCAAATGCGATGCATAGCTTGTCTTGATTGTCGGAATCTTTAGAGGTGCCTGAGGAAAGCATCGTTGCCGAGGCAAAGCCAGCCTTAAGTGTGCTGGCCACATCATTTGGGTCACTGGATAAGAACACATCCGCCCCAAAGGGCTCCACGTACCTGAATGGGCTACCACCGTTTGTGAATGCCGCTCGTGTGATTGGTAAATTGTGAGCTTGAATGGAGTTGAATACTCTCAATCCTGTGTCGGCACTGTTGCGCGAAAGTAATATCACCTCCACTCGCTCTCGCGGTTCGCCAAGTTGGTTTAAATCCAATAGCTTTTTAACCAAAGGAAATGCCGTACCTTGATTTAATGGCTCATTTTCATGCTCAATCTGATACTGGCAATACGCTTCGATTCCGTCTTCTTCGAACATGCGATGGCTGTCTTGTAAATCAAACAGGGCGCGAGATGAGATTGCCACTACTAATTTGCGTTTAACATGCATTACTTTTGGTTATTATCGTATTAATGGATCGTTGATCGGTGTAGCAACGCTGAAAGTTGTTTCATTGAAAGGTTTTTTCTGGTCTTTTGCCAACCTGAGAACGACAAAACTCAATAACATTAGCTTCGTCTTCTTCAAACGTCGCAAATGGGTCTCGAACTGGGGAAATGGTAAAGGTTTTTTCGGCAAAATTGGGACCCGCCACCACAATTGGCACTTTCGCCTTCTTAGACAAATGATAGTACCCACTCTTAAGCACGGGGCGATAAGCCCGTGTGCCTTCTGGCGTAATCAACGCAGCTAAGGAGTCATACTCTTCAAACATAAGCGCCATGGAATCCACAAAATTAGTGCTTTTACGTCGATTAACCGGCATCACGCCCAACCAAGCGCACAGATAATTTAATGGCCAAACAAAGAATACATCTTTAGCGAATATTTTCACATTCAGTTGTAGGGCATTGATGGCCAACCAGCCATAGAAAAAATCCCAGTTGCTGGTATGCGGCACCGCCACGAACAAGTATTTTTTTTCCGTCGGCGGGTGGCCGATCATCGTCCAACCACAAAGGCGAAATAAAATGAAAGCGCAGATTTTTTTAAGCATAAGTTAGTCAGTCTACAACGCTTTGCGCGTACAAATAGGTGTATGGCTATATTTAGGGAGAATTCAACAACCCAGAACAAGTGCCTTAAATCGTACAGACAATATTTTTCATTCGTCAGGGTCTCTTTAGACGGCACGGCATGTTATTTAAGTCATTCTATGTCAGCCGATGACGCTCTGCAAAGCGAACCCGGCTTTCGTCTCTTTCTTTTAACTCTTTTCAAGCTGTTAAAACAACCCTAGTTGCTTCCCTTGTTCTATATTTAACGATTGGCTTGAATGAGCTTCATCCTCACCGCGTTTACTCAAGGTAGAGACAGAAACGCCAACCAATCGTATTGGGCGACTGCCAACTTCGGTTTTTTTAAGTAACTCTGGCAATACTTCAATGAGATGAGCCTGGTTTTGAACTGCACTCAAACTGGTTTTACTGCGTGTATTCAAAGTAAAATCAGAATACTTTACTTTCAAAGTCACGGTTCTCGCTTGCAGCCCTTTGGTTTGCAAAGTACGCTCTACTCGCTCGCATAAACTGAGTAACTTTTGCCAAATTTGCGCCTTATTCAACAAATTTTTCTCAAACGTTGTTTCCGCACCAATTGATTTACGCTCTCGGTGAACACGCACAGGTCGATCATCTATGCCGCGTGCGATATTGTAATAATAGTCCCCAGATCGGCCGAAGTATTGAGTGAGTTTGGCCTTATCCAGTGCTTTTAAATCGGCGCCAGTAAAAATACCGCGTTTGTGCATCTTTTTCTCGGTGACTTTTCCCACGCCAAAAAACTTACGTATTTCCAGTTGCTCGATAAAAGCATCCGCCGCTTCAGGGCGAATCACATAGAGGCCGTCAGGTTTGTCCATGTCACTGGCAATTTTCGCCAAAAATTTATTATAGGATACGCCGGCTGATGCGATCAGGTCAGTGCGGTTTTTAATATCGCGTTTAATGTCTTTTGCAATCTGAGTTGCAGAACCAACTTCGGCGGCCTTTGTCGTGACATCTAAATACGCTTCATCAAGTGACAGTGGTTCAATGTGTTCAGTATAAGCTTTAAACACGTTATGGATTTGCGCTGACGCTTCTCGATAAACCTCAAACCGATGTGGCACAAAAATAGCGCCTTTACATAACTTCGCGGCTTGAGCGCTGGGCATGGCCGAGTGTACCCCAAACTGTCTGGCCTCATAACTGCACGCTGCCACCACACCTCGACTCTCGGGCTGACCGCCCACAATCACCGGTTTACCTCTCAGCTCTGGAAAATCACGCTGTTCTACCGAAGCAAAAAACGCGTCCATATCTATGTGCAATATCTTACGTACCGCCATTAGAACTAGGTAATTTGCCAATCAATTGGTACGTGACCATTAGCCTGTAAGTAAGCGTTAGTTTGTGAAAAGTGCTGACAACCTAAAAAGCCTCGATGCGCGGATAACGGCGATGGGTGTGGCGCTTGCAAAACTAAGTGGCGATTTCGGTCTATCGCTTGCCCTTTTTTTTGTGCATAAGAGCCCCACAACAAAAAGACAACTTGGCGTTGGTGATGATTAATGGTCTGAATAATCGCATCAGTAAAGCGTTCCCAGCCTTTGCCTTGATGGCTGGCTGCCGCCGCTTGACGCACCGTCAGCACGGAATTCAACAACAACACGCCCTGCTCAGCCCAAGACATTAGATACCCATGCGATGGAGTAACGCAACCCAAATCCGCGCTCAATTCTTTATAAATGTTTTTCAGCGAAGGTGGCGTTGGAATACCTTTAAGCACACTAAAACTCAAACCGTGTGCCTGATTAGGGCCATGGTATGGGTCTTGACCGAGAATCACCACCCTCACTTTATCCAGCGGAGTGGTATTCAGCGCAGCAAAAATACACTCACCCGAGGGGTAAACAATTTGGCCATTGCTCTTCTCAGAGCGCAAATACTCTGACAATGAGCGCATGTAATCTTGATCAAACTCGTTTTTTAGGTGGTTGAGCCAACTTGAATGGAGATTTATTGGGCGTTTAATCATAATTTTCTTTGTTGTTCAGGGCTTTATGTCGTTTCTTAAGTGTGGCTTTTCAACGAAACTGATCAATATGCGTTGGCCGTTTTCGCTCGAAACGGGCAACGGTTACGACTGGTATTTTGCCTGATTTTTGTCATAAGTTCGGCAAAGTAGATTAATAAAAAGCAAGATATTCATTACGGCCAAAGTTCAGGTTTAACGAAAAAAATCCCACAAAACCCCTTACTTATTGACATCAACTATAAATTTCTTGGGGTTTTAAGTCTAAATTATTTGCAACACTTGCCTTTTTTGGGTTACCGAAGGGTAAAGCTCAATGTCGACCGTAAAAGTTTGTCTAGACTTCCCGTTGTCGGCCCGAACCTACCCATACATAACCGACGTTTGATTAACCAATAGAATCGAGGAATCACTATGAATTCTACTAAAAACGTATTACCCAACTTTCTTAAAACAGTTCTATTTACAGCGGCTGCGGCTACCAGCATTTCAGCATTTGCTGGCGATCACGCAAAAGAAGAAGCCATCGGAGAACTGAAAGACATGAAGAACAAGAAAACCATGCTCAAGGAAGACGAATTAACAACATCGCTTACCAACGAAGCTGGTGACGTTAAAGTCGAGGTTATGGAAGACAAAAAAGACATGAAAAACGCCGTTAAAACTGCGCCTGACGAAGCCCCTGAAGGTTAGGCTGAGATCAGCAAAACCGCGGCCAGAGAATCAGTCAAACAAGGCAATAGTTTTTGTATCTGAACACGCCAAGACGTTTCACTACAGAATTCTAGAACCTATGACGCTTTGACTTTATTCAAACAAAAGCCCAACTGATCCAAGCGCATGATCAGTTGGGCTTTTGTATTTATAATTTAACGTCGACTCAAGTGCCTCCGCCTTATGTGTTTTGCGAATTTAAATCGATCATCACAACCCCACTTCAGTGCCATTTAAAATGTTGGCTCTCAATTTTACGGCTTTCACTGTGTTTCTTTCTTTGTTTTTTTTACCATCATCAAACGGTCTTAATGGTTGATGTTGGCTTGGTATGTCCAGATACGCAACTGTTTGAGTAATGGAAAATAAACAGCGAGCTTTATCGGTCGTGATTCCACTTGGCTCATCAATTCACCGTATTTATTCAATTGGTCACGATGTCGCTCTTGAACCTGAATGTCTACGAATTTTTCCAAGTCAGAACTTTGAGTGGTGGTGGTCTTATAATCGACAATCCAACGCACACCATCGTTATCAATAAAAGTGCGATCAAGGCGATATTTTTTAACAACGCCGGCTTCCAACGTCGATAAGGCGTACTCGTTTTGCGCTACCTCGTAGTCAGTGAAAATAAACGTTGCTTGCGGGTCTGACTGAATATGTTGCACGGCCGTCACCATCCGTTGCAACGCATACCCAATGCGATTATCTGGCACTCGTAAACTTAACAATTCAGCGCGCCAGCGTTGCCTCATAACATCGTCAACGGTCAAATTTAGGATCTCGGCGCCGGCAAATTGTAAGAAGTCATGTAACACAATACCCACCGCCGTCGCCACTTCAGTGGCCCATTCAAAGATGACTTCGTCTGTCTGGTGTTCTTGTCTTTGTGACTCGTTTAATTCTTGTGCGTTCAGTTGTGCTGGCGGTTGCCACGCGAAATCTTCCTGCATCGGAGCTTGGTAGTCAGCGGGCAAACGAAATAAAGTCTGGTCTAATCGCTCACTTTCAGGCGACGCCTCTGTACCTTGATCTTGATTCGGTGCCATGACTTTGAAGTGATGACTCAATATAGGCCACAACGAACCCAATAAACTGTTTTTTGGCGGGTTAGCAAGCTCTTGATTTTGCTCATTGGTTTTCAGGTTCCCTAGCAACACCAACTTATGCTCTGCTCGCGTACACGCCACGTACATTAAACGCACCACTTCGCTGTTGGCTCGCTTCGCATCAAGATCCCGCAGGTAAGCGTAATGCGACCCTTCTTCAACCTTGAATAAGAGTGGCGCTAATAGCAGATTAGGGGTGCCGCTCTTCGTTTGGTGTTCCGCCCACATAAGTACATCACGGTCTTCGGCTCTTGGTTTACTCGCCAGGCCCGGCAAAATCACCGTGTGGTACTGCAAACCCTTGGCTTTGTGAATGGTGCTGACCACAACGTTGGCTGACTCTTGTGCTACATAGCAAGCACGCAAACGCTGCAAATGTAATTCAAGCTCTTTAACACTGGGCAGATCACCACCACGTTGCAATGAATTCAGTAATTCAAATACTTGCTCAATGTCTTCGCTCTGAATACGACCCAGGGTTTGTTCGCCCCCTAACTGCCGCCACGCCCATCGCGTCAAACTACCGAGGTCCGTTTGTTGGTGTTGTTTTTTTGCTGCGGCCAGCACACCACAAAAACGCAATAAGCGCTGCTTTGAGTCCGTGTTTAATCTTGAAGTGATGGTTGTATCAACCAAGCTTTGCCAAATTAACTGATCGGGCTTGCCAGTAAACAAGCTGATTTCTTCTAAAGTGAGACCACACCACGGGCCACGCAGCAATGCCAACCAAGCAACACGATCGTCTTCACTGCATATTGCCCTACACAGTACGATTACGTCTTTAACCGCTTGCTGCTCATGCAACGGTTGAATGTCTATCGCGGCATAATGAATGCCGCTTTGATCCAGCCGTGGTAATAAATATTCAAGTTGCGGGCGTGTTCTAACTAAAATGGCTATTTGCGCATCATCGCTAGGCAAAGAAGATAAAGCGTTCTGCACAATTTCCAGCAACACTTCGGCCTCTTGCGCACGATCGTTCGCCAACCAGTACTCTACTGGCGTTTCGCCAGCATCTTGTTTAGAGGAATACGCACCGGCGTATTTAATCGCGCCGGTAAGCACGTCATTTTTTGCTGGGAAACTTGGTTTAAATGCATAATTAAACCAAGACACCAACGTTTCAGTCGAACGAAAGTTTTGCGACAAGGTCAAAGATTCGATCTCAATATTATCAAACACACCGGTGTATTGATTATTAGCGACTTGCAAAAACAGACTCACATCCGCTTCACGAAAGCGATAAATAGACTGCATTGGGTCGCCCACCAAAAACAACGTTCTAGCTGGGCTCTCATGCAATTGCCACCCTGCTGTCAATTTTTTCAGCAGGCTCAATTGGCCATTGGACGTGTCTTGGAATTCATCCACCAAAATATGATCAATCTGGCCGTCCATCAACAGGCCTAGATCAGTGGGGTTATTTAAATCAGAAAGCGCCATATTGGCGCGTTGAGTAACTTCACTGTGGTCAATTTCACCAACGGAGCGAAAGCGCAACTGCAGCCTAACAGCCAGCGCTTTTAATACCGACTCTAAGGCACTGAGGCAACGCCAATCAACATCACTGTATGTTAAAGGGGGCAACGTTTTTAATTCGGCTAAGGCGGCCACCGCCACCTCGTCATCTCGCATCTCGTCAAACAGCGCTTTACAACGATCTTTATCGGCATGCTTAGCTGGGAAACCCGTATTTTTATCGGGCGCTGCGCGCACTTTATCGCCCGTTTTCACCAGCACCATATCAACCAATGCTGACCAATGTTGGGGCTGCAAATCATCAAGTAAGCCTGAGTGTCCCTGCAACACCTGCATACTTTTTGCCGCTCTAGGGTTCTCGTAATCGATGCGACCGGAAGCCTGAATTGCAAGCTCTAACCAGCCTTCAAGCATACCCTCACTGAACAAGCTTCTGGTATTCGTGAGACAAGTATTAATCAACTCAGCCCACGCTTGTTCTAATTCGCACCTCATTGATTGCACGTCATTATGTACTAAGTGTCGCAACCATTGGTCGCGCTTTGACAACATATTGATAAATAGCCGCCGGGCTTTATCATAGTTATAGTCTAACTCATGCATGACTGTCTTTAGAGACTCACCAACATCGGAGCTTGGCTTCAGCAACTCATCAAACACTTGATCCACGGCAAACGCGAAGTGTGCGTCCACGGCATCACTGGTATTAGGGCGGTCACCCAAACGGCTTAACCACGGCATACTTGACGCAAGACGCGCAGAAAACGCATCTATGGTCAAGATTTGCATTTGATGCGGTGACTCTAATAGACGCCACCCCATCTGCGCATCCCGTTGAAGTACCCAATTAGCCAGTTCGATACCTTGTTGCTCGAAGACGTCCTTCGCAACACAACCCTTTTTAGCCGCTAATAACAGCTCAAGAATGCGCTCACGCATTTCAGCGCGAGCTTTACGAGTAAATGTAATGGCAAGCACATTATTCGGTTTTTCAACCCGGGCCAATAAACACAAATAACGATAGACCAAAAGGCCTGTCTTACCAGAACCGGCTGGCGCTTGAACGATAAACGACCTTTTAGGGTCTAATGCTTGTTGGCGCGACTCTAAATCAACGACCATCACTCACCTCGCCACCATCAGCAGCACAACCTGTATTGCGCTCACGCAACTCTTGTATCCGGCACATCGCACTCAACTCGCAATACTGACACGCTTGCTTATCCACAGGGTTAACCGCTGCTTCGCCGACTAAAAATTCGTTAGCTAAACGGGTAAACACCTCGGGCCAATTACGGCGGCTGGTTTGCCACAGCGACTGTGTATCAATGCCACGCTTTGCACTGGACGGAAAAATGTCCACCTCAGCAAGCTCGACGTATTTACAATCACCACGCCTTACTTGCCCATAGGCAATGCCCGACACCTTATTGCTTTTGAGTTCGTCCAACACCAAGGCGTACAACGGCAACTGAGGCTCGCGCGGCCGCTCACCTTGCCAATCATTTTTATTCACCATGCCAGTTTTATAATCAACGATGACCGACTGGCCAGCGTCCGTTACATCAACTCGGTCAATAATGTAGTCAAACGTAATCCCAGCCCATTCACCACGATATTTACTCTCAGTTTCAACCACGGCAAAGTTACTTGGGCGTTTACGTTCCAGTGCCAGCCATTCATTGGCCAGTTCAATCACTCGCGTCTTTTCGAGTTTAAATAATCGCAGCTTCTCTTCATTAAGTTCATCTTTATTATTCTGCAATAATTGGTCAAAAGAGGCTAAAAGCAACGTTGTCTGTTCATTGCCATCAAGCCCATTCAAAAACGCTTGATCAGGTATTTTTTGCCACAAAATTTCTAACATTTGATGAGTTAGGTTGCCTCGGTCAAAGTGATCCAACCCAAACTCAAGCTCTTGCTCAACGTCAAATCGAAGCTGATGGGTAACAAAAGCCTTAAAAGCGCATTGCGACTGATTTTTAAAGATAGCCGCACCACCACGGGCGGTATCGGGTTTGCGCCACGCTGGGCCCCGAGTGTCGGTATAAGATTCTAAAGTTGAACCGTTTGACTGCGGAATTCCATCGGCAGTAACGCAGGGCGGCTCTGCCGATTTCAAATCGGGCTTAGAAATCAGTTTAGCGTTAATCAATTGCTCAGAAAATATCGGTGACGCTTGCCTTTGCTCATTGCCACTATCAACACGCGCTAACGCAAAACTAACAAAGGCTTCAGCAGAAGCAGTAAGCAGGCTTTGCATTACCTTCTGCGCTTGATTAATACTGGTTTGCGGGCTAGCGTCAGGATAACCAGTGGGCAACAGATGATAGTTCGGTACAAACGCATCACTTTTATTCGCTGCGGGAAAATCGTCTGTCATACCGGTTACAAAGCAGACGTCAATTTCACGCCCCAATGCATCAAGCAAGCCTGAAATAACCACCGGCGATGCCGCCGATTTTGGCATAAACACCGTATCACGAGCCAACTGTTGAAATCCTGATACGGCACCTGAGAGACCGATGCTTCGTTGCACCGTACCTAAGTCGGCAAATTCTTGGAACACATGATCCCAACGTTTACGAAGCTGGTGCGCCACACTCGACAGCTCTGTACCTACTGGGTTTGTTTGCCATTGCCACAAAGCCAACCACTCAGCGAATATTTGTGCCCACTCAGAAAAACGTAAAGCCGCATAGCCTGTAGCCTGCTTTTGGGCGCTCAATTTTTTCGTTAGTGCATCTCGAAACAACGTCACTTTACCAATAAATTGATTTAAAACGTCAACACTCTCCGAGCTTAAATTTTCGTTGAGTTCACCGAGTTCTTGACTCTTTTTATATTCTTCAAACAGGGTTTCAAGTCGATCTAACGAAACGTTCCTTAAGCGTTGATGTTTCAACCAGCGCTCCAGTTCATAAAACTCAGATTTGTTGCGTTGTACACCCCCCAAAAAGACGGACCGAAACAGAAATCGCAAATCAGCCATCGGCAAAGACGATTTGAGCAAACCAATCAAACATAAGGCCACCTCAATAGTTGGCGACTCGTGCATAGCACGTCCTAAACTTAAGCGGTAAACGCAATTATTATTCTGTACATCGGTTAACGAGGCATTGGGGTAGAACGTTTGTCGCGCCAACTCTTGAACTTGACTGTAACGATGTTGCAAATCTGGAACAACAATGTGAATGCGCTGCTTTGGTTGTTTCTCTAACAAGGCTCTGGCTTGTCTTAGCACATGCTCCAACTCGTATTTGTCAGTGTCATAACGAAGGTAATTTAGATTCGTTGTTTGACGTTTGGGGCCACCCGACAACACCTCTATTGCTACGGCTCGACCTGTTATTGAGTCATTGCTCACACTTTCACAATAAGCCGCAAAGGCCTGCTGCGCGGCAGTAAGTAAATCATAGGCATACCAAACCAATTTTTTTACTTGAAAGCACAACGCCCCTTTGGATAACAATTCAATTAACGCTGATTGCAGTCTCGGCTCATCAATTAAGCCTCGCTGTTTGAGCGCGGCACTGTAATGTTGGCGCCACTCCAAAAACTGATCCACATCAGCCACATGATCTGCCGCTAATGCGGCTTTATCGCAAGCCCAATCGGACAATAAGCGGTCGCTGCGCATACACGCGCGTGCGGTCTGTTGAACATTCAGTAGTGTTAGCTCACTGCTGGCCTGCTTGGATTTTTCTATTACCTGCGTCCACAGCATCTTGGCCTGTTGAGGCCCAATAACCGAATGTATGCCATCAAACGCAAACCGGTTATGCTGCCATAAATCTCGCAACCATTCGGACCATGAAACAATATTTGGCGCTTCCCACACCAACTGATTACGTTGAATCTTTTGTGCCGCTAAGGTTTCATTCAGATGCGTGGTTAAACTTCCTGTCGGCACGATCAAGACTGTATCTGACTGCAGTGTGTAAAGTGATTGCTCATCCATGGATGAAGTGTAGCACCAGAGTAAAAAGCGAAGGGGAAAAGCGTGCCTTTCGCACGCGTTTACCAAAGAAATTTGCGGTTCGATGAGCGATAGCGCACTCGAAGGCACGATATGTGGGTGCAAAAAAAAACGGTCGAATGACCGCTTTTTTCAGCTCATTGGCGTGCGTATAACAAGCCAAGTGTTATTGAGCCCTATTCAACTTGCTTATCAACTCACTTGCTTAGTTTAACCCAGCCATGTAAGCCGCTAATTCTTTAATTTGTTGCTCAGACAAACCGAAGGCAATGCTGTGCATAATGCCCTTGTAACCTTTTCGGTTGCCTTTTTTATAATCAAGTAGGCTTTTCTCTAAATACTCTCGGTGCTGAGCTGATACACGCGGATAATTCTTCGGGATACCATGGCCAGCAGGGCCGTGGCAACTCATGCAAGCAGAAATGCCGCGTTCAGAATAACCACCACGATAAATGCGAGCGCCTGCTTCTGCTAGCTTCGCTTCGTCTTCAGTCAAAGTAACTTCTATATTAGGTTCCATCGAGGCGTAAAAAGCATCTAAATCGGCCATGTCTTGCGTAGAAAGGCCGGCAGCTTGACTCGCCATAATGGCGTTTTGACGCTCACCAGATTTAAAAGCATCCAATTGAGCCGCAATATAACCCGGCACTTGACCTGCTAAATTAGGGTTAACTGACAGAGTACTGATGCCGTTGGCGCCATGACACGCCGCGCACACGGCCGACTTAGCTTTACCCGCTTCAGCATTACCGGCGGCCAATACATTACCCGAAGATAACGCGACCAAACCCGCAACGATCAATAATTTTCTTAACATTAAGGCCTCCGAATAAGCCAGAAAGAGTGCGCTTCTCGCTTGACTCAAACACAATATAGGCGCGAATCAAAAGCGAGTTTATTTAAGTGCGGATTTATATCATTTAAAGGTCTCATTCTCAAGCTCAGGCACGGGTTTACACGGCATAATCAAACTGAGACCTTCATCGTGAATCCATTTTACTCAGAGGCAAGACAAAATCGCAGACAAAAGAGGCGTTTACGCCGTATTTTGGCAAAAGAGACTTATTGTGCAAACGTCTGACATTATACGTTCCGTATACGGCGATGCATTCTGTCCGTCTGACATAGAGGAACTTTGGTAGAATGCGTCAATGAATGATAAGCATAATAAAAATGAAAAACCACAACAGGGGCTACCTGTTGCGTTGCGCCACCCCCAATTTATACTGGGGGCCGCCAAGCCAAGCCAATTCCCTAACGATGACTTAGTCGAAATAGCCTTCGCTGGGCGTTCTAATGTCGGAAAATCCAGCGCAATTAACGCCATCTGTAATCGCCGAAAGTTAGCCCGAACCAGTAAAGTGCCGGGCCGCACTCAACAAATAAATTTTTTCTCTTTAGGGGAAACGGCTCGTTTAGTAGATTTACCAGGTTATGGGTTTGCACAAGTTCCATTAGCGGTCAAAAAAGACTGGGAAACCACCATTCATCGGTATTTGACTGAGAGAAGCAATTTAATCGTTCTCGTACTTTTAATGGATATAAGACACCCACTGACCGATTTGGACAGGCAAATGGTTAAGTGGGCAAGCGAGTCTGATCTTCCCACGCAAATTTTGTTAACCAAGGCTGACAAACTTAAACGCGGAAAAATTGCCAGCACAACGCTTAACGTAGAAAAGGAACTGGCCAATATTAACGGGCAATTTGGTGTTGAGCCTTTTTCATCGCTTAAATTCACTGGTGTGGATGCCATGCGTGAGCAGATACAAGAGTGGGTAGACAACTAAGCACCAATTGAAAAAGCCTCTCGAAATACCCACCGTCTTGTAATGAAGTGTAATGGCACAGACTAGTCACATTTGACTATTGTTCATTGAACTAAGCCATGGTCTAATTTTCAAGAACACAGGAGGCAAAATCTATGGTGACACGGGTCAAAATTGGAGACATCAAAGTACAATGGCTGAATGCCAAGTGTCTCAACATTATTGCACAATACGCACGCCTCGCTTACGAGGTTGATGAAACCAAAATTCGAATGAGCAGCGATACCTGCTTGATTGATGTAACAGCGCACGCAACGGAGTCAGATCATCCAGAGCTTAAGCGAATATTTCGTGAACTGAAAGATCAGTTGAAAATATTGCTAGCAGCCGACCACTTGCAACCCAAACTGGATGCACTGCAAAAGTACGAAGGCCGAAATATCTATCCGATAAACGACATGCCGTACTCACCGTTTTCGAATTAGAGCAACGTCGTCGTCAGAGGTTCTCAACGACCATACATCCATCTCCAACTCTCCCTGCACTTTTACAGCGTTGGGTGTGAAAGTGGGCGTTCGCGCATCTGCGCGGGCTTGTTGGTAGTGCATGGTCACTTTATACACGGTGGGGGTTAGCCGTATTATCGCAACCACATTTATCACGGCCATCAAACCAAACGCCATGTCCGCCATGGCCCAAACCAACTTGAGTTCAGCTTGCGTGCCCAATAATATCATCGTCAAAAAGACGGCTGTGAACGCCAATTTTCCCAGCGTATTGTCTAACTTAAAAAAGTGCAGATTGCTCTCGGCGTAAGCGTAATTACCCAAAATAGAAGTGAAGGCAAATACAGTAATCGCAAACGCCAAAAAGTGACCACCGATGCCACCAAGGTGTGTGGTCATGGCTTCTTGAGTCATGCGTATGCCTTCCATTTCAATGCCGGTATAATCGCCTGCCAACATAATCAATAAAGCGGTGCAAGTACAAATCACCATGGTGTCTATGAACACACCCAACATCTGAATGTAGCCCTGTGTGGCGGGGTGATTTGGCTTAGGCGATGCCGCCGCCGCGGCCTGCGGAACACTGCCGGCGCCAGCCTCATTAGAGTACAACCCACGTTTAATGCCGCTCTGCAACGCCACCGCGAACGTCGCTCCTGCTGCCTCTTGTAAGCCAAAAGCCGATCGTACAATCTCTGATAATAACGCTGGCACTTGTGAAAAATTTAACAGCGTAATGACCATCGCTATGGACAAAAATACCAACGCCATCACAGGTACAACCAACTCAGAGAATCGAGCAATAGACCTTAACCCACCGCAGACAATAACACCCACCATCACCGTGATAGCGATACCCACATTAAGCACCGGAATGCCGTAACTATGATTCAGTGCATCGGCAATGGTGTTCGCCTGTGTGGCATTGAAAACTAAGGTATAACCAAATAATAAAAAGATCGAAAATAGCGTAGCCAACCACTTGCTGTCTAAGCCTGATTTAATGTAATAAGCCGGTCCACCGCGAAACTCTCCATTAGAGTTTCTAACCTTATAAACCTGAGCCAGCAAGCTTTCAGCAAACGCCGTTGCCATACCAACAAAGGCGATTACCCACATCCAGAAAATTGCACCTGGGCCACCAATAGAAATGGCGATTGCCACCCCAGCCAAATTTCCCGTTCCCACTCTGGCCGACAGGCTAGTACACAACGCTTGAAATGAAGAGATACCCTGCGCATCACCACCACGACTGTGTTTCAATAAACGAAACATATGCCCAAACTCGAGCAGTTGAACGAAGCGCAATCGCACTGAAAACCAAAGGCCCGCAACCAGCAGCAAATAAATCAGAACATGCCCCCAAAGCACATTGTTAACAGCGGATACCAGTGAATACATATGTGACTGAAATTTAAAAAAGAACACGATAGTATCATGCGATTAGGCACGCAACTTAGATTTGCGGCATCGCCATTTGTACCACGACAACCTTAGACATTATGACTGCAAATAATTCAAATGACGGACCACCCTCTTTAATACACTCTCTTACGAGCGTACTGCAACACAAAGTACCAAACGCTAAGCTAAAAACACAAGTTCTGCCTATGGTACCGGAAATTAAACTGGCTCTCATAGAAGAGACTTACCCACAAGCAAGTTTAAGCCAAGAACAAATAGATTTTCTCATGGACTCGCCACCTTACTGGGCGTTTTGCTGGGCTAGCGGCCAGATAATGAGTCGGTACCTTTTGGATAACGCCACTGAAGTTAAAGGCAAAACAGTCGTCGATTTCGGGTCAGGCTCTGGTGTGGTGGCCATTGCGGCAAAACTCGCTGGCGCCAAAAGAGTCATTGCCTTGGACATTGACCCGGCCGCCTTAATCGCCGCTCAAGTCAACGCCCGGTTAAATAGCGCGAATATGGAGTTTAAACACGACATTACCGGCCTTGAAATCGAAAAAAGCACCACCACCCTGCTCATCGCCGATGTATTCTATGACAGAGAAAATTTACCAATGCTTAAAGACTTTATCCTCGAATATGGAGACTTAATCGTGGCCGATTCAAGAGTAAAGCCTGATTCATTAAAAGGATTAACAGAAGTGGGGCGCTACGCCAGCAGCACTGTGCCCGATCTGGGTGAATCCGCCGATTTCAACTCTGTAGGAGTTTATCGAATTCATGCTCAGAGTATGAATGAATGTTTGTAGCGCATCTAAGCAAATGTGGTTATTAAGGAGTCTCAATCAAGCTACAAACCCCATCTTGATAAAGCGATTTTGCTTCAGCATTGTGGCTTAATAAGGCTTGCGAAAGCCCAATGGTTCGTTTCGCGGCCTCGGCAGCGGACCAATGTTTATTCATGTTTCGATGCCCGTTTGCTCCCCATTGTCTTATGCCCGTTACCCCTACGTTTAACAGTAAAGCTAATGCATCAGACAAATCCTCATCATGGTAAAGCACTCCAGATTCGCCATGCTTAACCAAACTGCGAGCGGAGCCAAGCAACTCATTTGCCATCACCCCACAACCATGACTTAAGGCCTCGTTTACCACCAAACCCCAACCTTCACCGTAATGACTGGTCATCAAAAATAGATCCGTTTGGGCCATATGCTCAAACACCTCATCTTGAGTTTGCCAACCGGTGAACGTAACGTCGTTTTGCAGACCCATCTGTGTGACTCTGGCCTCTATCTTTGAACGCAGATCACCGTCACCAATCATTGTGAGGCTTACCGGCATGCCGCCCTTTTTCAATCCTTGCAGAATCTCCAGCGCTTTGTGTGGTTGTTTTACCTCACTGAACCGCGCACACCAAAGCAACTTCAATTGCCCCGTTTTCTCAACACTAATTGATTTAGGGCAATCAATGAAATAACCATAGCGCCAACTGCGATTTTTAAACATGCCCAATTCGTTCAAATCCTGAGCTGCAAACGCACCAATTGCTAGAAAGTGATAATTTGATTTATTCACGCTGTAGTAATTTTTGTAAAGATGCGCGAACCGTGAGATCTTGCGTTTCCAAGAAGCCGGCTTCTTCCAAAAACGTTCTTGAGCAGCAAAGGTTAACGATCCTCGTTTGATTCGTGACTTAACGTACTTAATAGGAAAACGACCTTGGATTACCACATCAGCGCTATTAATCCAATCTACGCATTCTGCCCGCGCCTTGTCTGACTCAGAAAAGCGTATGATGTACGGTTCCGTGTAATCATCAACCCACCCCATCTCTGCTCGCGCCGCACTGGTGCTTTTTTCAAATACAATTCTAAAGTTAGCTTTGCCAAGCTCAGCCACCATTGCACGGGCAAAGTGCATTTGATGATAAGATGCCTGATTAGTTAAAAAAACGAATTTCATGAATGCCACTCCAGATGATATTACAACGAGGGATCAAGAGCCTTTTCTGAATTTCAAAACTCTCTGACTTGCCAAAGATTGAACAGTCAAGATTATGACTCACTTTTGGTGGAAATGATCAAACTTCAAGATAGAAACACCAATAGCCACTCCAAATTTATGATGGTTTAAATTGCATGCTCAGCTGGCTTCAGGTAGGTTTCTGACCATTATTTAAAAGAAAAAAACCAAAAGATGAACCAAACCTCAATCACGTATGTGCAAAACGGTGAACACAAGACCATAAGCCAAGAGCAAGCCATTCATATGCTCGACAGCATCGCCGAAAATGACATGCAGCGGGCACTCGTACACTACCTAAAACTGACCGACGCAAACCCAGATGCGGATTCTTTGCGACAACGTTTTTACGACACCTTATTGAATATGTATATGTTCGATGAACTGTTAGAGTTATCGGATAAGCGATTAAAAACCGTGCCCAATTGTCAGATAGCCTTTTCATCCAAGCTCAATGCTCTGCGTCACATGTTTAGAAACAAAGAGGCAATCGATATGTTACGAGCAGCCTACTTGGAACACCCTGAAGATTATGAAGCCGTTACAATTTTAGGCAACTTCTATAAAGACGAGGGCCATTTCGATAGGGCTTTAGTCAGCTTTGATCACGCAATCACCGTCAACCCAAATTACGCTCCTCCTTACTGGTATCGTGCTGATTTAAGCAAAGATAACGGCAAAGATTATGACGCCACAATCAAACAAATCGCCGACAGTAATACTCAAAACGAATACGCCCACTATTTGCACTTTGCAGCCTATAAACACGCAGAAAAGCAAAAAGACTATCAAACAGCATTTGAACACTTAAGCATTGCTAACGGTCTAAAGCGACACACGATACAGTTTGACCTGGCTCAGGAAATAGCCATAGACCAAAGAGCCATCGAAATTTTTAACGCGGACCACCTGGCCCAATTTCATCATCAAAAGAAACAATGTGAAGAAGCCACACACCAAAGCCGATTAAGCGACAACGGCTTACGCCCTATCTTTATCCTAGGTATGCCGCGAAGTGGCACCACCTTGGTTGAACAAATTATTGCAAGCCACAGTTCAGTTGCCGGTGGCGATGAATACACCGCCTTAGCCAACGCCATTATGCGTGTTCAAAGGGCCAGCATGGCAAACAACCCAAACGCGGTGGATGTGGACCAATGGCTGGCTTCGTTAACAACGCCCGACTGCATAAAAATTGGCCGTGCTTACGAGCATAATATGCGACATGTGCGCGGCGAAAAATCGGTTTTTACTGACAAAAATCAGTTCAATCACCGCTCAGTGGGAGTAATCAGTGCCGCCTTGCCCAACGCTAAAATCATTGTCGTAGACCGCAACCCCATGGATGTACTATTCGGATGTTATCGGCAACTGTTTGGAGGGGATGGGGCACCATTCAGTTATCAGTTTAATGAGTTAGTTCACTATTACCGAAGCTATAATTCGCTTATTGATCATTGGTGTAACAACACCACGAATTTAATCATGCGCGTGAGCTATGAAGAACTCGTACACAACTCAACACAAACCACAAATCGCATTTTAGACTTCTGCGAACTTGATCTTGAACAAGCGTGCTATGATTTTCACCAAAGCACGCGCTCAATCAAGACCTTAAGCAGCACCCAAGTGCGGCAACCCATCTTCACACACGGCGTTGGTCGATGGAAAACTTATGAGTTACAACTTAGCAATTTGGTAAGCGAAGCGAAAAAAGCGGGCTTAGAAGTGGCATAATGATTAGACCTTAGTCTGCCCATCACCCATGTTGTTGAACAATAATAAAGTGTCATGTAAAAGGAGATTGGTGTGGGCTGCTAAATTAGCCCAGTCATTACATTGATTGTTATTAAGCTTTTATAAGCTCAGGCCGTTACCGTTCAACAGTGCTGTTTCTTCGATATTGCACCGGCGTGATTCCATAGCGCTTTTTGAAGCTTCGATTGAAGTGTTCGATGGTGTTAAAGCCCGACCTAAACGCGAGATCCACTATTTTCTGATGTTGGCAGCTGCTCGATTTAAGTCGGCGCGCGGTAAGCTGCAATCGCTTAGAAAGAATGAATTGCGAACAACTGGTGCCTTCTAACTTGAATAACTGGCGTATGTAACGCTTTGTTACGCCCGCATTGTGGGCGATCTCTTCAATGCTTAATTCAATGCGATGTAAGTTATCCAGAATATAACGTTTCACCACGAATAAGTGCCCTTGCTGACGCTTAGACAACGACTCTGGCATGGCGTTGGAGTTCACCAACGTGCCTAACAACGACAGAGACACGTCACCAAGACTGCTAATTTGGTAAGCGGACAGCTCCTGATCACGAGCCTTCCAGATTTGCATTAGGTGGTCACCAACGATCTTACTGAAAGGGTCACTACGCTTAAATTTAAACCCAGTCGGTATTTGTTCTGGGTTGAGGTAGTGCATGAGTTTTTCGACGGGTATGCGAGCGACCAGCATCTCGTGATAGTTGTTTATCTCTAGCGAATAGGGCGATGAATTTTTACACAAAGTGAAGTCGCCAGACTCGAGCATAACTTCATTATTGCCTTGGCTGTTTTTAGAGCTGCCAACCATTTGAAAATGCAATAGTACAACTTCTGAGGCAGCTTGATTGATGTGTGGCTTTGTTCTACTGACGTTAGATGCATCAGAAGTCACCTTTGAAAGCTGAAAATTATCCATGTCACAGCATTCTATTGATCCAGCAAAACCAGTATGTGCTGATGAATAGCCGTTTACCGGTTCACACTTCAAATGCGTAAACGCATCGCATATTGCGTCGTTCCAATAATCCAATTGTTGGGTCTTTGGAACGTCTTGAGTGTTGTACTTAATTCGTTGCATTGTCTGATGTTGCAACAAGAAATAAATTAACGCAATAACTAAAATTTCAAAAATAGAGCTGTTTTAATCAATTTTGGAAGAAATGGTCAAGGTTTTGTTCCGTATTGGTCAAGCTTTAGTCTGTGTATTAGCCATAATAAGTAATCAGCTTAACTAGAACTGCTATTAACCATATAGTTAACGCGTTAATTAAAAAACAAAAGTACCAGAGGAGAATAAGTATGACTTTATTAAATAAAAAAACTTTGTTGAGTGGTCTTTTAATTTCAGCCAGTGCTATTTCTTTCCCGCAAACAGCGTTAGCTCAAGCCTTAGAAGAAATTGTGGTAACGGCCCGCAAGAAAGAAGAAAGTTTACAGTCAGTACCAATAGCCGTGTCGGTATTTACCGAGCGAGGCCTAGAGAGCCGTGGAATTGAAAACAGTGCTGATATTGGTAACTTTATCCCCAATGTTCAATTTGATACGTCATCATCATTCGCCGGTACTTCTACTTTTCAAGCGTACATTCGTGGTATTGGGCAGAGCGACTTCGCCATTAATACCGACCCCGGTGTGGGCGTTTATGTAGACGGCATTTATTATGCGCGAGCCTCCGCTGGGGTTGTCGAGCTTCTTGATGTTGAACGAATAGAAGTATTAAAAGGCCCACAGGGCACGTTATTCGGTCGTAATACCATCGGTGGCGCGGTTAATGTAATAACTAAGACGCCAAGCGAAGAGCTTGATTTCGGGGTGAAGTTAACGATTGGTGAATTCGATCGACGTGATTTAAGCGTCAGTGCGAATATTCCTCTAGGCAAGAATTTACTTTCAAATTTTGCGTTGTCAACCAACGAGCGCGACGGTTTTCAGCGTCGAATTCCCTTTCCTGGCGCAAACACAGGCAACGGCCAACCCCGTCTAGATCAGTTGATAGTTACCGGTGAAAATGTGAGCGATGACGAATTTCTTGGCCAAGAAGACTCGCAAACATTTAGAGGCAAGTTATTATGGACTGCCACTGATAATTTTGACGTAACATTCTCGGCTGATTACTCAACCAGCGACAACGGTGCGACACCAACGAGTTTATTAAACGCCGAAGAAGGCAATCTAGCTGCGGGCTTAGCTGGCTTGTTTAATGCTTGTGTTGCCGGTGCGCCGATCCCCCCTTGTGCTACTTCAGCATTTTTACAGAACGAATTATTGCCATTTGATAACCGGTTCTTAACTGGGGATATAGACACCACCTTTGGAAATGGTGCAAATTTTAGCCGCAGTGACGACTACGGGTTTTCATTAACCGCCGACTGGCAAATTAATGACTCCTTATCATTGAAGTCGATTACGGCTTACCGCGAACTCGATTCTGAATTTGGTCTAGACGTCGATAGCTCACCAACCATTTTTGACCAAACCACGTTTACTATTGACCAAGACCAGTTTAGCCAAGAATATCAATTAACCGGTGATGTGGGTCGTTTACGTTACACAGTAGGTGCTTACTATTTTACCGAGGATGCGGCCCAAGCCGACAACGTGCCAATCGCCGGTGGTCTAATACAAGTAGCCGGCGGCAATTCACAAGAAACAGATTCACTGTCATTTTTCGGTGAAGGTACATACGCCCTCACCGATGCGGTGAATCTTGTATTTGGTTTGCGTTATACCGATGAAGAGAAAGAGCTTCAACTAAACCAACAAAGTTTAAATCCTGGCTTCTTTCTTTCAACCGGGCTTCCTGAAGTTGCGTTCCCTAGAACTGACCTAACGTTTTTAGGGCCTCAAGAACCTCAAGTGGCTGATTTTACAAATACATCAGGTCGAGCCGGCATTAATTGGCAGGTTAACGACAATACATTCACCTACGCGAGTTTTTCACAAGGCTTTAAATCGGGCGGTTTCACAACTCGATTGACGGCACCATTTAATCCCGCATTTGGCGGTGCGACAAACGGTCTAACGCGTCTTGATTTTGACGAAGAAACGGTTGATAGCCTCGAGTTTGGTATCAAAACTCAACTGTTCAATAATCGGGTTAGATTAAACGCATCGGCGTTTTTCAATACCTATGAAGACATACAAATTGTCGTGCAACGAGGCGTTTCTCCAGCAAATGAGAACGCAGGTGAAGCTGAAATTAACGGCCTAGAGCTAGAAGTCGAAGCCTTACCAACCGACAACTTAAGTGTTACCGCAACATTTGGTTACACCGATGCAGAATACACCGAATTGGACCCTTTGTTGTCGGCAACGCCATTTGGTGCGTTTGATCAGTCAGCTGAATTACCCAATACTCCTGAAACAACAGCGAGCGTTGCGCTTAATTGGGTACTGCCTCAAATCGTGAGAGGCGAAACAGCGATAAATGTTAACTACAGTTATACTGACGACGTATTTAACGATACGGAAAATACGCCTCTTCTGTTTCAAGACGCCAGTAATATTTGGAACGCGTCGTTGGCTTGGAGTTCTGAAAATGAGAAGTGGGACATGCGCCTAGGGGTTAATAACTTAACTGATGAGCGACGACTGGTGTCGGGTTTTAACAGCGGCGCATTAAACTTTGTTGTTGGCAGTTTCAATCGACCTCGCGAATGGTACTTCACTGTTGGGTACAACTACTAAACGTACCTTAAGTTAACCACTTAAATATAAAGTTACGCTAATGCATTAACCTGCTAGTGCATTAGCGGTCTTAACAGTATGGAGATTCTATCTATGACGTTTTCTTTTTTAAGTCGACCAACTTGGGTGGTGTTATTCAGTGTGTTGACCTTGTCGGCTTGCGGCAACGAGTCAACAAAGGCGGTGCCGAAAACAGCGAAGATTAAACAATCAGAGGCCACTCTCACACAGAACACTGACTGGGCAAAGCACGGCAATAGTGATTTCGAAGAACGTTTTAGTACCTTAAATCAAATTAACAGCGCCAATGTCGGCGATTTAGGGCTGAGTTGGTATATCGACCTCTTAGGTGACAGTGGGCAAGAAGCCACGCCACTGGTCGTTAACGGCGTGATGTATACCACGTCAGCGTGGAGCCATGTCTACGCATTGAACCCCATAACCGGCGAGCAGCTCTGGCATTTCGACCCCAAGGTAAGTAAGACCGTTGCGGTTAAGGGCTGTTGTGGACCCGTTAATCGTGGTTTAGCGTATAGCGACGGCAAACTGTTTATTGGTGCCTTCGATGGCCGATTAATCGCGATTAATGCAAAAACTGGCAAACTTGTTTGGGAAACACAAACCGTAGACACGACCCAAAATTACACTATCACCGGCGCGCCCCGCATAGCCAACGGCAAGGTTTTTATCGGTAACGGCGGCGCTGAGTTCGGCGTTAGAGGCTATGTTTCAGCGTATGATCAAGATACCGGTGAGATGCGTTGGCGCTTTTACACGACCCCCGGTGACCCAAGCAAGCCTCAAGAAAACCCAATACATAATGAAACAGTAAAAACATGGTCGGGGGAATTTTGGAAATTAGGAGGGGGCGCCACCGCTTGGGATTCCATGGCGTACGACCCTGAATTAAATTTGCTCTTTGTTGGCACGGGTAATAGTAGCCCTTGGAACCCACGCATACGCACTCAAGGCAAAGGTGACAACCTGTTCGTCTCATCCATCTTGGCCCTGAACGCTGATACAGGTTCGTATGTTTGGCATTACCAAACAACACCGCAAGACGGTTGGGATTACACGGCGACCCAACACATGATTCTAGCTGATCTGGATATCAAAGGTGAGACACGCAAAGTCATTATGCAGGCCCCAAAAAACGGCTTTTTCTACGTGCTAGATCGCACCAACGGTAACTATATTTCGGCCGAAAACTACGTGCCAGTGACATGGGCTGAGGGCATTGATGATAACGGGCGGCCGATCATCAACCCAGCCGCAAAGTATTGGGAGCAAGATAAACCGGTACTCGTTACACCCGCTTGGACAGGCGGGCATAACTGGCACCCCATGTCGTACAGCAAAAAAACGGGGTTGGTTTATATTCCGGCGCATGAAATGAGTTTTCCGTATTTCGATGATAAGGAATTTGATATCAACAATCCTCTTAGTCTTGCGGTGAACTTAGGTGTCGATGTCGCACCTGCGTCATTTCCGGATAACCCAGAGGTTATTAAGGCGATTAAAGCGGGCACAAAAGGGCACCTTTCAGCCTGGGACCCAGTGGCACAAAAAGAGGTTTGGCGTGTTCAATACGACGGCCCCTGGAACGGTGGTGTATTGTCAACCGCCGGGGACTTAGTTTTTCAAGGGTCGGCCGCAGGGTTTGTTAATGCCTATAACGCCACCTCGGGTGAGAAACTATGGGAGTTTCCGGCACAAACTGGCGTAGTTGCGCCGCCAATAACTTACCAAATTAACGGTGAGCAATACATCACCGTCTCAGTCGGATGGGGGGGGATTTTCCCGCGAATGACTGGCCCAATGACCCAAATCTCAAACAGTGACCCGGTTAACCGCAGCCGTTTAATGACGTTCAAACTTAACGGTAAGGCCCGCTTGCCAGAAACACAAGGCACATTGAGGGCAATGCAAACCCTCGACGAAATTGAATTTGATGCCACCATGGCTAAAGCTGGCCATGCCGACTACGAGCGTTATTGTGCAGGTTGCCATGGCACTGGAGCGGTCGGCGGCGGCGTGGTCCCTGACCTTCGTTATTCGGCGGCCATCACCACATCAGCAGGCTTCTCAGCGATTGTCAGTGACGGAGTACTCGCAAGTCGGGGAATGGTCGGTTTTAAAAAAGAGTTGTCGCCCGAACGCATAGAAGCATTACGCCATTTCGTTATCGATCGAAATAAATTTGCACATTCAATCGGCGATACCCAACGAACCAGTCGATAGTTCGAAAGCACTGAGCAGGTAAATAGATGAAACAATACTCAATGATAATTAATGGCCAATCGGTCTCATCAGGCAACGTTGCTGATGTCATTAACCCAGCAACCGAACAACCGTTCGCACGTGTTCACATTGGTGACGCAGAACTGGTTAACCAAGCGGTTTCAGCCGCTCGGAGCGCATTTCCTTTATGGAGCCAAACGCCAATTTCTGAACGCGATCAAATGCTGCTTGAGCTGGCATCGGCCATGCAAGCCAATATGCCTGAGTTAATGGAATTAGTCACGCTGGAATCAGGCAAACCGATGGGGGGGTTAAACGGCATTGGTTCGGGCATGGAAGTCGGGGGCTCCATTGCATGGACTCAATACACCACCAGCCTCGAGTTACCAACAGAGGTTGTGCAAGACAACGAAGAAGCCTTGGTCGAAGTGCATCGTAAAGCTTTAGGAGTGGTTGCTTCAATCACGCCGTGGAATTGGCCTCTCATGATTGCAATATGGCACATCGCTCCCGCATTAAAAGCCGGCAATACCGTGGTGATAAAACCGTCATCACTAACACCAACGGCAACCATTCGCATGGTCGAATTGGCTAATGAAATTTTTCCAAAAGGCGTACTTAATATCGTAACTGGCGATGCCGATGTGGGTGACGCCATTTCAAGTCACCCAGACGTAAACAAAATCATCTTCACGGGTTCAACCCCTACGGGCAAAGCCATCATGGCTAACTCGGTTAACGGCTTAAAGCGCTTAACACTTGAACTGGGTGGTAACGACGCGGGCATCGTTTTACCCGACGTCAATGTCAATGATGTGGTGCCTAAGTTGTTTGGTGCAATCTTTCACAACAATGGCCATACTTGTGCTTGCCTTAAACGTTTATACGTTCATGAAAGTCAATATCAAGCGATCAGTAATGGGCTCGCTGAAATGGCCATGTCAGTCACGTTAGGTAACGGCTTAGAAGACTCAACCGAGCTTGGACCCATACAAAATGCCAAACAGCTCGTAATAGTAGAAGCCTTGATCAACGACGCTAAACAACAAGGCGGTAAAATTCTTTGTGGTGGCGAGCGTCTTTCCAAAACAGGTTACTTTTTTAAACCAACGATTATTACAGGCTTAACAGACGGACACCGCTTAGTCGACGAAGAGCAATTCGGGCCGGTGATCGCGGTGGTTAAATACACCGATGTTGACGAGGTCATTGAACGCGCAAATAAAAATTCGTGTGGCTTAGGCGGCTCGATTTGGTCTGACGATATGGCCACAGCGGCAAAATTAGTAATGCGCTTAGAATGCGGAACCGCTTGGGTCAATGAGCATGGTGGACTGCAACCTGACGCCCCATTTGGAGGCATAAAGCAGTCTGGCATCGGCGTAGAATTTGGGCAGCATGGTCTGGCTGAATACACGTCCCTACAAACGGTACGAATACCTAAAAAGTAGTGCGACTATGTCTGAAGGCGGGGTTTAAACCTTAAAAAACGGACGAATTAATAGATCGCGGGTTTAAACCACAGAACCATTTTCACAGACAAAATAAGACCACTCAATCTCTCGACTGGAGGTAATTCTTTTTGAATAAGCAAACAAAATGATCTTAAGTATGATCGCCGGATCGTAAACTGGACGGCGTATCTTATGCGGCGTTCGTGACAGCTTTGCTGGTGTTTTTATTTTTAACCTTGTTATGAATTCATCTTTCATGTCTAGTAATAACTTATACTAAAACCAGCCATAATTATTAACACTACACCGATAACCCAACATAATATTTCTGACCAATGCCAGTCATCCCCTTTACTTGAAGGTAATTTTCCTAAAGAAACTATTTTTAATATAGTCCAACCCAACCAATATATTGGCTGAAAGAGTGTACCTTCGAACGCAAGAACTCCAATTATTCGAATAAGAGCTATGAATGGACGAAACAAAAACTCAACAACTAACTCAGCCATAGCTTCTAATATTCATAACGCTGCAGTAAATAGGTGCTGCGTAGCAGCGCTCCAGTGAGCTTGCGAACGGATTTCACTGCCTTGTTATGCATTTAGCAGTTTATGTACTTAATTGGGTTAGCAGCACCTTTTGGGAAATAAGATGCTATTGATTTGTACCTGAGTTCTTTCCTTATTTCTTCACTGGCTTTGTTACCATGAAATCCCCAGCGAACTTTGCCGTCTACTTCACTTGGGTGCCACTCATGTATTTCATAAACTTCTCTGGTTAAGCCACGGTAAGTGGCTATAGCAAATTTAGCATTTTTCTTTCGGTCACCAACTACCCAAGATTTGCGTGTTGATTGGTATAACTCTTCGTCTGTTATTTCACGATAGTAACGCTTGTTGATGTTTATGAGCAGAACAGGTTTGTCTGTTGAAAATTTTTCAGCTTCATACATTGCCGAGATTTCATCCGATGTCTTTAACCCATAATCGCTAGAGTAGTGGCCACCCTGTAAATTCGAAAGATTTTTCATGCCAATAAAATCGATCAATGCTGCTTCAACTTCGAACGAAATTTGTTCTGTGAGGCCATGACGGAGTATGTAATGCCTTACTGTGTTTCCAGAGTCAATCACCTCTCGGATTCTGTCGAGTTTATCGGTCTCCTTATCGGTTTCTATCGCGCCTTCTAGGTGTTGAAAAACACGATTCCCAACGCCTTTTCCGATATAAAATATTTCTTCTGTTCTCGGGTCTTGTAGGAAATAAACATAATAGCCTAATTGCTCAATTACAGATTGCGAAAACATCGACAGTCCCTATGCAACGCCTTTGCAAGAGGCGTGGCGTAGCCGCGTCCCGCGCAGTGAGTGAAACGAACGAAGTACACTTGGCAAACTTGTATTGTGTTGCATTTATGACGACCAAGTTAAGGACTGACAATTATTTTTAGCTAACTCTTTAGCTTCTTCTAAGGTTTCTAAACCTTGCACTTGCGATACCAATTTACCTTCATGAGAGTATTGAAGGATATCGTAATATGTACCAAATTGGTCATTCCTTATATCTTCTGGATCTAGGAAATCACCAGTCCCAGGCTCGAAGTTAGTTTCAGTTATCTGGACTTTTAATTCAACTGAACCATCATACAACCAATGACCTGTGAGAATAATTTTTGATAAATCTCTATTCATCGATTAACTATAAATACTCATAGACAGAATGACTCTCTAAGGCAGGCGCGCTGACCTCCGAGTCGTGGGCTAGCGATGCCAGAGCCATAATATAGATTTCAATCATTTCTATTTTGGAGGTCAGCACATGAACAAAGATAACATAATTTTTATTGGCAT
>CALJWL010000039.1 GCA_937974565.1 uncultured Arenicella sp.
ACTTCGGTTATACCGCTGATACGCCGGTTAGTGTAGGTAATTTAATTTGGTTGGATTTAGACGCCGACGGCACGTATGAGCCAAATGGCGCCGATGGTATTGCCGGCACGGCCGATGACGAAACGCCGATTGGTGGTGTCACTGTTGAGTTATATCGTGACTTAAATGGTAATGGCGTGGCCGATCCAGGTGAGCCGTTGTTCGGAGAAGTTACGACCAGTGACACAATTGACGCAGCCGAGTTCGAGAGCGATGGTAATTATCTGTTCCCTGATGTGCCTGCCGACAATTATGTGATCAAAGTGACGGACAATGACGGTGTCTTAAATGGTTATTGGAAATCCGAAGGCGATGCCAACGCCAACAACGAATCGCAGGTTGACAGTTATGCCGTAGACGCAACGGCGGGTGATAACCTGACAGCGGACTTTGGTTATTACGTTGAACCCGGTGCCGTCGGAAATGTGGTTTGGGAAGACGTCAATGGCGATGGTTTTTATGATCCCGCCACAGAGCCTGGTATTGCTGGGGTGACCGTGGAGTTAACTATCACCTACCCGGATGGCACGATCACCACACTTACGCAAGTGACGGACAATGCCGGCATGTACGAGTTCGACAACTTGTTGTTGGATGAGGACTTCAATGGTCAGATTGATGTTGCGTTTGGCAACGGTGGTGATGAGCCGTCGCACGAGGTGAACTTAGACCAAACAACGGTGCCGAGCTTTTTGACACCGATTTACGACTTGGGCGGTAATCCACAAAACACCGATTTTGTGCCAAGTACCGATCAAGCATTCACAGACAACCCAGCCGGTATATCCATTGATAACGATGGCCCAGCACAAGACCAAGGCGGTGACGATGGCGTGAATGGTGAGCCTGGCTTCCCACCGCAAGGTGGCGTAGACCCAACCAATGATTTTGGTTTTACCTCGTTTGCCAGTATTGGCAACTATGTTTGGTTAGATCTCGACATGGATGGCGTACAAGATGCGAACGAAGAAGGTATTCCTGGTGTGGAAGTTACCGTCACCCCCCCAGCGGGAGTGGACGCAGGTAACGGCCCAGGTGCCCCAGTCACCCAAACCACTGGCCCCAACGGTGAGTATCTGTTCTCAGGGCTGCGGCCATTTAGCAGCAGTGACTCAAGCGAAGGTTACGTGATCACGGTCGCCCCATCGACGTTGCCACCAGGTTTAACCCAGAGTTACGACGAAGGCGTAATCCCCGGTTCGTTGGGTACGCTGGATAACAGCTCAGAAGCGATTCAATTAAGCCCTCGTGAAGAACATTTAACCGCAGACTTTGGTTACGCACCGCCGCTGGGGTCATTGGGCGATACCCTGTGGGTGGACGCCGATGATGACGGCGTACAAGACCCCGGTGAACCAGGTATTGCTGGCGTGACAGTGACTGTTACCCCTGCGCCTGATGTGGATTTAGGCAATGGCCCAGGTGTGCCGATCACAACGGTGACGGACGAGAATGGTAAGTACTTGTTTACTGGCTTGCCTTTAGATGCGACCTATATCGTTACGGTGGATGCCGGCCCAAGCAGCCCGATTACCGCATTGGGGTATACCTCCTCAAGCAGTGGTTTAGGTGATCCAGACGTACGTGACGGTCAATCCACCGAGGCGGATGACAGTACGATTGTGGTTTTAACCATGGATAATCCAGTGAATTTGGATGCGGACTTTGGTTACTTACCGCCAGCGGATCAGAACAACTCAATCGGTGACACCATTTGGCTTGACACCGATGGAGATGGTAATGGTCCTATCGGTGCCGGTGATGGAAGCGATACGAGTGAGCAACCCATTTCTGGAGTCACGGTGAGCTTGTTAGATGGTTCTGGCAATGTAATTGCAACCACCATCACTGATGCCAATGGCGAATATCTGTTCACTGGCTTGCCCGATGGCGATTACACCGTGTTGGTAACGGATCAAAATAATGTCTTAGATGGTCTGGTTCCGACCGCTGACCCTGATGATGGCATTGGATCAACGCCTGCCACACCTAACCAATCGGTTGTGACTGGTCTTGGAGTTGGTATGGATACCCCTGTCGATGTTTTGGATCAAGATTTCGGCTATGTGGAGCCATCTAACTCAGGTGGTAATGGCAGCATCGGTGACACCATCTTTTTTGATGAAAACGGCTCGGGTGCCCCTGATGTCGGTGAAGGTATTGAAGGTGTCACGGTACGCTTATTTGGCCCAGGCCCGGATGGCGACATCACTACGACGGATGACAATGTGCTGTTGGCCACTCAAGAAACCGATGAGAATGGAAACTACCTCTTCACCGGTTTGGATACGTCCGACACTAACGGCACGGGAGGCACCGACTATCAAGTGGTGGTTGATACGTCATCGTTGCCAAATGGTGGCAGTGGCTGGGCAAACACCGTCGACCCCGACACCGTAGGCACTGGTGATAGCACGAGCATGACAACACTGACCGACTCAGCCCCAACCAATTTGGATCAAGACTTTGGTTACTTAGGCGAAGGCGGCAACAGCATCTCAGGCACAGTATGGCCCGACACAGATGGCGATGGAGAGCTTGAAGAGGCCGGCGGGTTCTCGGGTGTCACCGTTGAGTTGCGTGACCAAGATGGCAATGTCATCGCCACTACTGAGACGGATTCTAACGGTGACTATATGTTCGACGGCCTTCCCGATGGCATTTATATGATTGTTGTTACCGACGACACTAATGTTCTAAACGGTTTCAACCACACTGATTCACCCAATGGAACTTCAGACACCAGTGACCTCACCAGTAAAGACGACACGGGTTACGTTGTTGATCTTGATTCCGCTGGTGTTTCTGCAGATCCTGTTAACGATGCCACGGGTGATTTTGGTTATGAGCCAGTGATAACGAACCCCATTTCATTAGGGTCGTTTAAGACAACCTTAACCAGAGAGGGGGTGCGCTTTGATTGGGCCACGCAAACGGAAGTGTCTAACTTAGGCTTTAAGTTATACGCTTTAGTGGACGGTGATTGGGAGCCGCTTAACTCAGAGGTTATTCTGGGGCAGGGTGATTCTGTTGGAATTCAATACTACAGTTTCATTGTGCAAACCGAAGCAGACACGTTCGCATTGAGTGACATTGATTTCACGGGTAAGGAAACGTTGCATGGCCCGTATCGCATAGGCGAGTCTGATGGCGATATTGGTGAACGTCACCCCATAGGTTGGGAGGCCGAGAAGCAAGAGCGAGAGGCTAAGCAAACTGAACGCAAAGTACAACGCAAGATCAGACAACGCTTGCGTTCCAAACAGATCAAGCGAATGAGTAACCCCGATGATGGAGTGAGTATGCCCAGTGGTAAGTTTAAACGCATGGTACAACACTACGCGGCCTTGACCTTAGCCGTGTTGGTGCCGCAGGCACACGCCAATGATGGCGAGCAAGCCTTGATCAATCTAAATACAACGGAAGCGGGGATACACGCTTTAAACCACGCCGAGTTGATGGCGGCTGATTTAGACTTGCGCGGCGTAGACGCAACGCAGCTTACCTTAATGAATCGTGGCGTGGCAGTGCCACTTAAAGTGACTGGCGGTGACGTCTTTAATGAGGCGTCTGAGGTGTTTTTCGTGGCTGAAAAAGTCAACACCTTGTACACCGACACCAATGTTTACACCTTGCAACTTGGTGGTGTAGCAACGCGTATAGCGCCACGCGCCACGCCGATGAGTGAGCGTACTGGTTATGCCTCGAGCTATCTGGCTAGTAAGTCGTTTGCTCCGCAGTCGAAATACTCGTTCAGCTCACCGGACCAGTCTGACCCATGGTATGCAAAACAACTCGTTGCCATTGGTAAGCCCGAGAGGGAAGTGATCAACTTGACCTTGGATGAAGTTGCTCCAGGTGGCAATTCAGGCAGTCAAACACCGAAGATGCGAGTTAATGTATGGGGAGCCAGCAACCTTCCTGGAGCGACAAACGACCACCACTTACAAGTTAGCTTTAATGGTAAAACCGTGGCTGAAAAGCGTTTTGATGGCGTACAGTCACAGACCTTAGAAGCCGACCTTGAACAAGTGAATGTCGGTCATAATGCAGTCACGTTAACCTTACCATTGGACACGGGTTACAACTACGATGTAATAAGTTTGAACGAGATTGAAGTTAAGTATCCGCGTAAATTTGTGGCGATGGACAATCGTTTGCAATTTACCTCACGCTTTAGCAAGTTTCGTTTGCGCGGCTTTAGCCCCAATAATGGAGATGGCCTTGAGGTCATGGTGTTCGCACAAACCAGCGAAGGTTTGGTTGAAGAGTCTAACGTGGACGTTAAGTGTCGTCGTGTTAATTGTCGAGTGGTCTTTGGTGGCACGGGGCAAGTGACTCAGTACTACGTATCAAGCAATCCGCATCGCACACAGCCCAGTGCCTTGCCGATTGACGATGACATCAACAGCGGTTCGGCAAGCTACCTTATTATTAGCCACCCGGACTTTATTGGCAGGGCTGGTAACGCTCTGTTGGAATCATTAAGCGTGGACTTGCAGGCCGAGTTTGGTTCTGTTGATATCGTAGACGTGGAAACTATTTACGCACAATACGGTGATTATTTGTTTGACCCAACGGCGATTCAACGTTACATCAAGTTTGCCTATCAAAACCGAGGCACGCGAACCGTATTGTTGGTCGGCGGTGATGTTTACGACTACAAACAATTTGAGAATGAAGATGCCACAAGCTTTATTCCGAGTTTGTACGCCTCAACCGGCAGTGGGATTAATTTCGCCCCAGTGGATGCGAAGTATGCGGACATTGATGACGATAACGTACCAGACCTGTCGATTGCGCGTTTGCCAGTTCGCACCACCAGTCACTTAGCTACCTTACTGTCCAAACGCGACGATTACCTAAATCGAACGTATCGCGGTAAAGTACTTATGGTGGCAGACGACTACGACGTGGTTCAACAGTATGATTTTTCTAGAGACGCGGACCAAATTCAAGCAGATTACTTAGGCGATTTTGATGTTGAAACAGCCTACGTGGATGAGCTTGGAACCAGCCCCGCTCGACAAAAAGTAAAAAACGAGATCAATCAAGGCGTCACGCTAACGGCATTTTTTGGTCACAGCAGCACCAATCAATGGAGTTTTAATGGTTTGTTTAACGGTAATGATGCCGCCAGTTTGCAGAATGTCGGTAAGCCAACGATTGTGACGCAATGGGGGTGTTGGAACGCGTATTACGTAAGCCCAAACGAAGACAGTATGGGGCATCGCTTTATGATGGAAGGCGATAAAGGCGCGATTGCCGTTATGGGTGCGAGTACCTTAACCAACGCTAATAATGAACGTCAATTAGCCAGACGAGTGTTTGCACATTTGGCGAACGGCGAACGATTAGGGGATGCGGTGACAATGGCTAAGCAAGAGCATGCGCAAGAAAGCCCAGAAGACTTAGACGTATTGTTGGGTTGGACCATTTTAGGCCTGCCAGAACTATACGTGAATTAGGCTCCATACGTAAAAAAGATGAAAGCAGAGGTAGCGTTGGTAAAAAAGATTGGAATTCGTTTATAACGCTGGTTTACTCTGAACATAAAAAAGCCACGCTCTACTAATTAGTAGGCGTGGCTTCTTAAAACAATCTTATCGTTTTAGAATCTAAAAGACCTATAACGGTACGATGTTTTCAGCTTGAGGGCCTTTATCACCTTGTTTGATTTCGAACTCTACTTTAGAGCCCTCTACCAAAGTTTTAAAGCCACCGCCAGTAATCGCACTGTAATGTGCGAAAACGTCAGGGCCATTTTCTTGTTCGATGAAGCCAAAGCCTTTTGTTTCGTTGAACCATTTAACGGTTCCAGTAAGTGTTGACATAGTATTTCCTGTTAAAGCATTAATAAAATTTCTTTACTCATTGGCATTTATTAAAACGCTATGAGCAGTTGTTGAAAACGTGTTACGTGAAAAAAGCGGTTGAAAAAGAAAAACCGAATGACTAATGCAACACAGATCTATTAAAGCTGGCGCAGTACTTAGTTGACTCAGTCGTGCTTAATGTCTGTCGCACTTTCAAGTGATTGCATTATAGGCATATAGACGCAACTATCAAATAAGTCTTCTTAATTCAGCTAAATTAACTGATCTTTTTTCCTTTAATAGCGTAAAAATTGACTAAGGAGTGAATTTTTTGCTTGTTACTTCGTATTTTCGCCATCAATTTAGCCTTCAACCAAAGCGCCTCGGTAATATCTGGCTTTAGTTGTAATCGAGTTAGAACTGATTTGATCCCCTTTGCTGTGCTTTTCCGCTCGGTGATTTGCAGTGGCAAACTTGGATAGTAATGTTTGCTTTTGCGAATGCAATTTTTTTAGCCAGCCATCGCCAGCTCGCCCCAAGAAAACTTCTATCAGTCTCTGATTCGCTTCATCATCTGAACAGTGGTAAAGGGCAATCATAGTGTGTCCTAAATCTGGGTCTGATATTTTGAGTTTAGTTTGTTGTTCGTTTGAGGTATTGCGTTTTATTTCAAAAAAGAGATTAACCATGTATCGGTCAATATTCATAGTAGAGAGTCAGGTTACTAAGAGATGTGTAAAATTATTAGCAACAAACATGCCAATAATGTCGTGTGCGTGACATTGTTGGCGTGTTTATTGCACGTGTTACAAGTTTTGACATTTACATGGCCTTTGAGATGAATGCAGAAGCACAGAGAAGCTGCACTGAAATGGGGGGTGGGCTGTTGCAGATGCATTCTTTTGGTGCGTTTCTATGGTAAAAAATGATCGTAAGTAGACGGTCCGTAGCCGTTTTTGTCAGTTGAGAATAAGAAATCGCGCTCTGTAATGTTCGCATTCACTGTGACCGTGCTGATGGGCGCTAGCCTTGCATTCGCTTTACGATAGCGTCGATGGTTCGAAACTTCGAGTTGCTGTTAACTTGAGCCTTCCAATCATTACTTGTGCGAGTTAAAAAGTCTTCAATCATACTTTTTAGAGTTTCATCGTCTGAATTTTTGTATGCCAATATTAAATTTTGTTTTATGTCTGGCGATGAGATTTTCATGTTTTCGCGTGACTCCAATGGCATGGTACGTTTGATTTGAAAGAATAAATTGACCAGTGGTCTGTCGATGTTCATGGTAGGGTTCCTGAGTTTTTATGCAAAGCGGTTGATTAAGCTGAGTAACAAACATGGCTAAGAAATAATCAATCTTATATTGATATTCAATTTGGACTATCGCCATTAACCGTGTTTGTTTACATTCATTCTAAACGGCGCGTGTTACTGACAAAATACGAGTTAAGTGTTTGGCGGATTGTTTGGTGCCCATGCAAATTTGTCACCCGCAAAACTAAAGAGCGATAACGGTTTTATGTTGTTTGATGTTTTTCCAATTCAACTCATTGAGTAATAAGGTTTTTATCAGCTACTGTGTGAAGTTGTTATGAAATGGTTTGTGCTGATTTTATCTTCCATGTTGTGCTAGACAATCTACTCATTAAACACCTAAGAAATACATAAAAAATTTTAGTTTAAGGCTTAGACCTAACACACAACTTAGGGTAGAATCGCGCACCAGTCGGTGTTGGGCTTGGGTTTTCGCCCAAATTTTGCTCAGCACCTTTTTATTTTTTTTAGATACACGATTTAGTTCTGACTGTTTGTGATGCAATTTGTTGTCTGCAACAATTGCCGATAACAGTGCAGAGCATGGAACGTAACAACTCACCATTGAGAGATCGACATGGCTGACCTATCGAAATACAGAAATATTGGTATCTTTGCGCACGTAGACGCGGGGAAAACAACCACCACCGAGCGTATCTTGAGCCTCACTGGCAAGATTCATAAAATCGGTGAGGTACACGATGGTGAAGCCACCACTGACTTTATGGAGCAAGAGCAAGAGCGGGGTATTACGATTCAGTCTGCCGCCACGTCATGCGAATGGGCTGGGCATCGAATGAACATCATTGATACCCCAGGCCACGTTGACTTCACGGTGGAAGTGTACCGGTCTTTGAAAGTACTTGACGGTGGTATTGGCGTATTCTGTGGTTCTGGTGGGGTTGAGCCTCAATCAGAAACCAATTGGCGCTACGCTAACGAATCGGGTGTTGCTCGTGTGATTTTCGTTAATAAACTTGATCGCATGGGCGCTGATTTCTATCGCGTGGTGGACCAAGTTGAGAATGTGCTTGCTGCAAACCCATTGGTAATGGTGCTGCCAATTGGCATTGAAGATGACTTCGTTGGCGTTGTTGATTTGTTAGAGCGTAAAGCTTATGTGTGGGATAACTCAGGTGACCCAACTAAGTTTGAAATTCAAGACGTGCCTGCCGATATGGCAGATAAAGTTGAAGAATATCGTGAGAAATTAATTGAGACCGCCGTTGAAGCCGACGACGACGTGATGGAAGCTTACCTAGAAGGCAATGAGCCAACGATGGAAGAAATCAAGGCGTGCATCCGTAAAGGAACCAACGAATTGATGTTTTTCCCAACGTATTGTGGTTCGGCGTTTAAAAACAAAGGCGTTCAGTTGGTGTTGAATGCGGTTGTTGATTACTTGCCAAACCCAACGGAAGTTCCGGCTCAGCCCATTGTGGATGAAGAAGGCGAAGAAACCGGTCGTTTTGCAACGGTTGATGAAAGTGAAACGTTTAAAGCGCTGGCGTTCAAAATTATGGATGATCGCTTCGGCGCGTTGACTTTCGTGCGTATTTATTCTGGTGTGCTAAACAAAGGCGACACTATTTTGAATTCGTTCACAGGTAAAACCGAGCGTGTTGGCCGTATGGTGGAAATGCACGCCGATGACCGTATTGAGTTAGATCGTGCGCAAGCGGGCGACATTATTGCGATCGTGGGCATGAAAAACGTTCAAACTGGCCACACACTGTGTGATCAGAAAGACGTGGTTACGCTTGAGCCGATGGTGTTCCCTGACCCGGTGATCTCCATGGCGGTGTTCCCGAAAGACAAGGCCGCAACAGAGAAAATGGGCATCGCGTTAGGAAAAATGGTGGCGGAAGACCCATCGTTTATTGTTGAAACTGACCAAGAATCAGGTGAGACCATCCTTAAAGGGATGGGTGAGCTTCATTTGGACATTAAAGTTGATATTCTCAAGCGTACCCACGGCGTTGAGTGTGAAGTCGGTGCCCCTCAAGTGGCGTATCGCGAATCAATCACTCAGCGCATCGAAGACAGCTATACACACAAGAAGCAGTCGGGCGGTTCAGGTCAGTTTGGTAAAATTGATTATATCGTTGAGCCAAACGAGCCGGGCGCAGGTTTTGAGTTTGAATCAAAAGTAACGGGTGGTAATGTGCCACGTGAATTCTGGCCTGCGGTTGAAAAAGGGTTTGCTCTTTCAATGGAAAAAGGCGTATTGGCTGGCTTCCCAACGGAAGACGTAAAAGTAACCCTGATCGACGGTGGATTCCACGCGGTTGACTCATCCGCGGTTGCGTTTGAAATTGCGGCAAAAGGCGCCTATCGTCAAACGTTACCAAAAGCCGGTGCGCAAATCATTGAGCCAATCATGGGCGTTGACGTGTTCTCACCAGAGGATAATGTAGGTGATGTGATCGGTGACTTGAATCGTCGTCGTGGCATGATGAAGTCACAAGACCTAACGCCAACCGGCGTGCGTATCAAAGCAGACGTACCATTGGCTGAGATGTTTGGCTACATTGGTGACTTACGCACCATGACGTCAGGGCGCGGTCAGTTCTCAATGGAGTTCTCACATTACATGCCTTGCCCACGTAACGTGGCTGATGAAGTGATTGCGGCTCAAAAAGAGAGAGACGCGGCCAAGTAAGCACCAAAGCCTTACTGGCCTATATAGCCTAAAAAGCCCCTGTTATTTGATAACAGGGGCTTTTTTTATATTCATCAAGGTGTGTGTGCTTCGCCTTAAGTCTGAAACTCTTTCTTGATTCCACTCATCCAGGCGCGATTTTTGCTCGAGTATCTCATTCAATGCTCTTCGCGTATCAATTCACACCTTCTTTTTACTAACGCCATGGAACGATCTTAGTGTTAACGATGAACGGTTGGCTCTTGTGGTCACCTGAAAACGGTTTTAAGGAAGGGGGCTGTGAAAGAATGATGCGTTTAATCGTTCATTATTAACTTGCGAATCATCAGGTATTAAGAATATGAGGCTGTTGATGCGAACGACTTGGGCCTCATTTTATTGTCAAGAACATCGATAATGCCTTGAATTCACCTTCTTTTAAAATAAAAACATTGACATATATGATAAAAATGATAAAAATATAACTATCATTATTACTAATTAGTATTTTCATGGAAAACATTAAAGCGACAGTCAAGAATAATAAAGGTTACTACACCACGATCGAAGCTTCTAAATTACTGGGCGTTTCAGTGAGAACCGTTCAACTTTGGGTGGAAAGTGGTGATCTAGATGCATGGAAAACAGCGGGGGGGCATCGCCGTATCATTGCGAGTTCGGTGGATGATTATATTCGTCGCCAAGGGGCGAAAGATGTTGAAATTCAAAAAAACAGCGAGCCTGACACCAAGCGTGTGTTGATTGTGGAAGACAACCCTACGGTCGCTAAATTTTACGAAGCGGCGATTAAGTCATGGAAGCAAGCGATAGAAGTGGTGGTCACTCAAGACGGTTTTGAAGGTTTATTAGAAATAGGGCAAACCCCACCAGACTTACTGATTTCAGATATTTACATGCCAGGCATGGATGGCTTGCAAATGATTCGCTTTTTGTACAAATCAGAACAGCTGTCGAGTGATCGGATTATTGTTATTAGTGGCTTATCAAACGACAGCATTATGGAAAGAGGTGGCATTCCCAGCGATGTTACGTTCTTTTTTAAACCAGTAAACATTGAGCAACTCAAGAAAACGGTTTATCAAAAATTAGATTTAGACTGAGTTAACTAACAAACCAGGTATACAACACAGAGGGTAAAATGAAGGGGATAATTCTATCTGAATTTGTCGAATTTATAGAAGAAAATCTTGGTGAAGATGCCGCCCAGGACATTATTGATGTCAGTGGCGTGGAATCTGGCGGAGCCTATTCTAGAGTGGGTTTGTACGACTATCAAGAATTGTTGCAGCTGTTAACACAAACGATAGAGCATACATCTAAGCCGGCTGACGATTTGTTGCAGCAGTTTTCTGATCACCTTTTCATGGTATTTAAGCGTGACTACGGCGGCTTTTTTGACGGCGTTGGTTCAGCAGCCGAGATGCTAATACAGATCGACGATCATATTCACGTGGAAGTGAAGAAGCTCTACCCCGACGCAGAACTGCCCAGATTTGATTATGTAAAAGACGACCATCATTTAACGCTTGATTACGTGTCGCCAAGGCCCTTGGCTGTCGTTGCTAAAGCATTAGTCTCGGCTTGTTTAAAGTTTTTTGGCGATAATGAGAGGCTGCTCAGCAGTAAAATTGCCAATGACCAATGCTCAGCCACTTTTGTGATTGAGTTAAAGCCGCAATGATGTCTATTTTACAATAATGCAGGGTGAGCAGTTTGGGGGGCACAATGACTGATGATTTGGAGAGAAAGTTACGTTTAGCAACCGCACGTGCAAAACGACTGAAGAGCGCAAGGGATCAAGCTGAAAGGTTGCTTGAGCAAAAATCACGAGAGTTGTATCAGGCCAATCTAGAGCTAGAGCAGGCGCAAAAAGGATTGGAAGATGACATCAAGCAAGCCACCTATGAGCTTAGTGTGAGTAATCAACGTTTGCAAAGAGCGTTGAACGAGCGGTCGACTTTTATTGGGCAAATGAGTCATGAAGTGCGCACTCCGTTAAATGCCGTTTTAGGCCTCTCTGAAATTTTGCTAACGACCGACCTAAATGAAGACCAATTTGACTATGTTGACACGATTAAAAACGCCGCCCGATCCTTAACCGTGCTTTTGAGTGACATGCTCGATATCACTAAAATAGAAGCAGGTAAACTTAAAATAAATATCGAAGCAGTGGACATTCAACGTTTGCATCGAAACGTGATATCAATGTTTGAGTTGGAGGCAAACGCTAAAGCGACTACGATCGAATTAGACATGTCCGAGGATGTGCCGGCTACATTGCGGGTCGATCAAGGCCGGTATCGGCAAATTCTCAATAACCTGGTTTCCAACGCCATAAAAAATACCGATCAAGGCACGGTAAAAGTGATGGTTGATTATTCAGACAACCATTACTCCGATGGCATTGGTTTATTAACAGTAAACGTTAAAGATACGGGTGTTGGCATACCCAAACATAAACTTAAAACTATTTTTAATGCATACGAGCAATTAGGTAATGCGTCACAAGGAGTGGGGTTAGGTTTGGCTATTTGCAACCAACTTTGCGAGTTGATGCAAGGCCGTCTTAGCTGCGAAAGTGAGCTTGGTAAAGGCAGTATTTTTGAATTGACGTTGCCAGCCGAAGCACTTGTTATTGATAAGCAAACTTTGGATGACGCCAGCCACCAAAAATCGAGTCAACACCCGCCGCTCAACATATTATTAGCCGAAGACAACCCAACCAATCAAAAAGTGCTTGCGGCCCAGTTAGCTCAGTTAGGTCAGTCAGCCACCATCGTAAACAATGGTGCTGAAGCCATAGCTCGACTGCGCGACGATTCTTTTGATATCGTATTTTTGGACATACTGATGCCCGTAATGGATGGCGAAGAAACTCTTATGGCTATTCGTAACTCCAGTCAACGAATTTCCAGTCATTATTGCGTTGCACTGACAGCGTCTAATTATCAAGAGCAGCGAAAACGTTTGTTAGACCTTGGTTTTGATGAGTTTCTTGGAAAACCACTGGGGTTAAGTGAACTGGCTAACGTGTTGGAAAGAACAAGTTTAAGGCTCCATGCACCACTCAACGATAGCGTGACAGAAAGTGATCCACAAGAAAGCACATGCTCGAATCAATTGTACGACTACGACTATTTGAAATCTCAGTTCGGTGATCTTGCTGAGACCATCTTTGTGGAAATAGCGCCAACGTTTGTTGAACACACTTGTCGTAATTTGGTGGCGTTAGAAGCGGCTCTTGTCAACGGTAACAGCGATGCAATTCGCAAAACGAGCCACTCATTAAAAGGCAGCTCAGCGAGCATGGGGCTGATGGATTTAGCTGCAAAATTTGAGTTAATGGAATTACAGCCGAACTCAAACACCGTTCATCAAATGTTTGAAGAACTGCAAATTGAGTGGGCGACAATACTGCCTGGAATCCGCGATGAGTTAACGCGGCTTCAAGCCCAGATGGCCCGTGATTCAGCATGCTAGCCCCCAAGAAACAAAGGTCAAACACGCTGAACCGATTAAAACGAGATTGGCTTAGTTCTGAGAACCGGTTTTTGAGAAATTTAGGGTGGCTAGGGGCGAGTGAACTTGTTGTGAGAGTGACAAGATTACTAACCGCCGTGGTGTTGGCCAGAGTATTAGACCCTTTGGCATTTGGCGTAGCCGCTTTGGTGTTGACCGCCAATGAGTTGATCAGAGTGTTCAGTCGCAACGGTATCGGCGCTAAAATAGTTCAGTGCGAAGACCAAGAGTTGGACCAAATCTGTAATACGGCTTACCGACTGAACATACTGTTTTGTTTGTTTATGTTTGGTTTGCAATGCTCGATCGCTTACCCGCTAGCCAATTGGTACGCCACGCCTGAACTGATTCCAATGCTGCACGTTCTGTCATTAACCTATCTGCTAATGCCCTTCGCTATGGTACAAGCGGCGTTGGTGCAGCGACAACAGCGCCTAAAGTCAACGGCGATGATTGATGGTGGTCAGGTGGCAGTGGATAACATCGTGACTGCGATTATGGCTTTGTGTGGTTTTGGGGCGTGGGCCATTGTGCTACCAAAGTTTCTCACATCCCCTATTTGGGTTGTTGGTTATCGCCGCGCTTATTATTGGAGACCAAGCGGGCCATTGTTTCAATTAGGGCTTTGGCGAGAAGTGCTTGAGTTTGGCCGCCACTATCTAAGCATTGAGGTATTGAAAACAGCCCGTTTGAATCTCGATAACTTATTAATTGGCCGATTACTGGGCATGGAAGCACTGGGCATTTATTACTTTGTGCGCAATGCCGGTTTGGGGTTTAGTTTAACTCTGATTAATGCCGTTAACTCAGCGTTATACCCCAATTTATGCGAGGCCAATCAAAATCGGAATCTACTTAAACAGCGTTTTACTAAGAACCTAAAGCAAATTGGCGTGATCGTTGTGCCGCTGCTTATCGCACAAGCCAGCCTCGCGTTTATCTATGTGCCCATTGTGTTCGGTGAGCAATGGAGCCATGCGATACCCGTATTGGCAATATTGTGCCTGTCGGCCATTCCTAGAGCCTTTGCTGAGAGTGCCTCAGCGCTGATGTTGGCAACGGGCCAAATAAGAACGGATGCGTATTGGAACCTCAGCTTCACCCTGATGTTTGTTGCGGTGGTTGCCGTGTCGGCCAGCGTGAGCTTAGTGGCGGTTGCGGTATCAATATTAGTTATTTACAGCATCACTAACCCAGCTTATCTGCTGTGGGCTTGTCACCGAGTGTTTCAAGCCAATAAAGTGGATTTCATTGGCCCAACGTCACCCATGGGTGAGTCAAAAAACAGCTCGAAACAAACCGAGCAGGAGACAGAGTATGCACGTTAGTGATAATGCCCAGCCACCCCTCGTGACCGTTGTGATGCCAGTCTACAACGTTGAGGCGTATATCGAACAAGCGGTGAACTCCGTTTTAAGTCAGACGTTCACGAATTATGAATTATTGATAATTGACGATCAGAGCCCAGACAACGCTGTTGCGCTCATTGAGGGGGTGGCAGCCAAGGATCAACGCGTTCGTATTATACGACAAAAGAATCGCGGTTTGGCCGGCGCCAGAAACACCGGTATTCGTCAGGCGCAGGGTAAGTACATCGCCTTTCTCGACTCAGATGATTTTTGGGATCGGAATAAATTGCAAAAACACGTTGCACTCTTTGAGCGGCGGCCCAACAGTGGCGTTACCTTCAGTGCGTCGATGTTCGTTAATGAGGCCGGCCAAGCCTTGCATCGTATACAGACACCCTTCATCAAACAACACTATTCGGCGAAAAACATTTTTTGTCGAAATCCAGTAGGCAACGGTTCAGCCCCAGTGATACGCAAAAGTATCTTTGAACAAATAGCCTTTAAAGGGGCCAATAAATACGAGCAGAAAGTGGATTATTGGCAGTACTTTGATGAATCTCTAAGACAATCAGAAGACATCGATTGCTGGACCCGCATCGCACTTTTAAGTAACGCCGAATTCAACTTAATTGACGAGCCACTGACGTATTATCGCCTCAACAACGCAGGGCTGTCCGCTGACGTGGAGGCACAATTTCAGACATGGCTGCAATTTATCGAAAAAATTAAAAACATCGCGCCTGAGTTTGCACAGAAAAACAGTGCGGCGGCCAAAGCGTTTCAATGTCGCTACATTGCCAGACGCTGCCTATCCCAAGCCAAAGGGCGAGATGCCCTTAAGTGGAGCGTGGCGGCGATCAGGCACAGCCCCACAGCATTACTAGAAGAATGCAGAAGAAGCATCGCAACGTTGATGGCGAGTTTCTTTTTCGCTTGCTTATCCGAATCTCAACAACGTCGCTTAATTGACTTGGTGATTTAATACGTTTCGGTCAAAGACGCCTGTCGATGGCCCTTTACGTTTCCGTTAGTGTTGATATCGGAGCGCAAAAAGGTCAAGAAAAGGTTGTGGCCGCGGCGTCATCCAAGCTCAATGACTACGCCAACGAAGCCACCACGATTAACAACCGCATAGCCCCCGACTTATCTCGAATTAACAACTGGTTAGCCCCGATCACCGAATGGCTAGCGATATCACACATCTATCTAATTTTAGTTTCTATCTGAGACTTATGATTGAAGGTAAGCGTCAAGTAACCGACACCCTAGAGCATAATGAAGATCACGATTATGTTTCTGACTTTAATCAGGAGCAAATGATGATCAGACGAAATAAAGCACAGTGGTTAGATTTAATTAGTGAACAGGCGAGCAGTGGCTTGAGTGCCGCGGAGTTTTGTCGGCGTAATGA
>CALJWL010000040.1 GCA_937974565.1 uncultured Arenicella sp.
GCGGCGCTCTATAACAACACCGAGCTTCCTGCTCAAGCCATCATCCTGATGTGTGCTGTTAAACGAATAGTAAACAAAATTAATCCAGCTCGCCTCACCCGTACGGATGAATTGCTAGGGTGTCGGTTACTGGGCGCTTACGTTGTTCATTCTTGTAAGTTGCTTGATAAACAGAGAGCTAAAACATAGAGTAGAGTCAGTTAGGCGGCTTTAGATCAAGTGGTTTTTTTCTATTTAGCTTGTTATTTCGAGGCTGGTGCAGTTAAAAACGAATGCTTATCTAAGTATTTTGTATCTTAATTTAGAGTGATAGTGAATATAAAGAGGATAGCGCACCACAGGTGACGATTACTGTTGTGATATTTGAAATGAGGGTGTCGTAATGATGAATACAAAGCTTGGGTTTGGCACATCGGGTTTAATGGGGTCAGCTGTAACAAATCGGGGCCGCCTACGTTTGCTTGAATGCGCTTTTGATCAAGGGATTAACCATTTTGATACGGCGCCTTTATATGGAAAAGGCGAAGCAGAAACAGTAATCGGGAAGTTTGCCCAAAGACGGCGTTCTGACATTACAATTACAACCAAATTTGGATTGCCTGCTACACCTATACCCATCTATCTGCGTCCAATAAAACCGATATTGCGATATGCGAACAGACACTTTCCTTCCCTTAATACCGCAACAAAAAAATTGAAACTCTTAAAGCAGATGCTGGGACCTGCTAAAGATATCGGGTCGACTCTAGTGCAAGAGCCAGTTAAGCTAGCACCAGTGCAATACGACTTCAATTTGTTAGAGTCGGAGTTGAATCAAAGTTTAAAGAAATTAAAAACGGATTACATTGATTTTTACCTCTTTCACGAAGGTCAATTGTGTGACGTAAGTGAAGAGCTAATTGACAAACTGAACTCGTTGGTTAGAGCCGGAAAAATCAAAGAATACGGATTGGCTAGTGGACGACATACCTCTAAATCTGTTGTCGCAGCTTACCCCAATTTTAGTGGTGTGATTCAAACAAATCATTGCTTCGATTATTTGGATGATAGTTTGAATCGAGCAAACAACTTATTCGTTCACAGTGTCTTTAATCAGATTTTTTATCATAAAATTCAAAAAGTTGTGGAAAGTAATCCTGAGTATATCGCTAGTTTGTTAGAGAGAATAAGGCTGAGTACGGATATTGAATATGCGGCCCAATCTATATGCCTCAATGCAGCTCTGCATTATCAAGCATGCTCAAAAGTAGTGTTCTCAACGTCTAAGACTGACCATATTCTTGCGAATATAAATCATGTATCGAATACGTTTAATCACTCCGAGTTTAATTCTTTTTATATGGGTCTGATAAAACAGTGATTATTGAATTTGAATCTTGGATAAACGAAAAACCGGATGAAAAATACGATGTCTGTATTATCGGTGCCGGTGCCATGGGTATTGCATTAGCACTCGATCTCCAGAAGGACAAAAATAAAAGAGTCTTGCTATTGGAGCAAGGAGGGTACGAGACGCGACCTGCAAAAGATGGAGACGTTGGTAACACTGGTCAGCTTGAATCTGGGCTTTCAGGTTCTCATGCATGCGGGTTGGGTGGTTCAACTACGCTGTGGGGCGGCCAAGCGCTTCCATTTGATTCCATTGATTTTGCAGAACGCCCATGGGTTCCCAATCAACCTTGGCCAGTTTCTGAAACTGAACTCACTGTATTTTATGCGAGAGTAGAAGATTTATTTGGAGTAGATCAGGTTCCCTTTACGAAGAACATAAATCAGCTGTCTTTGTCGAAAACAGGCAAACTAAAACAAGGGTTTTCAAAATTCAGCCCAGTTCCAAGCTTTCTGACAAAATTCTCTAAAACATTAGCTCAGGCGGAAAATGTTGAAGTGGTGCTTAACGCTAAAGTGAGTGAGTTAGTGGGCTCTAAGCTTGAAGGTTTACAAGAAGTGAGATTTGTATCGGGTGCAAAACGTGTAGCCATGGCCTCCCATTATGTTGTTGCTTGCGGGGGGATAGCCACACCTGAGCTATTACTTGCATCGCCGTCGTTGCCAATTAACCGCTTATTAGTGGGCAAGTATTATCAAGATCATATCGGTGTGTATGGAGCGAAACTGATCCCCATTAACCATGAAAAATTTCAACAGTTATTTGCAACCAGACTCTATAAAGGAGTGAAGTGCTTACCAAAAATATCTCTATCCGAGAGAACTCAACGTGAGGATCGAACACTCAATATTACGGCCAATATTGAGGTGCAAACGGCGATCCAGAGTCCGTTGAATATGATGCGATCGCTCTATAATCAGTTTTCAAACCGTGTGTTTAATCAGGCATTCTATTCAACACTATGGAGTTTGGTGAAAAGTCCGCGAGAATTATTGTTAGGCTTATACGAAATAATTTTCAGAAAACGCATCATAATTCCTAAAAATGCAGATTATTTTTTGGTGGCGAATGTAGAGTCGAAGCCTATCGCCGATAGCCAAGTTACCCTTAATAATAATGAACCTAAAAAGACGATATATAAGCCTACTATAAATTGGTTGGTTGATGATATGTCTCGTCGTACCGCCCTTATCTATTATCAAGCGGTAAAAGTTGAACTTGAGGAAGCCGGCATTGCAAAAGTAGTAATTAAAAAAGAGCTAGCAGAAGCGAGTTATGCTTGGCACGAACATTGTTATGCTCTGTATCATCATATGGGGGCAACGCGGATGTCAGGCTCACAATCTGAGGGGGTTGTAGATCAAAATTGCAGAGTGTATGGGCTTGATAACCTTTATATTGCAGGACCTTCGATATTACCCACCACCAGTTCGTCAAATCCGACATTTACAGCTCTTGCCTTTGCATTGAGGTTATCAAGCCATTTGTCGCAAGAGTATTAGGTTTATTTCATCATAATTGCCACGCATTGATAGTATTCACCCGCATGGGCAATCACGTGATAGTCTCTGCGATACGCTATTGAATAATCCAATAACGCCCAAAATTCATCCATTGATGATAGTTCATCAAAAATAACTACGTCCCCTTTGCGCATTAGCCCATCAAACTGGGTTAAACAATAAAGTGCAGAACTGTAAAGGTCGCTATCAATGTGTAATACCCTCAAATGTTCTTCATTAAAACGATGGCTGTGTAGAAACTCAGGCACGGTATCTTGGAATAAGCCTTGAATAAGCTCAACTCGCTTATCCTCGATTTTTACGTTATCAATGCTGCCACCCACATTAAATGTGCCTATTTCGGCGTTGGCGGTTAGACCTTCCCAAACCTCAGGCAATCCTTCGAAGGTGTCAAAGCCAAAGTATTGGCTCTGATCGCTATTGTCCAGTGCGCACCAAGCTTTGATAGCAGCGCCATACCAAACTCCCATTTCAAAATAGCTTAATGCCCGATTATTGACATGAGTGTCGTAAATATATCGATAGAGTTCTTCTCGCTTAGAGAAAGAGGGGCAAGACGAGTCAACTTTCTCACCAAGCCAAGCATTAAACTGAGGTAAACGCGAAAAGTACCTAAGTGAAAAACTGTTCGGTAAAATTTTACTGAGTAGCGATTTGACCTTAAAGTTTGCGTTCATAGACGTTTAAATAGTCAAGGTTTGTAGAATAAGTAAATCTATTATAGTCCGGTCTCTGCTAGCAGGGTAATCATTCTGTGTCTGAAAATTAAGCCTTATCCTTTATATTAATTTTAGGGTTTAATTCGCGTTTTAAACTGGCAGTTGCTTGATGATGATGGCTATGAAATATAGTCACGGTTCACATACGAAATATAAGATTGAATATCATTACTCTTTGAGTAATGAAGTATCACTATGAGATACCTTGTTGGTGACGTTGGTCTGCGAGTGAGTGGGCTTGTGTGGCAGAGATGTTCATATGTAAGGCAGGTCGTATTCGAGGTGTAGTGAGTAAAGATCACGTCCATCTTCGACATCGTCACACCTTTCGTCCGCCGGTCATGCGTAGAGTCAAAGACTGCTCATCTACCGGATTTTTGAAGACCACCCCCCATATAAAAAGGCATTGGAAAAAGCACTTCTGGGTAGGAGGGTGTTTTTGAGTTTGTGGTGGTGAAATCGTAATAGCTATAAAAATAGTGAGCGTGTATGCGCTCTAAAGTTACTAAAAGTGGCGTTATGACTGTTGGAAGACGGTGCTGGTTTTGCCCTTGCGGTGTGATTAATAGAAGAAAAAGGCACGTTAGAATAATCTTAATTGTGAAAGCCGATTCATTAACTCACCAATAAGCTCGGTTCTGGGCTTTTGAGTGTCGGTTGGGGGCAAGCAATTTAATCTTTCTTCCAATTGGTTGGATGTTTTTATATCGAATCAATCTATTGAAAATTAATTATTAATTGGTGAGTGGCTTCTGATTGCCTACAAGAAGTCTTGCGGCAAAGGTATTTTCAATTCAATTTATAAAAATAGATGCTAATACAACCAAATGTTTTACATGTGTTGATCAAAAGGCTATTCTACTTCCAAGTGAAGATAAGTTGGGTTTATCGAAAACCAATTTTGATTATATTTACTTGCCTTAACTCATTTTAGCGTCATGCGAGAGATAAGGTTGTTTCGAGTAAATTTGATTGAAATCGTAGGGGTTATGTATGTCGATCTTGTTGGCAGTATTGTCACAAGAGGAGATGGCTGCCCATGCACCTTATCTCTGCCGTCTACACAACTCATTAAACCTTTTTATCGCGCAGTTACTAAAGTGCGCGTTTGACAGTCATTATTTTACTAACACTTTTTAATAGCTTGATGTTTTTGAGTTATTGAGCCTGTCAATCCTGCCTGCTTTATTATTCCTGTATTTCACCCAAAATCAAGATGGGCCTTGGCCCTACAAACCCTACAGTATTAAATGGTCTAATAAGGAGGCCCTTAATGAGACGTATTAGATTTATCTTGTATTTTTCTCTTTCCACGTTGAGTTTGTTGTTCAGTTCATATCTTCAGGCGCAGCTAGTCACTGAAAGGCTAAGTGATGTTCGTGAGAATATTATTTTTCCTGAGTTAAGTGATGCTGAAAAGCGCGTGGTTGCCGAGCAAGCTCAGCTTATTTTAGCGGGCGTCTATGTGCATCGTTTTCAAAAACAAGAGTTCTATCCAGGAGTCACTGACCCTGCGCCCGCAGTGCAAGCAGTGGTGGACAATATAGAAGCGCTGACTGTGGCCGAGATGGAAGAAGAGCTATATCGTATTTTTTCATCTCAGCGAGATTTGCATCTGAATTATATCTTTCCGCAGCCGTACGCAAGCTTCAGTTCTTTTTTACCTTTGACTTTTAAACGAGTAGAAGGACGCAGAAACTTTTTTAATGTTCATGTTGATTCGATTAACGCAGATGATTTTGCAACGTTTGCCCCCAATCAGCGCGTGCCGGAGGTTGGCGATCAAGTGATTGCATACAACGGTGTGCCCATTCGTCGCGCGGCTGATGATATCGTTGAAATAGGCCAAGGTGCCAATGAGTTTGGTGGTTTCAGCCGAGCCTTGGCAAGACTCACGTTCAGGCCCCATTTGTTAACGTTAGTACCCGAAGAGGACGAAGTCAGTATTACGTTTAGAACTCAAAATAAAGGACGCTATGGCCGTCGATTTGAGCATTACACAATCACCTTGCCGTGGGCGACCACGGGCCCAGCGGCTCTGGCTGCGACTCAAATTTTTGAAAGCTCCGCTACTGTATCAAGTCAAGAGGTGAAAGCTTCGGTGTCACGTAAATTGACGCTAAAAGACCTTGATATTAGAGAAGACATGTTTCAAAAGATGTTCAATGATTTTCGAGCACAAAGAGGTTTGATTGCCAGAAGTACTTATCCTAGTAACCCAAGTAATGAACCTGAAATCACTTGGGGTGTAATCGAGAATCGCCTCGGAAAGTTTGGTTATATTCGACTTGCCAGTTTTGTTCCTGATAACGGAGTCGATTTTGCGGTTCAAGAAGTCAGAAGAATTATCTTTGATGAATTTGATGGCACCATAGGAATGGTATTCGATGTTCGTGATAATGGCGGTGGTTTTGGGCAGTTATCTGATGAGTTGCCTCAGCTGTTTGGACGAAATGAAGCGGTGACCGCACAAGACAGGTTAATCAATACTGAGGTAATGGCTAGAATATTTAACGAGTCTATATTTGGACCGGTGTTTCCATCAGGCCTAGAAGCAATTAATAACGTTGCTGGCACGGATGCAACGCATACCCAGCCGTTCAATTTGTTCGATGCGCCGGGCGCTAACTTGTTTGGTCAAGTATACAATGGCCCTGTTGCTGTTCTTGCAAACTCGAACAGTTATTCTGCATCAGACTTTTTCTCTTGTCATATGCAAGATTCAGGCATTGGTTTTGTATTCGGTGAAGAACCCAGAACCGGCGCGGGTGGTGCGAATGTGTTTGAACATTCTCTTTTTGCCCAATTTGTGCCCACGGTATTTTCGCCGTTGCCCGCCACTCATCGGGCTCGAGTGTCGTTTGGCCAGGCCATTCGTCAAGGTGTGAATGAAGGCGAGTTTATTGAAGATTTTGGGTGTGAAGCTGATTTGTTAGTGAGCCCTCGGCTGTCAGATTTATTAGATGGCGGTGAAAAGCAGATTGACCGAATTACTTTTGCATTAAAGTACTTGTCGTTCTCACCACGTTTCCGTGCCAGTGTTCGCGCTTCTTCAAATGAATTTTTACAACTGCGCTCTAGAAGTGATTTGGCGTTTCCATTTACCGTTCGAAATACGCCTAAAGTCAGAGTGACTATTAATGGCGAAGTGATTAATGAGTTTTTCACTGGACGTTTTTTTGGTAGTTCTACCGTAGATTTCAGCTTTCCTGAGACTCTTGTTACGGGCGTGACCAACTCGATATTACTCGAAGGAGTGAGCTACTCAGGCAAAAGGCTTTGGAACTTAAAACGTCAAGTAGTGGTGCTTGAAGATCCGGTGCTTGTTGGAGTTGACGGCTTTGAAATTGATTTTTCTACCGCAACGACAGTCGTTCCATTCTCAATTGTGAATGGAGGTGCGGCTGAAGATGGATGGAATCTGGCAAGCCCCGCTTTGCAAGTTGGTTTTAATCCTACCTATGCCGACAATGTCAATTCAGACGCATTATTGTCTGTGGATTTAACGGCCTTGCCAACCGCACAACTCAATTTTGACCTTGAATACGATACGGAAACTGGTTTTGACTTTGTTGACGTGTTCGTTACAGACAGTGAAGGGAATAGTGTAACCTTACTAAGGGAAAGCGGAGCCGCGCCGTTGCAAACCTATGACTTTGATATCTCGCAATTCGCTGGTAAAACCGGTGTTCAAGTACACTTCAGGTTCATCAGTGATGGTGGAGTTGTTGCTCCTGGAGTACGTTTACAACGAGTGTCAATCCGGTAACTGTTTGGCGTTTTCAAGCATGCTGATCACGACATTATGCTTGTGATCAGCATGGAGCGCGTATTGAACATGAACGCTTATCTGTATTTTTGAGCTTGCAGACTCTAGATTCGAGATGCAAGCTCAAAACCCTCACGAATGGCACGTTTTGCGTCTAACTCGCCAGCTAAGTGAGCGCCGCCAATTAAATGAGTAGGTATGTTAGCCGCTTCCAGTTCGGCGAGTAAATCTCGTCTGGATAATTGGCCCGCACAAACCACGACGTTGTCACATTCAATAAGCTGCGGTTCGCCACCGTGGATTGTGAAATACAAGCCTTGCTCATCCACTTTTGTGTAATCAACACCGGTTACCATCTTTACGTTTTTCATTTTTAGTGCTGCGCGATGAATCCAACCCGTGGTCTTTCCTAATCCCTTACCCATCTTGGTTGTTTTACGCTGCAACATGGTGATTTGTCGAGCAGCGCCTTCTGGGTCTGGCCTACCATAGCCGCCACGTGTTTCATAATTACCGTCTACCCCCCATTCTTTATTGAATTTTTCAATATTTAGACTGGGTGATTCGCCCTCCTGAGCGAGAAACTCTGCGACATCAAAACCGATGCCACCAGCACCAATAATGGCAACGCGTTTTCCTACGGTAGCATTCTTTTGTACCACATCGATATAGGACAACACTTTTGGGTGGTCAGCGCCGTCAATAGTGAGTTTGCGCGGCACAATGCCGGTGGCTAATACAACGTCATCGTAACCGTCATTAATGAGTTGCTGTGCCGTTGCTTCGGTATTCAGTTTAAGGGTGACATTAGTCTCTTCGATCTGATGGCTAAAATACCGTAGTGTTTCATAAAACTCTTCTTTACCCGGAATTTTTTTGGCAATGTTGAATTGACCACCAATTTCACCGGCTTTATCAAACAAGTCGACATCGTGTCCGCGTTCAGACAATATGGTTGCGGCTGATAAGCCTGCTGGCCCTGCGCCTATAACAGCAATTTTTCTAATGGTTTGCGCTGGTGAATAGTTCAATTGCGTTTCATAGCAGGCTCTTGGGTTAACCAGACAAGTTGAACGTTTACCTGAAAATGTGTGATCAAGGCAGGCCTGATTGCAACCGATGCAAGTGTTGATTAAGTGCGCTTTTCCTGCGCTGGCCTTGTTTATGAATTCAGCATCGGCTAAAAACGGGCGAGCCATGGACACCATATCTGATTGACCGCTGCCGATGATTTCATCCGCCACTTTTGGGTCATTGATTCGATTGGTGGCAACGATCGGAATGTCGATGTGGTTTTGCATACGCTCAGTCACCCAGCTGAACGCAGCACGAGGAACACTGGTTGCGATAGTTGGCACTCTGGCTTCATGCCAACCGATGCCAGTATTTATAATGGTGGCTCCGGCGGCCTCAATCGCTTTGCCAAGTTGAACAACTTCATCCCAAGTGCTGCCTTGCTCAATCAGGTCCAGCATGGAAAGCCGATAAATAATAATAAAGTTAGGCCCCACTTTGTCGCGCACGGATTGCACGATTTCGACGGGTAAGCGCATGCGGTTTTCGAAGCGCCCTCCCCACTCATCGGTGCGCTTGTTGGTATGAGTAACTAAGAATTGATTGATAAAGTAGCCTTCTGAGCCCATTACTTCAACACCGTCATAACCCGCTTGCTGTGCCAGATAGGCTGAGTTGGCGTAATCTTTGATCGTGCGATAAACGCCTTTGCTGCTCAATGCGCGAGGTTTGAATGGTGAAATTGGGGATTTTACATTTGATGCTGATACACACAGTGGGCTATAGCCGTAACGTCCTGCGTGTAAAATTTGCAGGCATATTTTACCGCCTTCATCGTGTACGGCTTTAGTCACTTGTAAGTGACGCTTTACTTCTGATTTTTTACTGAGTTTACTGCCAAAAGGGGATAGCCAACCTTCAACATTGGGTGCAAAACCGCCAGTAACCATCAAGCCAACTCCGCCGCGTGCGCGTTCGGCAAAGTACGCGGCTAATTTTGGAAAGTCTTTGGCTTTGTCTTCTAAACCCGTATGCATCGATCCCATCAATGCGCGATTTTTTAAGGTGGTGAAACCAAGATCCAATGGCTCCATTAAGTGAGGGTAGTGGGAGCTGGTATCTGTGGTCATGTTACTTATCTCGCTGTTTAAGAAATAACGCTGTTATATTTTTTGTGGTATTTTATAGAATCAACCACACCTTGAAAACCTGATATTGCTGATGAGGGGCTTTGTTCGAGCTTTCTTGAAAACTGTTGATATACATCCAGGATGGATCGCTGTGCCTTTGGGTGTGCTTTTGATTGAGCAAGGGGTGTATTTATACAAACGTCACAATACACCAGTAGAGGACTTGGTTTATTTTGTTTATAGTCTAAGTAATGACCATACTGGAGTCGCTTTGTGAAATTAAACCCCACTGTACATTTTCTGTTGTTACTGCTTATTTCAAGTTTGGTGGGGTGTTCTGGGCCTGATCAAAGCACGGTAGAGAGGAAAAACTCACCACTTGATGAGACAACGCTTAAGGCGGATACAGAAACAAACAAATCAGACAATGAGAGTTCGCTTCTTCCTGCTCCGGTCTTAGTGGACGAAAAAATTCTTGATCAGAACGATGCGTTTAACGACTTTAAAGAAAACTTTTTAGTGAAAACTTGGGAGTTAAATCCCAGCAGAGCAGTTTACTTAGGTTACTACAAACACGACGACGTATTGCTGGTGCCTAATGGTGAGCTTAGAGCGCGACAGCGTGGATTCTACGTAAATGAACTGTTAGCCCTAAAAGCATTCGATGCCAATCAGTTGAGCGCAGCTAATGCGTCTGATCTTGCGATCATTGAAGGGCGACTGCGATCAAATATCTGGTATATCGATGAGTTTAGGGCTTATGAGTGGAACCCGGCTCAATATAACCCAGCCGGTGTTTTTGGGGTGATTCTCAATACGGACTACAAGCCTCTTGGCGAGCGAATGCTTACAATTAGCACGCGCTTAACGAATGTTCCAGAGTATTACGAAGCGGCAAAGGCGAACATCAAAGTCCCAACAATTGAACACATCGACTTAGCCATCCAACAGTCGAGTGGTGCTATGAAGATGTTTGATGTCTTGATTCCCGAGAAGGTTGAGGACGCTGGATTAGATCAGACACAAGCCATGACATTGAACGATCGACTGGCCGCGGCTTCAAGGGCTGTAAATGATTATATTGCATGGCTGAAGCAAACCAAGGCGACTCTTGTTGAGAGTGGTGAAGCAAGGGATTTCCGAATTGGCGCCGAACTGTACGAAAAGAAGTTTAAGCACGATATTGGTTCCAGTTATACCTCGGCTGAACTTTATGAGCTTGCGCTAGTGGCAAAACAGAAGCTGCATGAGCAAATGATTCGTATCACAGGTGAGTTATGGGCTGACTACTTCCCAGAAACGGATAAGCCAAGTGAGGACTTACTAGCGGTAAGTCAACTGATCGACAAGCTGTCTGAACGGCATGTTACGCGCGAAGAGTTTGTTGATGAAATTCGGCGGCAGATGCCCATCATTCAACAATTCATGGACGATAACGAACTATTGGATTCAGACCCGACTCGGCCCTTAGTAGTCAGATTAACACCTGAATATCAACGTGGCATAGCTGGGGCGTCGGTTAATGCCCCCGGCCCTTATGACGCTACGGCTAATACCTACTACAATGTTTCACCTCTTGACTCCTACACAGATGAGCAAGCTGAAAGTTATCTGCGTGAATACAATCATTGGATATTACAGATTCTCAATATTCACGAAGCAACGCCTGGTCACTACACTCAATTAGTGCATGCTAATAAGAGCCCAAGCAAAGTGAAGTCGATATTTGCTAACGGCGCTATGATTGAAGGGTGGGCTGTCTATTCTGAGCGTATGATGTTAGAAGCCGGTTACGGGGCTAATGAGCCAGAGATGTGGTTAATGTATAGCAAATGGAATCTGCGCGTAGTGGTCAACACAATTTTGGATTACAGTGTTCAAGTCTTGGGCATGGAACGTGATGCAGCGCTGAATTTGTTGGTAAATGAGGCGTTTCAACAACAGACTGAAGCTCAAGGAAAGTGGCGTAGGGCCACTCTGTCTCAAGTGCAATTAACCAGCTATTTTACCGGCTACTCTGAAATTTATGCTTTTCGTGAGCAATTGAAGGAGATCTTGGGCGATCAGTTTAACCTTAAAGATTTTCATAATACGTTTCTCAGTTATGGCAATGCACCAGTGCCGGTAATCAAAAAACTTATGTTAGCGGAGGTCAATGCACGAACGAATAAGGCCACGGTTGAGAGTGCTGTAATTGAGGGCGCTAATGAAGCCGAAGATTCAAGCGTTGATGCTGAATCGTATGCTGGCGGTATTGAAAACCAAGCCAAGGCCAAGCAAACAAACCATTCGCCTGATTAAAGGCGCGGATGTGGCTTCTGTTAGAGTATTGATGATTAATGCTTAATAAATGCATCAATCATCAATGGGGCGTCCGTAGTAGCTTGCTCATCATCAAATGCATTTGCTTGGCCGAGGCGGGTTTATGCAACAGTAGAGCATCGGTACTTTGTGCGTCTTTAATCCGTTCGGCGGCGGTATCCCCCGTTATAATTATCGCGGGCAGTTTTGTGCTTAAGGCCGCACGTATCGTTTGCACAACGTCTTTGCCCGTTACCCCTTCACGCAAACGATAGTCGCTAATTAACAATTTAGCGTTGTTAGCATTGGTCGCCAGCAGAGCTTCTTCAGGCGTCTCGGCTAATATGCAATCGCAGCCCCAAGCCGTGAGTATGGAACCCATGGACGCTCTGATATGCGAATCATCGTCGATGACCATCACTGTCACGCCGTCAAAGCGACTAAGTTCAACGCCGTCTTCAATGTCTTCAATGACATCGGTCTTAGCTTGTGGAATTTCAAATCGAAACACACTGCCCTTGCTTGGGGTTGAACGCAACCGCACCTTGGTGCCTATAGTTTGAGCTAGGCCTTGCGCTATGGCTAAACCCAAGCCAAACCCTTTACGTGAATCTCGTTCTGGGTTGCTGAGTTGATTAAAGGCCTTAAAAATTTCGTCGTACTTCCCTTTTGGAATGCCGATGCCCGTATCCCACACTTCGATGCTCAGTTTTTCGCCACGCTTACGGCATGCAATCAAAATGACACCTTGCTCTGTATAGCGAATCGCATTGGCAATTAGATTACGCAAAATTAGCTCCACGATAAATGGGTCTGAATGGCCGGCGTCGATGCTTTCACGTATTCGAAACACTAAGCCCTTTTCGTCGGCCGTGGGTGCTAGCTCAGGCTCTAATTTATTAAATATATTACGAATCAAAAAAGGTTTAGGAGTAGGGGTGATGGCACCCGCATCGAGCTTGGAAATATTCAGCAGAGCGTCTAGCATTTCTCGGGTGGAACCAAGAGCCGAACTCATGTGTTGGTGAATTTCTTGCTGAGAGTTGTTAAGCCGAGTGTGGCTAAGAGATTCATTTAACAAGCCTATAGCGTGTAATGGTTGTCTTAAATCGTGGCTGGCTGAGGCCAGAAAAACCGATTTGGCTCGATTGGCCTCATCGGTTTCATCCAGCGCTATTCTCAAGTTAGAAACTAGGTTTTGGTTTTCATATGAAATTTCTATAGAACGCTGAATCGTTTTGGTTAACTTAGCCGAGAACCAGCTTAAACCTATTAACATCAACGCAAACGCTAAGCCCAGCCATTGATACAGGGTTTCTTCTCGCAGGTAAAGACTGTAACTAACCGTTAGCATGCTAGGGTAGCTGCTGGCTACAAAGCCTAGAAAAAACGGTGAACCGAGAGCCATGGAACCGGCTGCCAAACAGACCGTTGCCATGCTTAATAAGACCACAATACTTGGGTCTGCGGTAGGAATAAATGTGTAGGGCAAATAACTGTATGTTAGGCATTGGATGAGAATAAGAACCAATACCACGCATGCATCCAGTGTGGCGTTTTTACCAAGAAAACGATTTACCCCAATAAAGTAAATCGAGATACAGATAAGCGACTCTACGCTTAATACGGTAACCCAAGTTATGACACGTGGGTCTGCCGTTGCACGATATAGGATAAACGCAAGAAAGATTCCGACTAAATTAAACGTTACCACGCCTTGGACATAATGGTGACGCACAAGATTCAATTGCTGTCGAAATAGTGCTTCAGTTTCAGTTAGGTTGATTGACCTAACAGTGAAGCGTGTTTTTGTATTGTTGTTCGCGCGCGTGGGCGTCATTAACTGATTTTCCTGTTGCTTAGCAGCGTATACAACCAACCATCAAGAAGTGATTCCTTCACGCTGCGCGATCAGAATGGCCTCTGTTCGGTTGGATGCCCCTAATGCCGATAAAATTGCCGAGACATGAACGCGTACCGTGTTTTCGGACATATTCAACTCTCTGGCAATCAATTTATTGGGTTTGCCTTCGCATAAATACATGAGAACCTCAATTTGCCTGGGCGTAAGGTTGCGACTAAGGCTGTTTGAACTTTCGTAGGTACCGCCAGAACTTGCATCGTGATTAAAACACATACCACCGGCAAGCACTTTGGTAATGCTGGTGACCATTTCATCTGCATTGGCGGCTTTGTTTATATAACCTGATGCGCCTAATTTTTTAGCGTCAATAATGGAATTTGGGTCTTCGTTAGCTGAGAGAATAATAATCGGCACAGCACCAAAACGATCTAGCAACGGCTTAATGCCGTCAATGCCATTGATCCCCGGGAGATGAATGTCTAATAAAATTGCATCAATCCCTGACTCGCAAAAATCCAATGCCTCTTTAATTGACTTCGCTTCAGATACGCCACGGGCTTCACCCACCTGAGTGAGTATCATCTTTAAGCCTGTACGGAACAGAGAATGGTCGTCGACGATAAGAATGTGTTTATTCTGCATGATCGTTTTAATGCATGTGGGGGTCAGTATTGGCTAAGTTTCTCATATTTCAACGCATTTGTACGCTACAGAACCTTGGTGATCAATATAGTCTATTAAGACTACATACATAGACGTGTATCTGTCGTAATCTGAGAGGGTCGAGTTTGACGCTACTGAGACGAAAATAAGCCAAATGCTATGTGTAAATATGTTAATAGCTTTCAGTCTTAGGTTTAAGCAGAAACACATGACTCCTTTAAAATAATTACGATTTAACCGGATGCGAACAGGATAATACGGTCAGTCGAAGAGGGTAAGTAAGGGGTCAAGTGCACGTTAAAGGGGTTAACGTAAGTGCAGAGTACAGTGGTGAAAATGCATTTGCCCTACCGTACTCTGCACTCATTTTTTCGATTCCCTCTCTTAACAACGGTCGGTATTAGATGGCGTCACAGTTTGGTCTGTCTTGTAAACGGTTAAGGCTTCTTTATTTTTGCGATGAACGCTAATATCGCCGCCGACACCTCATTCGCCGCCTCAACCTGTGGATAGTGACCAATTTCGGGAAGTTCTAATAAAAAATCTAATCGGCAATTCAGTTCGCTATATCGTTGCACCAGATGCGCCCCAGAAACGGGATCAACAGAGCCATTAATTAACGCCATGGGTGTTGGCGATGTTTGTAAAGCGTGTAACCATCGGTCGCGATGTTCACGCCGATCTAATATGTAAATGATTAAGTTATGAAATAAGTGTCGGCCATTGTTATAGGAAATTGCTTCCCAAAATTCTTCTAGTTCTTGCTTGCTCGGTTGAGTTCTTTGACCAAATACAGAAGAAAATGATGTTGAAAATTGTTTAATTCCTGCAAGTTTGTTGATCCATTTTCCCAAAGGGCTGAGCATTAATTTCTGAATTAACAATGCTCGGTGAGTTTCAGGAAACAAACCGCCATTTAACAGCGCGCATGACAGCCATTTCCCTACACCGTTACCATCGATTTGTCTAGCGAGCAGTTCTTGGGCTACTGAAACACCGTAGTCGTGGGCAACGACATGAAATGAGGTGACTTTTAAATCTTCAATAAGAGACTCAAATAAGTCGGCCTGTTGATGGATGGTGTAGTTACGACGATTGGGTTTATCTGAAAAGCCGAACCCGAGCATATCAAGAGCCACCAACCTGAATGTTCCCTCCAGGGTTTGCCATACCTCTTTAAAATCGTAGCTTGAGGTGGGGAAACCATGAATAAACAGTATGGTTTCTTGTTGTTCAAAAGAGGCGGTATCAACGCAGAATATATCGTAATTACCCAGACGGCAGCTGAGCTTTCTGGTGTGTCCTTTGTCGTACCAGCGATTTAGGTTTTCAGACTTGAAGCGTGTTGTAGCTGGCATGCACGGATCCCATCATCTATCAAATTTCACGATTATCAGAGACTCAGTTTGATTTAAGTTGAACTTGACGTCAAGTTCAACTTAAATCAAACTGAGTGAACGATTGAGTGAGGGCGTTTGGTTTTTAAGTGTTAATAGAGTGCGACCTTCAGTTCCCCCTTTTTTAAATGAAAAGTTTACCTACGCAAAAGCGAGCGATAAAAAAGCGTAATGCACTGCTGAAGGCGGCCGTCTATGAATTTACTTATTCAGGTTTTGAAGCGACTACCGCCAAGTCTGTTGCAACTGAAGCGGGTGTTGCTACCGGCACGTTTTATCAGTACTTTGAAAACAAAAATGACGTCCTTAGAGTCATAGCCGAAAACCGCTTTCAGGAACTGCATCAACAAATAACCTTGCTAGAAAACGAAAATATCCGTGCAAAAGGCGATCATAAGGGTAAGTTGTCATTAACATGGGCTACCTCATTGTTTAAACGCGTACTCACTTTTCTATACGAGTATCATTTACAGGACACATCATTGCATCAAGTGTTGGATCGACGACGCGGCTTGGATGCCAAACTCGATGAGATTATGAACCGCGGCGAAGATTTGATGCGTTCACACGTAATCAACTTTATTAATGACTTTGAGTTGGAAGATGTAGACATTGTCGCAGACAGTTTATTTGCAATGGGCGAGGGCTTGGTGCATCGCATGGTCTTTGGTAGGGCACCGGAAAACCCTGAAAAAATGCTGGAAATAGGCGCGGCAATGCTGGCCAGTTTCTTCGCTCAAAAATTGACGTTGGCTAATGACCTTAACCTTAAGTAAAAAAATATAACGTTATTTAAGACTGTGAGAGCATCATGACTTTTGATTTACTGATAAAAAACGCACGTGTATTCAATGATAACGAAGCGCCAATAACTCAAGATATTGCGATTAAGGACGGGAAAATAGTTTGTCGTGATAATAACATTGACGAATCCCAAGCCTCGAAAGTAGTGGATGGCACAGGCAAGTGGGCAATGCCAGGCTTGTTTGATATTCACACGCACTACGACTTGGAGCTTGAAGTTGCGCCGAGTTTGCCCGAATCCACTCGCCACGGTACTACCACTGTCGTGATCGCTAACTGCAGTTTAGGTTTAGCGTTTGGAAATCAGCGAAAAGACGGCGCTGACCCTATCGTTGACTGTTACGCGCGAGTAGAAAACATACCCAAACAGGTGTTGCGAGCCTGCGCTGATAATGTGTCATGGCAAACCCCAGATGAATACATTGAACACCTAGAGAGCCTAAATTTAGGTCCCAATATTATTACTATGATGCCTCATTCGATGCTGCGGATTGAGTCAATGGGGTTTGAAGCCAGCGTTAATCGAGATCCAACACAAGATGAAATCGACGATATGAAGACCAAATTGCGAGATGGTTTGCGCATAGGTTATGCCGGTTTTTCAACGGATGCCTTGCCTTTTCACTATTTGGCGAATCAACCTAATTGCCACAAAACCATCCCCACGCAGTTTGCTAAATACAATGAGATCAAGCAACTAACTCAAGTGGTGCGAGAAGAAGGGAGTTTATGGCAAGCAACCCCACCCAAGGACAGCCCGGTTGAGGTTTTTAAAACTTTTCTGCTTTCGTCTGGCAGGCTGCATGGCAAACCGCTTAAGACAACCGTTGTGGCGGCATTGGACGTCGCCACAAATCGTACTTTGATAAAGCTGACACGATTATTGAATAAATTGCTTAACTCAACGCTGTTAAATGGCGATTTTTACATGCAAGTATTAGGGGCGCCTTTTAAAATATGGTCTGACGGGGCAGTGACCCCTATAGCTGAAGAAATACCCGAGCTGCGTGCTTTGAATGAAACTGACCTGGAAGATCGTGAGGCCAGACAAAAAATTTTGCAAGACTCAGACTACATCAAGGCGTTTCGGGAGATGTGGATGAAAGGTAAAACAGGGTTCTCAATTGCCAGATTAAAACGCAAGCTCCGTTTGGAAGATTACGCATTTGATCGCGACCTTGCGCAAATGACAATTGATGTGTGCCCACAAAAAAACTGGGAAACACTGACATTTGAGCAGGTGTATGAACGAGTGTTAAGTTGTAAATCGGGTAAAATTCAAGATGATTTGAGCCAAAATGAACAGTCTTTAATAGAGCGCGATTTTTTCTGGGTGGCGGATGAAGCTGATTTCATGCTGCAAATGTTGCGTACCTTTGACACCGATATCTCTTGGTATACCGTCACCGCGAACCGAGACATTGAGACGGTTCGAAAGTTATTGATGGACCCAACGTTATTACCCGGTTTTAATGACTGTGGGGCACACCTGACTAATATGGCATTTTATGATGTGAACCTGCGTAGTTTAAAATTGGCTGCTGAGGGTGGTGAAGTCGATGTGGCGTACATGGTAAAACGCCTGACCAAAGACCCTGCAAAGGTTTTTAATGTGAATCGAGGCACTATCTATGAAGGCGATACAGCCGACCTTATCTTGATCGACCCTAAGGCGCTAAGCGCGTACGATGGTGAGGCCAATGTTCAACGTATTTATCGTGATGTGTTTCAGCATCAACAATTGGTGAACCGTTCAGACGGAGTGGTGCCATTGGTTGTGATCAATGGCAATGTTGCTTGGCAAGACGATGAATTTTCGGCGAACCTTGGGCAAGAGCAATTTGGTAATTTGTTGAAACCAAATCAAGCGGCTTAGCCAAAACATCATGCGGAATCAGTCGAAATAAAAATGGGGTTACCAGATCAAATATCTCGTAACCCCATTTCAAGCAATCTCTAAGAAGGTTCAGTAGTCTTAGAATTTGCCCGTTAGCGTCAACAGAGCGTTAATAGGGGCGCCTACTGTTGCTTGGTGAGTTGAGTGTGAGTTAGGAAAGTAAAGCTCGTCCGTCAGGTTTTCAATATTGACTTGCACACGCAATTTATCAGAAACATCGTAATACACCGAAGCGTCAACGCGAGTGTAGCTTGGCAGAGTGGCGCTGTTGCTGTTATTGATAAAGCTTTCTCCTTGGTGTGTTACGCCTAGGCCAAAACCAATACTGTCGGTCGCCCTGAAAGTGTTCCACATTGAAAACATATTTTCAGGTATTTCACGTGGCACATTGCCGCTGGCGTTGGTTTCGCCATCAAGGTTTGTGTAGCTAGCGATAACAGACCATGAATCAGTAAATTGCCCATTTAACTGAACCTCAAAACCCGAGACTTCTGATTGAATGATGTCAAAGCGTGAAGCGTCGGCATCCGATACTTGGGGCGAGTTTTGTTCGTTTTCAAAAACGGCGGCGGTTAGGCTTAAGCCTTGGCTGAAATCCCATTTAACGCCAAACTCAATGTTTTCAAATACGTTCGGATCAAGGCGGTTGTTGTCACCATTAATGTTGGCGAACTGTTCTCCACTACGTGGCAAAAACGATTCACTGTAACTGCCGTAAATTGAAATGGTTTCTTTGGGTTTGTAAATCACCCCAAAACGTGGTGACACTTCGTCGTCTTTACGGGTTCTTGTCTCACCGTTTTCAGCATTAAATACGTCGATATCAAAGCTATCGAAGCGGGCACCGATAAGAATATCCAACTGCTCAGAGATTTCGATTTGGTCTTGGATATAAAGAGAAGTAACGTCTAAATTAACACGGGTATCGTCATTTAAATCTGAGAAGCGGTTAGTTGTAACTTGACCTGCAGCATTAACACCAACGCCACCGCGAAGATTAATGGGGCGCGTTGCAAAGAAGGTTTCTCTGTCATCAGCCGAGGTGTCGAAGAACGTATTAAGACGGAATTGGTCAGATGAGGTATCAATGTATTCAGCGCCAAAGATTACCGTATGGCCGATACGGCCGGTTTCAAACTCGGATACTAAATTGCCTGACAAAATCACATTTTGACGATCGGTTTGGTCAATATAGCCATCTAATTGAACGATGTTCGTTGCAATATCGTAGGCCGTAGCAAAGTAATTTTGGTATGTTTTATCGTAATCACCGTAGAACGCACTGATGTTGGCTTTCAGTGAATCAGAAAAGTCGTGCTGTAAAGCGGCCCTAAATAAGTGCGCTTCTAAGGCCGTGACGTTTTGATCTTCGTCACCGAAAACCACGTCTTCAAGCGCTTCCACTGGGCGACCATCTGGGCCAGTTGGGATACCGCGATCAATAAAACGTTCGTGATCAGCATACTCATAAGAAAGGTCTAGCGTTGTGCTTGAACTTAATTCAAAGCGTACTGTTGGGTTAAAACCAATGCGGTCACCGTCAAAGAAATCACGATGATTTTCCAAACTTTCATACACCGCATTAATGCGCACGGCGGATGTGTCACTGGATGAAAAGTTGTGGTCCAGTTCCAACCCAAAACCACCAAAGGTGTTCAGCGTACTCTTATAGCCCGTAAACTGTTCATCAATCGTGGCCTTTTTACTGACGCGGTTCAGAATGCCGCCGGTACCGCCTCGGCCAAAAAGCAACGCGTTAGGGCCACGTAGAATCTCGACTTGCTCTACATTATACAGGCCTCGGTAATATTGAACGTCGTCACGGTTGCCGTCTATGTAAAAATCAGCGGTCGAACGAACGCCGCGAAACACAACCGCATCACGGTGGCCTTCACCCTGAGAGGTATTTACGCCGGCCGTATAGTCGACGATATCGCCAATGCTGGTGATGCCTTGTTCTGTGATTTGATCTGCCGTATAGATCGATAAACTCTGTGGCACATCAATGATAGGCGTAGGAGTTTTAATCGAGTTGGCCTCGCTGCTTGAAAGATATTGCCCTTCGACAGTCACTTCTTCTAAGTTGCTTTCTGCTTGAGCAAAAGGCGCATTGCTAAGCAGCATTGCTGTTGTAAAAATAGCCACTTGAGTTTTCTTCATTGCTCTAATCTCTTTGTTATAACCTTGGTGGGTACTGAATTTGATTCCGACCGTGTGCTTATTGTCATTTATCCCGCACAGAGACCGAATATTGCGTTGGGCGTAATATACTCTCTTCTATTGTAAATGCCAATCATTATCATTTGCATTAATATTTTCTTTTGATCTTTGTTTATCAATATGAAGGGGGAGTAGCCTAGCGACAGTATTGAGCGAGTTTGATTTGCGGCTACTTAAGTGAATTTGCGCTAAACTTAGACAATGAGTAACGGGTTTTTTATTTGGTTGGAATACAGTGGGCAGTCGATTGAGCGGTCGGTTGCCGAAGTCATGCTGAGCGATATCGACGCGTATGGTGGCGATGCAAAAGAGTTGTTGCTAAACGATTACTTGGCCATTGGCTCGCAAAGTCGGTGGACCACCGCAGAAGATGAGGGTGAACAGCAGCCGTTATTGAATAAGCAACAAACAGAGTATTTTCTATTTGATGGCCGCATAGATAACCGGCAACACCTGATAGATGAATTGCTAAGCGCGGGCAGCGAATGCCAAGCAGATTGCAGTGATGCCGCGTTGTTGTATGCGTTTTTGTCTAGATTTGGCGATGCACGATTGGCGGAGGTGGTTGGGCCATTCGTATTCATGATCTTTGACAGAGTAACGGGTTCGGTTCGGTGTGCGCGAGATGCCATGGGCGGTCGTTATTTGGTTTACCTGCATACAAAAGAACGCTTAATAATATCCAATACAGAGTTGGCTTTTTTGCATCACCCCGATGTTGGGCACCAATTGAATGAGTCAAAGGTGATTGCTTGGCTGGTTAATCATAACGATGGCGCCAGTAAAGCCTGCCTTGATAGGTTGAACGCGATGGCTCCTGGGCAAAAATTTCAGTGGCTGATGCCGCAATATGGGCCCATAAATGGTAAGGCTGTTGAACACACGTTTTATCGCCCAAACCCTGAACGACGTATACGTTATGCTAACGATGAGCAGTACGCTAATGAGTTTCGTCGCCTGTTGGATCAGGCTGTGCGTCGTCGTCTGCGCAGTCGTACCAAAGTTGGGTGTATGTTAAGTGGTGGTATGGATTCAGTGCCTATAGCAATTTCCGCAGCACAAGAAGTGAGAGCGGGTTCAATGGTGGCTTATTCATGGGTATTCGATGAATCGCCTGAAATGGACGAACGTGCTTATTCCACCCCTATCTGTGAAAAACTTGGCTTGCCGCAGACACTCATTAAGTGCGATGAGCTTTGGCCACGGTTTGATGAAGACACTCATTGCAGCCCACTGTTTCCTTTTGCGTTGCCGTATTCCGAGTTTCAGCAAGAAACATTTCGTCAAGCCCGCGAGGACGGTGTGGCTGTGATGCTGACGGGGCTTCAAGGTGATTTATTATACGAAACGGGTAATCAACACGTTTTAGATGCGCTGCGGCAGCGTCGATTTAGACACGCGATTGCTGAGTATAAATATTTACGCTCAGCAAATGGCCTAAGTCACTGGGCTATGTTTAAGCGTTATTTAGTTGTGTCGCTGCCATTTGCACAAAAAGTGCTTGAACGTAAGCAGCACAAGCGCCCCGTTGTGGACAATAGATTGAAATCTTCAGCATTAGAACGCTTACGTAAACACACGCATTTTTTGTTTGTTAACAGCCTGAGAGCGGCGCGCCCAGTTCAATATAGAATCGTACTTGATTCTTTTGCCGGTGATGACAGTGCGTTGGGTCGAGTGATGGAAAATAAATACCAAATAGAGCGCCGCTATCCATTTCGAGATCGAGAGTTATGTGAATTCATGCTGGCGATTCCAACTGAGCAAATTGAAAAGCTGGGCAGTAAAAGGCCGATTGTTAAGCGGGCTTATAATAACGAGTTTACGCCAGAGTTAATGGCTAGAAACGATAAAACAAATTTCTCGAACAGCTTACGTTTAGGAATTTTAGCGGACAGCAAATGGGTGTCACTGCTCAACAAAACTCCCTCTTATTGGCAAAAATATGTGAAAGAATGTAATTTCTCAACATTGGAACTCATGGAAACCGGTGATTTGGTGTTTTTCTGGCGTTGTGCTTACTATAATTTTTGGCACCTTGTGTGGTACGATCAGCGACACGAAAGTCATGAGATTGGGTTTGACTCGGTCAAATAATGGGTAGCAAAGTAATTAACTGTGAAAGCATATGTCTAGGAAAAAAATTGATAGCACCGAGTTTGCTGATAACCTGAATGATGAGAGGTTACCGAGAGACAGAACTGTCGGTAATATAAATCAAAAGGCGTATGAAACACCGATACTGGTTTGTTATGGCGATGTGAGAGACATTACTCTTGGGCCAACAGCGGGCATTGGTGAAAGTGGCAATGAGTTAGCAAGGCGTAACCCGCCATAAACCAAGCTTTTCAACGGGTCGGTAGAGTTGCCCTGATTGTGAATGACTGGCGTTAAGAATTAACATTAAAAAGCCTCTGTTTTTAACGGGGGCTTTTTTAGTGCTTGGCGCCTTTTAAATAGGTGCTTTGAGTTACTCTCCAACAAACGCGGGCAGTTTTTTGTTAACTTTATGCTTTTTTAATACCACGTAGTCAGGAAGGCCGTTGGTGTAGCTTGGGTAGTCCTCGCCTTCGATTAGTGGTGCTAAATAAGTGCGACAAGCCTGAGTAATAAAAAAACCGTCGTCAGAGATAAAATCACTGGGCATTTTTTCTTCAATGTTAGCCACTTTTGCCAGTGGTGCTTGCCCTGTAGTCCATTCGTATGGCGAGTCATTGGTGCGAACAATGGTGGGCATGACTGCATTGGTGCCGTTGATGGCCAACTCCACCGCCGCTGAGCCTAATGCGTAGGCCTGTTCCATGTCAGTTTTTGAGCCTATGTGTCTAGCGGCTCTTTGTAAATAATCGCACACGGCCCAGTGGCATTTAAGCTTGAGTTGGTCTTTGATCATTTGTGTGACCACTGGTGCTACGCCGCCCAACTGTGCGTGACCAAACGCATCTTTAATACCAGAATCAGCCAGAAAGGTGCCGTCTGAGTATTTTGCGCCCTCTGAAACCACGATGCTGCATTGCCCCTTTTTCTCGACGGTGCGTTGTACTTTGTCAATAAAGGCTTGCGGTTGAAAATCCACTTCTGGGAATAGAATAATGTCTGGCCCTAGACCTCTTTCGTCTGCCGCCAAGCCAGAGGCGGCGGCGATCCAACCAGCATGCCGGCCCATTACTTCCATAACAAACACTTTTGTTGACGTTGAACTCATCGATGCAACATCCATTGAGGCTTCTAAAATAGAGACCGCAACGTATTTTGCAACCGAGCCAAACCCCGGCGAACAATCAGTAAATGGTAAGTCGTTGTCTATTGTTTTGGGCACGCCAACACACGTTATTGGGTAACCCATTTGCTCACTTAGCTGTGAAACTTTATAGGAGGTGTCTTGTGAATCGCCGCCGCCATTATAGAAGAAGTAACGAATATCATGCGCTTTAAACACATCAATTAAACGCTCGTACTGAGCTTTGTGTTCTTCGATGGATTTGAGCTTAAAGCGACATGAACCAAAGGCGCCAGAGGGCGTGCGTTTCAGCGCTTCAATGTCTTCTGGGCTCTCTAAGCTGGTGTCAATGAGTTCTTCGTAAAGCGCCCCCAATATGCCGTCTTGCCCGGCGTAAACTTTATTGATGTGTTCTGGGTATTTGGCCGCTGTTTGTATTACCCCAGCGGCTGAAGCATTGATAACTGGCGTTACGCCCCCTGACTGAGCGTAAAAAGCGTTGTGGCTTGACATAAAAATAAGCGTGTGAAAAGTTGATTGTCGGCCGTCATCCAATAGTATGGCGGCCCTATTTAGTGCGCATTATAACGTTGAAACTACTTAGGAACCCCCTGATTTAATCGAGTTTAAGTCTTGTTCGACCTTCAAAAGCCGCTCAGAGGTGGCCATGCGTTGTGCGATCACGGCCTATTCAGCTTCAAAGGCGAATAAGCCATGGTTAAGCCTAGTGGGTATCGATGGTAGGCACTATAATTGGATTTCAGATGAGCGTGTTCGTATCAACCCAGTGCCGGTAGGCGCACTGCCGTGACGAGCGGTTACCATGCAACGATGTTATTTGGTCAGTGCCTTCTGATCTGAATGTCAGATGTGTATTGAAGTTCAGGCAAGTAACCACCAACCCAATAAACGTAAACTACGTAGAGATATTTCATGAGTAATATTATTGTAACGGACTCTAATGGCCAAGTACGCGCATTACCAATCGAAGCCGGAAGCACGTTGATGGAAGTACTGCGTGATGCCGATTACGAAGAAGTGCAAGCCATGTGTGGAGGAGGGTGTTCTTGCGCCACATGCCATGTATTGATTACTAAGCGAGCAGGAGACTTTCCACCAGTTGAAGAAAATGAGGCGATGCTGTTAGAAATGGCCGACGGTTATGACGCAAAATTGTCTCGTTTATCTTGCCAAATTGAATTGAACGAGGGGCATGATGGGATTGAGGTGCAGTTAGTTAAAGAAGGCTTTTAATGGATCCTGTTACCCAAGGCGTGCTTGGCGGGGTGGCCGGGCAACAGGTCAGTGATGGCAAGGAAAAGCTTGCGGCATTGGTGGTTGGTGGGCTGAGTGGCATGGCGGCCGACCTTGATGTGCTAATCAGTTCGAAAACCGATCCGCTAATGTTTCTTGAGTACCATCGTCACTTTACTCATGCCCTAATATTTATTCCTTTAGGAGCCTTGATTTGCGCGGTGTTTTTTCAGTGGGCGTGGCGAACGTGGTTTGCTAAGTCGCTTTTGAGTTTTAAACGAGTGTACCTGTTTAGCTTTGTAGGTTATGCAACGCATGCATTACTTGATGCTTGCACTACGTATGGTACTCAGTTGTTTTGGCCCTTTAGCGATACGCGTATTGCATGGAATACGGTCTCCGTAGTCGACCCTTTATTTACTTTGCCATTGATGCTGTTGTTGGCGATTTCAGTGATAAAACGATCTCAAGTATTTGCGTTACTATCCGCGTTTTATGTGTGCTTTTACCTTGGTCTGGGTTGGCTGCAAAGTCGCACGGCACTTGATGCCGCGCAACAGTTGGCAGCTCTGCGAGGGCATGAGGTCAAGCAACTGGGCGTTAAGCCGAGTTTTGCTAATATTTTGGTGTGGAAGTCAGTCTACGAGTACGATGGCCGATATTACGTGGATGCGGTTAGGGTTGGCTCTACAACGACTGTTTACCAGGGCGTTAGCGTAGAAAAATTAGACCTAATCAAGCATTTTGGCTGGCTTGACCAACAGTCACAGCAACGAGAGGATATTGAGCGCTTTCGTTGGTTCTCTAATCAACATCTGGGACTCGATCCAGAGAACGAAAATCGTATTATTGATGTGCGTTATTCACTGATCCCCAACCAGGTCAGTGGCATGTGGGGCATTGTTCTCGATCCTAATGCAGATAAACAAGCACACGTGCAGTGGACGTCTAACCGGCCCATGGGGGCTGAGGCGGTTGAAAAATTCAACGAGCTATGGTCGATGATTATGGGGCGGGCAGTGCCTCCTAATTAGTATGGCTTTATTGATTGCTCGTTGCGTGTTTGGATTTGTCCGCTTCTCGGGTTTTCATTAGCGGGGCGACAACCGCTCGCCCGTTCCGCGTGTTCAAGTTAGCTTGAACTTTGGATACCTTACGCTCACGTAAAATCATGCCAACGCCGGAGGCGATTGTGATTAAAGAACCAATGATGATCCATTGGTCAATGGGCTCATTAAAAAAAACATAACCGAAGAAGATCGCCCAAATGATTTGGCTGTATTGCATTGGCGCCACATAGGCCGCAGGTGCGTGACGAAAGCCACTTAAGTTGCAGTACTGACCAAGTAAGCCGAGAGCGCCGATCAAGAACATTATCCCCAAATGTTCTATTGGCATGGGCTTGTAGACAAAATACAGAGCGCAGCCCGTTACTAGAATAGTGGCGATCAGAGGAAATAAAATCATGGTGGCCATGTTCTCTTGAGCGCCTATTTTTCGTGCAATAATCGCCGACGCTGCGCTACAACAAGCCGCACTGAAGGCAAAAATATGGCCAACCTCAAGCGTTTCTATCGAGGGTCGAAGCACAACGATTACACCAACCATGCCTAAAAATATCAGTACCCAACGAACCAAAACGATGCGTTCATTAAGAAAGACAATGGCCATCACTGAGATAATCAATGGTGTGCAAAAGAGCAATACGTAGACTTCCACTAACGGCAACGTGACAAAAGCCGAGAATGCGAATGACAATGACAGCACGTTAAGTGTGGCACGCAGTATCACCATTTTGGGATGAACGGGCATCAGAGACAGTGGCTTAGCTGAGGCGATGCGAGTGACCGAAAACGGCACATAGGCAAACAACATGGCGAAAAAAAGTATCTGAAATACACTGTAGTCGCTTAGCGCTTTTACCAACGCATCGTGAGTTGAGTAGGCGGCATAACCGGCTAGACTTAGTATCAACCCTCGTACTATTGACGAATGCGACTCGTTGGCTTGTGCATGTAAGCCACTGTTTTGAGGTGGTGTGTCGACGTTAGAACCCATACATTATTGGCACAATAAAACTAAAAGATAACCAGATAATCAAGGTTAATGGTACGCCAGCTTTAACGAAATCCATAAATGTGTACCCACCGGCATTCATCACCAGCAAGTTAGTTTGATAGGCCATTGGCGTGGCGTAACTCATGTTCGCGCCAAACAACACAGCCAATACGAATGCCTGTGGGGGTAAGCCCAATTGCGTTGCAATATTAATTGCAATTGGTGTTCCAATCACCGCCGCGGCATTATTTGACACAATGTTTGTCAGTATTGCCATTAGTAGCATTAAGGCGGCAAAAATAACCCGGTCAGACATGCCGGTAGTGAGGTCGACAAATTGCTGAGCCACATAGAGTGTGGCGCCGGTCTGAGTAAGGGCGGTGCCCAAAGCCAAGCTTGCCACCACAATTAAAATTACTTGGGCGCTTAAGGCGCGTTGAATGTCTTGCCATTTAAGGCAGTTGGTCAGCACCATTAACAGTGAACCCACTACGGCGCTGATGGCAATCGGCATAATGCCTAACGCGGCGCTTAAAATGATGGCCGCCATGATGCCAATGGCTCTAGGGGCGTACTTGGTGGACGGGAGTTCGGTGGTCGCGTCTAAAACTAAAAAGTGGCCTCGTTTTTTCACTTGCTCAATATTGTCATTGGAGCCTTGAACCAATAGCACGTCACCTAAGCGTAAGGGGGTTTTTGCTATGCCTTGAGGCATGTTTTCAAGCACCTTACCTTTACGATGAACAGCCAAGGTTACCAGTTGGTAGACCTCTGAAAAATGCACCTCATTCAACGTGCGGTGAATCATCGGTGAGCCTCGATCAATAACCAACTCAGCCAAATGTTGTTGGTCTTCCGAAAGAGGGTTGTCATCACTGACTTGGTTGCCTTTGGAGTAAAGAGTGGTATTGAGTGATCGTTCAAATTCCTTTAATTGAGCCGGAGTGTCTTTTACCAGCAAACGATCTCCTGCTTTAACTTTGGCATCAGGTAGCGGCGCAGTAAAGGTACTCTCTGATCGACGGATGCCAGAAATTTGAATGGCACCTTCGGTTTTTTCAATAATTTCGGTCAGTGTTTTATCGACGGCCCAACTGTCTTTACCAACGTGCAAGTGTGCGGTAAAAATACGTGGACCACTGTCTTCAAGTTGAGGCGTTCTATTGGGTAGAATGCGAGGTGCAATAAGCCATAAATACACAATGCCGATGGACCCGGCAAGCGCGGCTGGTATAAAAAAATCAAACATGCCAATGGTAGACAAACCCATGTCTTGCGCAACGCTAACCACCAGTAAATTGGTGGACGTGCCGATGGTTGTGGTCATGCCCCCAAGTAGCGTTGCCAAGCCCATAGGCATTAAAATAGCTGAGGGCGAACTTTTGGTGCGGATTGCCACGTTAAGCATGATGGGTAACAGCAATACCACAATGGGGGTATTGTTTACCACGGCACTTAATAGCGCTGAGACCACGAGCGTTACCAACACTGAGAGCGTTGGGCTGAATGCCCAAAGTTTTGCCAAGCCTCTGCCAACTGGGTCCAGAGCCCCAGTTCTAACAATGCCGTACCCCGCCACCATCAAACCGCAGACGGCTATTAATGCTTCATGGGCGAAGCCGGCAAAAAAGGTGATCGGACTTAGCGTCTGCCCAGCTGAATTTTCATAAGGGTAAAGTTGAAAGCTCACAGCAAGCACGACAATCACCATTAAACTCGAAGTTTCGAGCGGGATGCGTTCGCGAGTGAACAAAATAAGAGCCACGACCGTTAGGGCAAGTGCCCAAATTGCATGTTGATCTAATTGCATATGCAACACTAGAGGTTATTCCTGAACCGTAATTATATGGGCAATAGTGCCATCCACTTCAAGTGATATATTGCTGCTTATTGTATTGCATTTTTTTGTGTTTGATGAATGTGTTTGTGGCGTGCTTGGTTAAGCCACGTATTTATCGCTACGTACAAATAACCTGGGCCTTCATTCGATATCCGAAAAATATGAGTTTTATCGTGCATCAATAGTGGGTCTAAGGCACAGTTACTCCCAAGCTTGTGATAATATTTCGGTTATATTTTATTAACTTTTCACACGCAGGAACACCGCACAGAATGTTGACCCCGGAAATTATCGCAGTATTAGGTATTTTGGTTTTCGCGGTAACGTTATTTGTATTTGAAATTGTCAGGGTGGATGTTGCGGCCTTGGTCGTTTTGGTGCTATTGGGTTTGTCATCTCAAGTCGAGATATTTAATGGGGGCTTGGTTCCCATTTATCAGCTATTTGATGGCTTTTCCAGTAATGCGGTCATGTCGATTATCGCGGTAATGATCATAGGCGCAGGCTTAGATAAGACTGGCGTGATGGGCGTGATGGCCGCTCAAATTCTCAAACGAGCGGGCAAAGCAGAGGGTCGAATTACCTTGGTGTTATCCGCTTGTGTGGCTTGGATATCCAGCTTTATGCAGAACATCGGAGCCGCTGCATTATTTTTGCCCGTGGCGAGCCGCATATCACGGCGCACGGCGATTCCTCTCTCTCGATTACTGATGCCCATGGGCTTTTGCGCTATATTGGGCGGCACCATGACAATGGTGGGGTCCAGTCCCCTTATTTTGTTGAACGACTTGTTGGAAAGCGCAAACCTTCATTTTCCCGACAACGCCATTCCAATGGAAAAATTCAGTCTCTTTGCTGTTGCACCCGTGGGGGTGGCCTTGGTTTTGACCGGTATTATTTACTTTCTGCTGTTCGGTAAACGTATTTTGCCCGTTGCCGAAAAGCAAGCTCTCACGACTGAAAATTTACAACATTACCGCGATGTCTACGGTATTGATGGGCGGATATTCGAAGTGACCGTTGGTAATGAAAGTGATTTGGCTGGTTTGCGCCTAGGTGAAATACAAGCGCGTGGGCGTTCTGGGTGGATTTTAGGTATCAAAAATGGCAGTAAAGTTGAAATCATTCCATCACAAGACACCGGTATCGATAAAGGTTCTATGTTGGCAATTATGGGCGCGCGAGAAGAAGTGGCTTCTTACGCTGAGCGCCACGATTTGATTGTCAGCCCTTTTCTGAACGAGTTTGCTGATGCATTGAATCCAACAACAGCGGGTATTGCTGAAATTGTGATCCCGCCTGATTCAGACTTGATAGGCAGCACCATATCAAAAGCGGACATTCGCAAGCGCCTTGGTATGCGCGTCTTAACGGTGTATCGAATTGATACAGTGATTGACGAAGGTCTATCGGCCTTGCGTTTACAAGCCGGCGACACTTTAGTGGTACACAGCCGTTGGCAAGACATGATTAAAGTAGCGAAAGACAAACGTTTTGCGGTGGTAACCGACTTTCCTAAAGAAGAGTTTCGAACCAATAAGTTACGTAATGCTTCTGTGGCATTTGCTGTTGCTATTGGTTTGGTTTTGTTTAGTGACTTACCATTGTCGCTGTCATTGATGGTAGGAGCGGTAGGAATGGTCATTGGGCGAGTTCTTAATATGGAAGAGGCCTATCAAGCGGTATCTTGGCAAACGGTGTTTTTACTGGCGTGCCTAATTCCGTTGGGTATGGCCATGCAACAATCGGGGGCCGCTGAGTTTCTGGCTGCATTGGCATTGCAATTTATGGATGGGTTTCCAGTCTGGGGCATTCAGTTGTTTCTGGCAGTGATTGCCACGGTGTTTACCTTGGTGATGTCGAATGTGGGGGCCACTGTATTATTAGTGCCATTGGCTATTCAAATGGCGTTGGGCGTGGGTGCTGATCCAGCCATCTTTGCTTTAACAATTGCCTTAGCTACGTCAAATTCATTTTTGATACCAACCCATCAAGTTAATGCTCTGGTTATGGGGCCTGCAGGATACTCAGTGAAAGATTTTCTGAAAGCGGGGTCTGGTATGACGGCCCTGTTTCTTATTGTAATGCTGTTGGTATTAAATTTGTTTTATTAACGGCCTTGATGTCTTTGTTTTACCTTCTGGGGAGCTTTGATGGCAGAGTCAGTTGCCAGCTTAAACTTGAAGTTGATGTGGGTAACGTAGGTCATGTTCGGCTTCATTAAATGGGTTTTGTAAGATAGGGAAATGGAATTTAACACCAAATAACTCTGTTTTTTTATACAGTAATCTGGCAATATAGGTTTGCACAAAGGCCTTTGCGTTAACCAATGTTTAATTTTTAGGTCTGCGGTTGGTGTCCCCTATTTTTTATTCTATAAAAATAAAAAACTTGTTGCCCATAGTTAAAGTAATACTTTAATAAGTTTGGTTATCTCATTAAGGAATGTGAGCTAACTCACTGATAGAAAAAGGTTTTCTTAATCATTAATGCTTGACACTGATGGGGGGCTGAGTGATAGTGGCGAAATGTGGGTAATTGTGGAGCTTTGTGGATAAATCCATTCAATTTCATGCTGTCACTGAAGAAAAAATAAACAACCAACAACCAGTGGGTCCAAAGAGCGGTGTCTCGAGGTAGTAGTCATATTAGTGTGGATGCAAAAGGCCGGGTATCTATCCCGACCAAGCATCGCCACGCCCTTACATCAGAGGGTGGGTCTGCGCTCGTGATTACCATTAGTGCCACGGATCGTTGTTTGTTGTTGTATACCGCGTCGACCTGGGTTGAGGTTGAGGCTAAGTTGGTGTCTTTGCCAACATTGAATCCACAGATTCGAAAATTAAAACGTATGCTGATAGGGCATGCTGACGACGTCGCTATGGATGGCAATGGTCGTGTATTGCTGCCGCCGGCTCTAAGAGAGTTTGCGGGCATTGGTAAGAAAGCGGTCTTGGTAGGGCAGGGCGATAAATTTGAGGTTTGGGACGAAGCGCACTGGGTAGCTGAGCGCGATTCCATGTATGACCTGGAGCTTGATGAGGCTAATTTGCCTGAAGAGCTCGCAAGTCTCGCTTTTTAGGGGCATTTATGGTCGCTCAGAAGCCACACATTCCTGTCTTATTCAGAGAGGCCGTTGACGCGTTAAATATTCGCGAAAACGGTTTTTACGTTGATGCCACGTTAGGTCGAGGCGGTCACGCCGCTGAAATACTCAGTCGGTTAGGTGAGAGCGGCCGACTTATTGGCTTTGATCGTGACCCACAGGCGGTTAGCTTGGGGCGTGACAAATTCAGTGGTGATCAGCGCGTTACTATTTTGCATAGTCAATTCAGTCAAATGTCATTGATGCTGAGTCGTGAACTCGGTGTGCGACACGTCGATGGAATTTTAATGGATCTTGGTGTTTCATCGCCGCAGCTGGACCAGCCCGAGCGCGGTTTTAGTTTTATGCGTGATGGTGATTTGGATATGCGCATGGATACGTCTCGCGGACAATCAGCGGCTCAATGGCTTGCGGTTGTTGATGAGCGAGAGTTGGTGCAAGTGTTGTTTGACCTTGGTGAAGAGAAGTTTGCCCGCCGTATTGCGCGCGCCATAGTGCTAACTCGAGACGAATCCCCAATAACATCCACTCTGCAATTGGCTGCGATTGTCTGTGAGGCCACGCCTAAAAAAGACAAGCACAAGCATCCTGCCACTCGAACATTTCAAGCCATTCGTCTTTACATAAACCAAGAGTTGGTTGAGGTATCGCATGCTTTGCCTCAAGCGCTTGAACTGTTAAACGAAGGCGGGCGTCTTGCGGTCATTAGTTTTCATTCATTAGAAGATCGAATTGTGAAGCGTTTTATTCGGCAACACTCCACACCGAATTTGCCTCCGAGAAATATCCCCGTCACGGAAGAAAATTATTTGACGCCGATGAAAGCCATTGGCAAAGCCATTAAGCCAAGCAAGCAAGAGGTGCATGAAAACCCTCGTTCGCGCAGTTCAGTGCTAAGAATTGCTGAGCGAACGGCCGTGCCTCTTTCCGCCGTTGCGATTTCATCGCCACCAACTTCTTCTAGAGGAGGTGGGTATGCGCGATAGTGTGATGTGGTTTCTGGTGGCAAGTGTGGTGATCAGCGCTCTTTTCGTGGTGAACGCACGGCATCAACATCGAGTGGCGTATCTGGCTTTTCAAGATGAAGAGGCGCGTAGAGATGAGCTACGAGATGAATGGGGACGACTGTTGATCGCCCAAGAGTTATGGTCGTCTCCTAATGTGATTGAGCGCGACGCGCGTGAGCGCTTATCCATGCGTACGCCGAAAAAAGATGAAATGCAGGTGATTGAGATGCGCCGCCTCGATTCGGAGGATGAATATGCCGCCCGTTAGTGTTGCGCCAACGAATACGTCTGTTAATAGCGTCAATAAGGGCGCTAATAAAAAGAGCGTAACGGAAGTCATTGTGCCCGTGTCAACTTGGCGCTACAAAGTCATTGGCTTGATATTTGGCGGTATTTTTTTAGGGCTGGTGGTGCGCGCTACCTACCTGCAAGTGATTGATCGTGATTATTTGCAGTCTCAAGGTAATGCTCGTTATCTGCGTGTGCAAAACGAGCCGCCCACGAGAGGCGTGATTAGAGACCGCAACGGCCAGCCTTTGGCCATCAGTACGCCGGTGGATTCCATTTGGATGAACCCATCAAAAATTCTAGAGCAACAGAAAACCTACTCGTATAAAAAGTTAGGTCAACTATTGGGTAAAAGCCCTAACGACATCTTAGATTTGGCTGAGCGTAAAAAGTCTCGTGAGTTTGTCTATTTAAAGCGTCATTTGGCGCCACAAGACGCTAAAAAAGTGCTGGCTTTGAATGTGCCCGGCATTAACAGTGTGCGTGAATACAAGCGTTACTATCCGGCCGCTCAAGTGACGGGGCATGTGGTTGGTTTTACCAATATCGACAATGAAGGCCAAGAAGGGTTGGAATTGGTGTTTAACAAGCAGTTAAAAGGGCGCAGTGGCCGTACTCAAGTTTTAAGAGATCGGGTCGGTCATGTGGTTGAACACGTTGAGCAGTTAAGTCGTGTGCAGCATGGCGAAGACGTTACCGTGAGCATTGACGCGCGAATTCAATATTTGGCGCATCGCCACTTGGAGGCGGCGGTTAAAAAACACAAGGCGAATACGGCGTCATTGGTGGCGTTAAATGCGAAGACTGGCGAAGTGTTGGCCATGGTGAGTATGCCCGACTTTAACCCAAACGATCGCTCAACGTTAAAAAGCAGGCAGTTTAAGAATCGCTCTATTACCGACTCGTTTGAGCCTGGTTCTACCATGAAGCCATTTACCGTGGCGATGGCGCTAGAGGCTGGCGTTATCGCCCCACAGACCATAGTGGACACTGAGCAAGGCAGTCTTTTTATCGGCGGTTCTCGCATCACAGACACTAAAAAGCTGGGCAAAGTTACGGTCAATGAAGTAATCAAAAAGTCCAGCAATGTTGGCTCGGCCAAAATTGCCATGATGATGAAACCCAGGGATTTATACGACACCTATAGTGAACTTGGGTTTGGCAAGAAAAATAAATTGACGTTAAAAGGTGAGCAGCGAGGCATTCTGGCTAACCGTAAATTTTGGCGGCCAATAGAACATGCCACTATGTCCTACGGTTATGGTTTGTCGGTTAATACTTTGCAGTTGGCGCGTTCGTATCTGGCTTTGGCAAACGACGGTGTGCTGTTACCCGTTAGCTTGCATCCAGTGGATGCGCCTCCCAAAGGCGAGCGTGTGTTTTCCAAGCAGACGGTGGCTCAAGTGTCTAAGATGCTGGAGTTGGCGGTGAGTGATACTGGCACCGCCCCTAAAGCCAGAGTTGATCAATACCGTGTTGGCGGTAAGACTGGTACGGCACATAAAGTGATTGACGGAAAATACCAAGACGATGCTTATATGTCTGTGTTTGCCGGCTACGCTCCATTGAGTGACCCTGAGCTTGTTCTGGTCGTGATGATTGACGACCCTCGCGGAGTGGATTATTACGGGGGGTTGGTTGCCGCGCCTGTGTTTTCTGACGTAATGGCTGGCGCGTTGCGTTATATGCAAGTGCCGCCCGACAATATTGACAATAAGTTTAACTACCAAGAAAAGCCGGTTGAGTTGATGATTGCTCGCCCAACCGTTGTCGCCGCCGATGCGCAAGGGGGGCATTGAATGTCTTACAGTTTGCCTTTGTGTGATTTGTTGAATGTATTTGCCATTGAGTCCATATCTCGGGCTACGGTAGGCGCTATTACGCTGGACAGTCGCAATGTGGTTGAAGGGTCGGTGTTTTTTGCATGTCAGGGGCATGAAGTGGACGGTCGTGATTACGTTCTTCAAGCACAAGAGGCGGGCGCGATAGCCATAATCTACGAGGCCGCCGAAGCGCGCCTTGCCAATGAGCTCACAATAGACGCCTTTGCCGTGCATGGCCTAGCTGAGATGGTGGGCTTTGCTGCGAGCGCGTTTTATCAAAATCCGTCTGAAGAGTTACAAGTCTTTGGTGTGACTGGCACCAATGGCAAGACCACTTGCTGTTATTTATTAGCGCAAGCGTTAACGGCTCTAGGCCTAAGTGCCGGGGTGATTGGCACGTTAGGCATTGGTCCCTTAGACAAACTTAAAAGTTCAGGACTGACCACCCCAGACCCGATTACTATTCAAGCGGCGTTGGCTGAATTTCGAGACACTGGCGTTACTCAGGTTTGCATGGAAGTGTCTTCGCATGCGCTTGATCAAGGTCGAATAAATGGGGTTGAATTTTTCTGCACCTTATTTACGAATTTAAGTCGTGATCACCTTGATTATCACAGTGATATGACAGCCTATGGACTGGCTAAGCGACGGCTTTTTACAGACTTTCACAGCGAACTGGTTGTAACTAATGCCGTTGATGAGCTGGGTTCACGCCTTATCGACGTGGCCAATGCCGACTTTATTGTTCAATACGGTAAAGGCGGAGATGTCTTTGCCGATGATATCGAATTGGGGAGCCGAGGCATTAAGCTATTCATTGACGGGGGGCACGTTGAATTTGCCGTCGAGACGCCATTGATTGGCAAAGTCAATATACCCAACATAGAAATGCTAGTTTCAACCCTCTTAGGTTTAAGTGCATCGGTCGAAGAGATACAACAAATACTCAGCCGTTTATCGCCCGCCCCCGGTCGAATGGAACTGTTTTCGGTGCCAGAAAAGGCCAACGTGGTGGTTGATTATGCTCACACCCCAGATGCCTTAAAAAAAGCCCTGCTGTCGGTAAAAGAACATTGCCAAGGTGAGCTTTGGTGTGTGTTTGGTTGTGGCGGCGATAGAGATGCAGGAAAGCGAGCTATGATGGGGCAGTTCGCTGCCAACTACGCCGATCGGCTGATCATCACCAATGACAACCCAAGAAGTGAAGATCAAGCCAGTATTGCTAAAGAGGTTGCGGCGGGTGCGTCGGATTCGTCGGCATGCCAAATCATACTAGAGAGAGCCGCAGCGATTAAGTACGCGATGCACTCAGCAAGTGAGAACGACTGGATTCTGGTGGCGGGTAAAGGGCATGAAACAACGCAAATCATCGGCTCACAGGTCTTAACGTTCTCTGACCGTGAGCAGATTGCGATTTTGTTAGGGTTGGACTCATCGGCATTCGCGCCAGCCTCAGCAAGCCAAACCGCGGAGGTGATGACATGATGTCGCTCTCTCAAGTTTGCAGCGCAGTGCAAGGCCGGCTACAGCAAGCGCCACAAGGTAGTAGCACTGTGATGCTGCAAAACGTCTCCATCAATACTCGCGCTGATTGTCGGGGGCGTTTGTTTGTCGCCCTTAAAGGCGATAACTTTGATGCGCACGATTACATTCAGCAAGCGCAAGAGGCTGGCGCAGCGGCGATAATGGTGGAACGCGACGTGGATTCTCCTTTACCGGTGGTGCGTGTTGCGAGTACGCATCAAGCCCTTAAAGACTTGGCCGCTTGGTGGCGGTTGCAGTTCGCTATCCCTGTGTTGGCGATTACTGGCAGCGTAGGCAAAACTACCGTAAAAGAGATGTTAGGTGCTATTACTTCTGAATTAGGGCAAGGTGTGGTAACGCATGGTAATTTGAATAATGAAATCGGTGTGCCCTTAACGCTGATGCGTTTGACCGCCCAAGATCGTTATGCGGTGGTCGAAATGGGAATGAATCAGGCCGGTGAAGTTGGTCGACTGAGCGCCATTTCTAGACCCACGGTTGCTGTCGTTAACAACGCCGGTGCGGCACATCTTGAAGGCTTAGGAACAATCGAGGCGGTTGCCAAGGCCAAGGGCGAGATTTTTTCAGGCTTAGCGCATGATGGTGTGGCCATCATAAATGCGGATGACCCGTTTGCCGAGCTTTGGAGCGAGCTTGTTGTCGATAAAAATACCATGACGTTTGGTTTGAGTAGCGAGGCCAACGTCACCGCCAGTTATGAAGAGCAAGGCAGCCGTTTACTCTTGAAAGTGAGAACAAAGGGTGTTGAAAAAAAGGGTCAAAAAGCCAGTAACTCAGTCGAAATTCAGCTAAACAGCGTGGGCGAACACAGTGTGCGAAATGCCTTGGCGGCGATTGCCGCCGCGCTAGCCGCTAACATACCAATGTCAATCATTGTGCGCGGCTTGGAAAACTATCAACCAATCAAAGGCCGCCTGAATTTGATCAAGGCGGGTGGGCTTACTGTGTTTGATGACACCTACAATGCCAACCCCACTTCAATGCAGGCTGCGATAAAAGTCCTAGCAAATCACGATAAGAATTTATTGATCGTGGGGGACATGGCGGAACTCGGCGATTCTTGTGAAAAAGAACACCTTGTTCTAGGGAGATTTGCGGCAACGCACGGTATCGATCAACTGTTAGCCTGTGGTCAATACGCCCAACTCGTCGTCAAAGGCTTCGATCGTCATGGGGTAAGCTTTGACTCTCAGGAGGGCTTGTTGGATTACTTGGCCGTTCACGATTTGAATGCTTCTGCGATTTTAGTGAAAGGCTCGCGTTCCGCGCAAATGGAAAACGTTGTTGCGGCTCTGGTTGATCGTTATTCCAAGCAAGAAGACAGCAAGAAGAAAGTAAGCATGAGCCATGCCAGCACACAAGAAAAAGAACAACACATAGTGGGCCGTGGTGTCACCACTCAGAGGGGTCGTTAATGTTATTGCTACTATTTGAAGCCTTAGCCGAGCAATTTTCGTTTTTTAATGTCTTTCAGTATTTAACCTTGCGGTCAATATTGTCGGTGCTAACGGCGTTTTTAGTTTCAATTTTGGTTGGGCCCACGATGATTCGCAAACTGCAAATACATCAAATTGGTCAAACCGTGAGGCAAGATGGGCCGCCCACGCATTTTGATAAAGTTGGCACACCCACCATGGGAGGGTTGTTGATTCTTACTTCAGTGATTATGTCGACATTGCTGTGGGCCGATCTTAGCAATCGTTTCGTGCAAGTGACGTTATTTACGTGTTTCTTGTTTGGCGTAATTGGTTGGTATGACGATTATCAAAAGTTGATTAACAAAGACCCCAGAGGGATGGGCTCGCGCAATAAATTTTTAGGGCAGAGCTTGGTGGCCGCCGTTGCCGCGATCTTTCTGTATAAAACAGCGCAACTGCCGATAGAAACATCACTGATCATTCCCTTTTTTAAAGACATTGCATTGCCGTTGGGTTTTCTATTCTTGCCCTTAACGTATTTTGTGATTGTGGGCACCAGCAATGCGGTAAATCTAACAGACGGCTTAGACGGTTTGGCAATTGTGCCCACGGCCATGGTGGCCGGCGCTCTTGGGGTGTTTTGTTATTTGTCCGGACACGCCGAATTTTCTCAGTATTTGGCGATTCCAGCGATTCCAGGCACCGGCGAAGTGACGATTTTCTGCGCTGCCTTGGTCGGCGCAGGGCTTGGATTTTTGTGGTTTAACACGTACCCGGCGCAAGTTTTTATGGGTGATATCGGCTCATTGTCTCTGGGAGCATCACTAGGGGTTGTGGCTGTTATTGTCCGACAAGAATTAGTGTTGTTCATCATGGGCGGTATTTTTGTGCTAGAAACCGTCTCGGTGATTTTACAGGTGGCCTCATTCAAACTGACCGGTAAACGGATATTTCGCATGGCACCCATTCATCATCACTTTGAACTAAAAGGTTGGCCCGAACCACGAGTAATCGTGCGCTTTTGGATTATCAGTTTGGTTCTGGTGCTTATCGGTTTGGCTACCTTGAAAGTTAGGTAAAGTAAGTGACAATCACGACAGTAAAATAACGAATAATGAGTCACGAAAACAGAACAAATACAGAACAAACCCTGATCGAGCGTTTTAACAGCGCAACGGTCGTGGGCCTTGGCGCCACTGGTTACAGTGTTGTGCGGTATTTGTGCGCGCGAGGTGTGTCCGTCACGGTTGTGGACTCTCGCGATAATCCGCCATTAAAAGCGGAACTGACGAAACGCTTTCCAAACGTCACGGCCTACTATGGAACCTTAGAGGTTGAAGCGGTTACTCAGGCGGCGTTTATTGTTGCCAGCCCAGGCGTAAGCACTCGTGTTGGTGCCTTGCAGCAAGCCAAATCAAATGGCTGCGTTGTGGTGGGTGATATTGCTTTGTTTGTGCAAGAAAGTAAGGTTCCGCTAATTGCGATCACAGGCTCTAATGGCAAGAGTACGGTGACCACGTTGGTTGGTGATCTGTGTGCTGCCGCTGGCAAAGTGCCTCTGGTCGCCGGCAATATAGGCAAACCGGCTTTGGATGCGTTAACGGATCAAGAGTCATTTGATATCGCCGTGCTTGAGTTATCGAGTTTTCAACTTGAAACCACCCCCGTTGTGCCGGCAAAGGCTGCGGCCATTCTGAATATGAGTGAAGACCATATGGACCGTTACAGTTCTATGGGGGATTACGTGTTAGCCAAGGCTCGAATTTTGCGCGGTGCCGAACGAGCTGTGCTGCCTCGTCATGATGAGCAGTTGCAACAAATAACTCGAACCAATGAAGTGATTAGCTTTGGTTTAGATGAGCCAAGTGCTAGCAATGAATATGGTGTTAAGCGCAAAAAATCAGGCCGTTGGTTAATGAAGGGCCGTGAGCGACTCATGCCGTTGCGAGACGTACCATTGATTGGATCACATAACATTGCCAATGTATTGAGCGCGTTTGCGCTGGTTGACTTTTTAACAATCCCTGTTGAAGGGTTGTCGACAACCGTGAAAGCGTTTAAAGGGCTTGCGCATCGCATGCAAACCGTTGCCGTTAAAGCGGGCGTAACCTGGGTGAATGATTCAAAAGCCACGAATGTTGGTGCCGCTGCCACCGCCTTGCAAAGCATTGAAGGTGATGTGATTTGGTTGGCTGGCGGTGAAGGCAAAGGCGCTGATTTTAGTGAGCTTAAACACGCATTAACCTCATCGGTTAAGCTCGCGGTGTTGTTTGGCGTAGACGCGCCGAAAATTGAAAAAGCCATCGGTGATACGGTGGATGTTTGCCATGCCAGTTCTATGCACGAAGCCGTTGGTATCGCGCACGAAGCCGCTGCCGACGGTTTCATTGTGTTGTTGTCTCCGGCGTGCGCCAGTTTTGATATGTTTTCAAATTTTGAGCATCGCGGTCAGGCGTTTGCGCAAGCCGTGAATGAATTGCCTGGCTGTGCGAAAGGTGGGGGCAAACTACCCATGGGTGATGCGAACAATCATAAAGCAGGAGGCATTCAATGAGTACCGTTGCCTTGCAAGCCACTAAAAACACACAGAGCAACAGCAATGCGGCGGGCGTGGATTCAACATTACTTGGTGTGTTTATTACGCTGATGTTGCTTGGGCTGGTGATGGTGTTTTCGTCGACTATCGCTATGGGTGATCAGGAACTAAGCACTCACACAGGCAAGTTTTGGAAGCAGCTTGTGCATATGCTGTTGGGATTGATGCTGTGCGTGTTTGTTGCTCTTGTTCCGGTTTGGGCTTGGCAAAAACTCAGCATTCCTCTGTTGGGTTTCTCTGTGTTGCTGCTTATCGTGTTGCTTATTGTTGGGTCAGAAGTTAATGGTTCAAAACGTTGGATAGTGATAGCGGGCTTTCGTTTGCAACCCGCTGAAATCGCCAAATTAGCCATGGTCATGTACGCCGCCAGCTACCTAACGAGGAAACAATCAGAAATCCAAAAATTTTCCAAAGGCATCGTAAATCTAGGCGTGATTCTGGCCATCATTGCGGGCTTACTTCTGGCGCAGCCTGATTTTGGCAGTTTTGTGGTCATTACGGTCACGGTTGGTTTAATGATGTTTCTCGGTGGCATTCGAATTACTCACACGATGTTATGTCTGAGCGTGGTTGGCGTTGCTATGTTCTTTATGGTAACCACATCGGAATATCGAATGAAGCGCTGGATGGCGTTTCTCGATCCTTGGTCCGACCCTTACGGTTCAGGCTTTCAACTTACACAAGCACTTATCGCCATTGGCCGAGGTGAAATTTTTGGCGTTGGTTTGGGGGCAAGTATCCAAAAACTCTATTACCTGCCTCATGCTCACAATGACTTTATCTTGGCTGTGATTGGCGAAGAGTTGGGTTTGATTGGAATTGTGTTGGTGATTGCTCTGTACGCTCTGTTATTGCATCGCGCTTTGGTTATTTCGCGTGCGGCTGAATTGATCGGTCGTATTTACGCCGCGCGTTTAGCTCAAGGCATCGGCTTTTTGTTGGTGTTTCAAGCGATGATTAACATTGGAGTAAACCTTGGGGCTCTGCCAACCAAGGGGTTGACGTTGCCATTTATCAGTTATGGAGGCAGTTCTATGTTGGTGTGTTGCATTGCCATCGGTCTTTTATTTGGCGTAGATCGTCAAACACGTATTCGCGAGCGCAACGCGGCTCACAAGAGGGTACACACATGAGCATGAACGGAAAGCACATTCTTATGATGGCTGGAGGCACCGGTGGGCATGTATTTCCAGCGTTGGCTGTGGCTAAAAAAATGACTGAATTGGGGGCTCGTGTCACTTGGCTTGGAACTCAGCAAGGCCTTGAGTCTTCAGTGGTGCCGGACAACGGTTTTGATATCGAATACATTAGTGTCGAAGGTTTGCGTGGAAAAAATAAGGCCGAGTTAGTGTTTGCGCCATTTAAATTAGTACGAGCACTTTGGCAAGCCACAAAGGTGATGCGGCGCGTAAAACCTGATTGCGTTGTGGGCTTTGGCGGTTTTGTCGCAGGTCCTGGTGGTTTGGTGGCTAGCTTGATGAAAGTGCCGTTGATAATACATGAACAAAATTCCGTGGCTGGGTTAACCAATAAGTGGTTAGCAAAAATAGCCGACCAAGTTCTCACGGGGTTCCCCAATGTATTAGACCTACCGAAAGGAGCGCGTTGGGTGGGTAACCCAGTGCGAGAAGACATTGCCCCGCGTGATGAAGGTAAAAGAAAACGGCTGCGTGTTTTGGTGATAGGTGGAAGTCAAGGGGCTCATTCTTTCAATATGAACTTGCCTAAAGTGTTTGCCGACCTCGGCGTTGAATTGAAAATCAAACATCAAGCGGGTCGTGGAAAAACTAAAGAAGTGCGTGCGCTTTATGAGATGAATGAAGTAGGCGTTAAAGTGGTGGAGTTTATTGATGATATGGCGGCGGCGTATCAATGGGCTGACTTTTTAATTTGCCGTGCTGGCGCTATGACCATCACGGAATGTTGCGCTGTTGGCAAACCGGCATTATTGGTGCCATTTCCTTTTTCTGCCGGTGATCATCAAATACACAATGCCAACACGTTAGTTGATGTTGGGGCTGCGGAAATGGTGTTAAACCACAAACTCGGTTCCACCGATATGCTTGATGTGCTGTCGAAGTTTACGTCCGGCAGAGAACGCTTGCGCATGATGGGCGACAAAGCACGTAAACTGCACAAACCCAAAGCCACGGAAGCGGTTGTTGGTGTGGTGAGAGAGGTGCTGGGTGCGTAATCGGGTTAAGAATATTCATTTTGTTGGTATTGGTGGCAGTGGTATGTCTGGTATCGCAGAAGTATTGGTTAATCTTGGTTATCGAGTGAGTGGTTCTGATATTTCCGACAGTGCCGTGACGGCTCGATTAAGAGCCGCGGGAGCGAAAGTGACGATTGGTCATTCGGCCGCGAATATTGCCGATGCGAACGTGGTGGTGGTGTCGTCTGCGATTGATGCCACCAACCCTGAAATAAGCGGTGCGCTAGCTTCCAGCATCCCAGTGATCCCTCGTGCAGAGATGTTAGGAGAGTTGATGCGATTTCAGCAGGGCATTGCCGTTGCAGGAACGCATGGAAAGACCACAACAACCAGCTTGGTCTCAGCGATTTTGGTTGCCGCAGGCATGGACCCAACGTTTGTTGTGGGCGGTTTGATAAACAGCGCTGGCGTTAATGCCAAGCTGGGTAAAGGCGACTATTTAGTCGCCGAGGCCGATGAGAGTGATGCGTCATTTCTGAATTTAAAACCAGAGATGGCGATCGTGACCAATATCGATGAAGATCATATGGTGACGTACCATGGTGACTTGGAAGAGCTTAAAAAAACCTTCGTGACCTTTTTACAGAACTTGCCATTTTATGGTTTGGCCGTTCTGTGTATCGACGATGACAATGTTCAGTCAATTCGCAATCGCGTGCATAAGCCGGTGTTGACTTACGGCCTAAGTGAAGAAGCCGACGTTCGCGCCGATAACCTAGTGCAAACAAAAACCAGAATGAGTTTCTCGGTCACGCGCACCGGCTACGACAAAGATCTGAAGATTGATTTAGCAATACCTGGCGTGCATAACGCGTTAAACGCCACGGCGGCTATTGCAGTTGCCAGTCATCTGGGCGTCAGCGATGAAGCGATTCAACAAGGCCTTAAAGAGTTTCAAGGTGTGGGCCGCCGGTTTCAAATATTTGGTGACGTCAACATTGCCGGTAAACACGTTACGCTAGTGGATGATTACGCACACCATCCGGTGGAACTGCATGCCACACTGAGTGCGGCTCGTGCGTGTTGGGGCGACCGTAAATTGGTCGCCGTATTTCAGCCGCATCGTTATAGTCGCACCAACGATTTGTTTGACGACTTTGTTGCGGTGCTTGCCGAACAACAAGATTTACTGATTTGCGAAGTGTATCCCGCTGGCGAAGATCCAATTACAGGCGCAACGGGTCAATCTTTGTGCCAAGCAATTAGAGTGCGTGGTGCCTCGAACCCAATTTTTGTGCCAGACGTGGAAGAGCTTGAAAAAGTATTAAAGCCTCTTATTGATGACGGTGACGTGATTCTGACAATGGGGGCAGGCAGTATCGGCAAAGCATCACGAGCGTTGTTTGAGGCGAATGCCGGCAAACACGCCGAGGAGGCATCATCGTGAGTTTTGATGTTACTTCTCATGACGTTAACGCATTTGATGTTCGCTCTCTTGGCAAGGTTGCCGTGTTAATGGGCGGAATTTCCGCTGAACGAGAAGTGTCACTGGTTAGTGGTAATGCAATATTGCAAGGTTTGTTAGCCAAAGGCGTTGATGCGCATGCGGTTGATGTTAATCCGAATAATATCGGTCAGTTAACGTCGCAGCACTTTGACAGAGCATTCATTGCGCTGCATGGTCGTTGGGGTGAGGACGGTGTGGTGCAAGGCGCGCTGCAAGCCATTGGGATGCCGTACACCGGCACGGGTGTTTTGGGCTGTGCTTTGTCGATGGATAAAGTACGCACAAAACAAGTTTGGCAGTCATTGGGTTTGCCCACGGCTAAATATCGAGTGCTCAAGTCTGAAGCCGACCTAGAAGGTCTGATAGAAGAACTTGGTTTACCTGTGTTTCTAAAGCCAGCACGCGAGGGGTCTAGTGTGGGGGTGGGTAAGGTTACTTCAGCAGATGGCTTGCTTAAAGCGTATCGTAAAACGGCCTTAGTAGGCGATGACGTGCTTGCCGAACAATTTATTGATGGCGCTGAGCTTACTTGCGGAATTTTAAACGGCAGGGCTTTACCGGTTATTCGCATGAGTACCGATAATGAGTTTTACGATTACGAGGCGAAATACGAGACAGATCAGACTCAATACTTTTGTCCCACAGGCTTGTCCGACAGTTTAGAGCAACGGGTGCGTGACCTTTCTTTAGCCGCTTTTAATGCCTTAGATTGCAACGTTTGGGGGCGTGTTGATGTCATGTTGACCTCGACACAACAGCCGCTGTTGTTGGAAGTGAATACCGTGCCTGGCATGACCGGTCATAGCTTAGTGCCGATGGCAGCCAAAGCCGAAGGGCTGAGTTTTGAAGATTTGGTACTGGTGATATTAATGCAAACATTGTTTGATCGTCGCTCGGAACAAACGTTTGCTAAAGGCGACGAGGTGACGCATGACTAGCGCACGTGCATTAGCCAACCAAGAGCGAAAAATGCAAATAAAGCGCCTCAGTCGCGTTGCCAAAACGACTCTATTGAGCATGGCCACCCTGATGACTTTTGCAACCGTTGCTTTGCTGATTATCGACAGACTGTACAGGCCTGGTGCGTTTGTGATTGACCAATTAAAGTTGACTGGCCAATTTACCTATCTAACGCCAGAAGCCGTGCAATCAGTGATTCACAAAGAGCCGTTGGGTAATTTCTTTTCGATTGAATTAAGTCAAATCAAGCAGCGGATAGAAGACATGGCTTGGGTGAAATCGGCCGATGTCAGACGAGAATGGCCGCACACGCTGTCGGTTCGAGTGCGTGAGCATCGCCCCGTCATGAGGTGGAAAAACATCGCTTCACAAGACCATCATGAGGGTGATCAGTGGGTAAGCTTATCAGGTGATTTGATTCGTCTAGAAAAACCGCTGCAACAACACAGTGCGACCACGTTGAAAGGCATTGAACATGACGCTAAGCAATTGCTCACCAAAGCATTGGTTTGGCAGAAACGACTGTCTTCTAGCAAGCTTACGGTTCATGAGGTGTCATTAAGTGCCAGCCAGTCTTGGACATTAACGCTGTCTAAACTGGGGCAAGAAAAGCAACACAAATTTGAACTGTTGTTAGGCACTGAAAATACAGAAAAACGCTTGCAACGCTTTCAAACATTGTTCGACACTCGTCTTTACGCCATGGAGAGTGAACTGATTAAAATTGATGCCCGTTACCCAGATGGATTGGCGGTACAGCAGATAAACTCAGAGTCAAAAGCAACCCCAGTTTCAATGCGGCGTCATTCTGTTATTGACGGCGCATTAGTTGAAACGACTTTGACGGGCGCAACTGATGAGGCTGATGAGAGCCTATTACGTACCCATCTACCACAACCGCCGACGGCTTACGCTACTTAAACAGATATGAGTAAGAAAGAAGATAATAAATTGATCGTTGGCTTGGATATAGGCACATCTAAAGTCCTTGCAATTGTTGGTGAGATCAACGCTGAGGGCGACGTTGAAATTATTGGTTATGGTCATCACCCAGCAACGGGCATGCGAAAAGGCGTGGTCGCTAACATTGAAGAAACCGTGGTAGCCATACAAAAAGCCATCGAAGAAGCAGAGCTAATGGCCGGCTGCCAAATTTACTCGGTATACGCTGGCATTGCTGGAGCCCATATAAACAGCTTTAATTCGCACGGCGTTGTTGCCGTGCGCGACAGCGAAGTTGATGAAAGCGATGTTGACCGCGTTATAGAGTCAGCTAAGGCGGTTGCCATTCCTAACGATCAGGCCATTCTGCACGTGTTGCCACAAGAATTTATTATTGACGGACAAGAAGGCATTCGCCACCCGCTTGGCATGTGTGGCATTCGTCTTGAAGCCAATTTGCATATGGTTACCGCTGCGGTGAGTTCAGCCAAAAATATTGAAAAGTGCATTCGCCGTTGTGGGTTGGAAGTAGACGACATTATTTTAGAACAACTGGCGTCTTGTGCGTCGGTGTTAACCGAAGACGAGCAAGAATTGGGCGTGTGCTTGATCGACATTGGGGGTGGTACCACCGACATCGCAGTGTACGCTGATGGCGCTGTGCGACACACCGCGGTGATACCGGTGGCGGGCGATCAAATTACCAATGATATCGCGGTGGCGTTACAAACACCGACGCCATCGGCTGAAGAGATAAAGAAAAAGTACGCCTACGCATTGCGCCAGCTAGCCCCCACTGACGAGAGCATTGATGTGCAATCAGTGGGCGACAGACCACCACGAAAGTTGTCCAAGCAGACTCTGGCCGAAGTGGTTGAAATGCGAGTGGAAGAACTGTTTGACTTAGTCAAACTCGATCTGCGGCGCAACGGCTACGAAGACATCATTCGATCGGGCATCGTCCTAACCGGTGGCAGCTCAAAAATGGAGGGCATGATTGAGTTGGCGGAAGAAATTTTCCATCGCCCAGTGCGCTTAGGCATGCCTAAGTATTTGGGCGGATTAAGTGAAGTGGTTAAAAACCCGATTTACTCAACTGGGGTTGGGCTGGTTCAGTTTGGCCACGCTAACCAATCCAATGGGCGTAAATCGGCAACATCAGAATCTAGAACTACGGCTTTCTGGCAACGCCTAAAGCAATGGTTTCAAGGTAATTTTTAAATAACGGGAGAAATATAAATGTTTGAACTATTAGATACGGTTGACCAGCAAGCGGTCATTAAAGTCGTCGGGATCGGCGGCGGCGGCGGTAACGCCGTCAATTACATGCAGCAATCTAAAATTGAAGGGGTTGAATTTATTAACGCCAATACCGATGTGCAGGCATTGCAAGGCTCAGATTGCCCCACAATTTTGCAATTAGGCGCAAGCCTAACCAAAGGTCTTGGCGCGGGAGCAGACCCCGATGTGGGCCGACAGGCAGCAATTGAAGACAGAGAGCGTATTGCTGAGGCCTTGGCTGGCTCGGATATGGTGTTTATTACCGCTGGTATGGGTGGTGGTACTGGCACCGGAGCCGCTCCAATTGTGGCTGAAATCGCACGTGACATTGGCGCTTTAACGGTCGCGGTGGTCACTCGCCCCTTTAGCTTTGAAGGCGCCCGCAGATCAAAATTAGCAGACCAGGGTTTAAAGCTCTTAAAAGAGTCGGTTGATTCTTTGATCACCATTCCTAATGAGAAACTGTTGGAAGTAATGGGCCGAGACGCGTCATTAGAAAACGCGTTTGCGATGGCCAACGATGTGTTACGCAACGCCGTTCAAGGCATCTCTGAATTGATTACCAGCCCAGGACTTATCAATGTTGACTTCGCTGACGTCAAAACAGTGATGTCAGAGATGGGGCAAGCCATGATGGGGTCGTCTACGGCCAGTGGTGCAAACCGTGCTTCAGAAGCGGCGCACAATGCACTAAGCAGCCCGCTACTCGAAGACACCAACATTCGTGGTGCTAAGGGCATATTGGTCAACGTGACCGCGGGTCCAGATTTATCCATTGGAGAGTTTGGCGAAGTTGGTAGCATGATTCGTGACATGGCGTCTGAAGACGCCACCGTGGTAATCGGCACGTCCATTGACCCTGAGATGAAAGAAGACCTGCGCGTTACCATGGTTGCTACCGGCATATTAGACGGCTCTCAGTCACAGCCTAAAATAGAAGTCGTGCAACCGGTAGGGCGAGCCGTTGGCAGCAGTTATGGCAATGAAGAACTTGAAGCCACAAAAAACACAGCCCCTAACGTAGGGAGCAATAGTGTCGGGCATCACAACGCGGGGAGTGGTGATTCAGGCTTAATGCCCGGTCGTCGAGGATCCACCGCAGACACGTTGCCTATGTTTGATGCTGAGACGTCTTCGGATATTGACGTGCCAACGTTTTTGCGTCGCCAAGCCGATTAATATTGAGTATTTGGGTTGATAATGCCGCTAATTGACATTTCAATTGCGCCTTAAGGTCAACGGAATGTTGAAAATATTCATTAAACGATTCTTTTGAGTAGTCATAAACCCTTAGTTGAACCCTACACAATTACTCCCGTTTCGTGTAGGATTCGCTAATGGTTTTGTGCTGCGCTGAAGAAATCACATAAAATAAAGCAAGCGTTTTGGCTCAAAGAGATAAAAATCGAGCAAAACCAAACAAAAAGAAATCGAAAGAATCAAACGGTATAACGTGACACTTTAATTGGTGTTTCAAATGCTTGAATCAATTCAAATATTGAAAAACGTACGTTATGCCTTTAATTAGAAACGATTTAACTCGACACTTTTTACTTTTTCTCAAACGGTTATTCCAACAAATTTATTGGGCAGGGCATTGTGGGTTTTCTGAAGCTAACATCGTTGTTAGCAGTAAGTGTGTATGCACTTCACGTTGTTCCCATAAGTACGGTCTCATTATTATCGAGGGTTTTTACTTTGATTGTGACTTTACAAAGTAGGCCGCCGATGTTTGTTTTAACGTTTGCCTGAAAATAACGAACGATTAAGCAGCCTAAATGATTCATCAGCGTACCCTCAAAAACGTTATTCGCGCTACTGGCGTTGGCCTGCATACTGGCGAAAAAGTATATCTTACCTTGCGTCCTGCTCCGGTCAATACGGGCATTATTTTTAGGCGTGTAGACCTAGACCCCGTGGTTGAGTTAGCGGCCACGCCGGTTAGTGTTGGTGACACACGTTTGTCAACGGCGCTAAAAAAAGGAGACGTCTGTGTATCCACCGTTGAACACTTAATGTCGGCCTTAGCCGGTTTAGGGATTGATAATATTTACGTTGAGTTAACCTCACCCGAAGTTCCCATTATGGATGGCAGTGCGGCTCCGTTTGTGTTTTTAGTGCAATCGGCTGGTGTGGTAGAACAAAGTGCCCCTAAAAAATTCATTCGCGTGAAAAAATCCGTCAAAATCGAAGACGGCGATAAATGGGCCATGTTTGAACCGTTTGAAGGGTTTAAAGTGTCGTTTGCTATTAACTTTGATCACCCTATTTTCGCGCGCTCGCCCCAACAAGCCACCGTTGATTTTTCCACCACCTCATTTGTAAAAGAAGTCAGTCGAGCGAGAACATTTGGTTTTATGCACGAAGTTGAAGCGTTGCGTGAGGCTGGCTTAGCCTTAGGCGGCAGTCACGACAACGCCATCGTGATGGACTCTTATACGATTTTGAATGATGATGGCCTGCGCTACGAAGATGAATTTGTGAAACACAAAATCCTGGATGCGATTGGTGACTTATATTTGTTAGGGCACCAACTTATTGGTGAATTTAGTGCGTATAAATCAGGCCATGCCTTGAATAATCAACTGCTCAGAGCCTTAATAGCCCAAGAAGACGCTTGGGAATTGGTGACCTATGAAGACCCTGCGGACGCGCCGATCTCGTTTATGAACCTAGCGAGTATCTAACAAGATTGAGCCCTATTATAAAGAGGCTCGAGAGTGACTTAGGCTTTTGATAGCCCTTTCAACGTCTCGGCGAGCTTGCCTAAGGTGGCCGCCAAGTCGGGATTTTGAACGTTTTGTTGTAGGCGCCGCACAGACTCGATAGAGCGAGCGTCGGGGGCTGTACGTTGATGCTCAGAGACGGTTGTTGACTTTTTTACATTGGCCGCTATTGAGGTCGACTCAAGGTCGACTCTTAGCACTAATTTATTGATTAACGTGCTGGCTTGTTTGCTGCTTGAAGAGGCTTGTTGTTCAAGCTCGGCAAACGCTGAGTTTAATGCGTTTAATAAGCTTATTTGTTGGTGTTTGATTAAGCTCGCAGTGCTTGAGTTGTTGACACCTATTGTCAACGAGCCGGCATCTAAGGCCAGTACGCAAGTGCTTTGATCTGGTAAATTTGGCAGATGGTTGTTAAGCCAAGTTTGCCAAGTCGGTTGCAGTTTCAAGATAAGTGCTTGAGACTGATCTAAGAATCGGTACATCGGTAAGCGTTCGACAATCGTGGAAAGTTTGACGCGGTGGTTTTCGGTTTGTCGATTTATTTTAGACATGCAGTTCGGGTTGTTCGGCTTTGAATATGAATGAGTTGAAAGATGCCAGTGAGTTTATGCCGCTAATGGTGATAGTCTGAGTTAATTTTTGTCAGATTACAAACGGTGAATTTTGCACAACTGATGCGGCAATAAGCGATTTTTAATCAGGCTCTGTAACCGCAAAAGCAGAACTGTATATAAATAGATTCTGAAGTTGGGCTGTTAAAGTCAATTTCAATGTTCAATCCCGATGGGTGTATTTTGAAAGTAATATTAGTAAAAGACAATACGGCAAGTAACAGCGCGGTCTGTTTTGCAGGCCATAAATTGCTGCTAAATGGCTTGGCTTTGTTCGTGGCATTGCCGATTATTTTAGGGTTAACGTCTTATTGGGTTGTGTCGGCCATTGACCGAGCGGTGAACCCCTTTATTGACCCTGAATATCGAATTGCGGTAGAAACTCGTGTGTCTGAGCAAGAACAAGAGATGCGTAAAACACGTGATTATGTGCGCAAACATTTGGATGTGTTGGGTAGCCGAATAGGCAGCCTGCAAGCGCAAGTTTCACGAATTAACGCAGTTGAAATGCGTATTGCTGAAGCCTCTGGAATCAATCTTGAAGACTTTTCATTCGAGCAAGAACCGGCCGTCGGCGGCGTAAGTCTTGGTAAGGAAGCGTCTGAGCAGATCGATATTGAGAATGCCATTATGGCCATTGAGAAAGAGCTTTCTCAGCGCGAGTCCGAAATTGCGGCGGTGGACTTCTTACTCTCAAAAAACAGTTTAGAATCTCAACAGACGCCAGCGGGCTGGCCAGTTGAAGGTGGCTGGGTGTCGTCCAGCTTTGGGGCACGAATGCACCCTATTTCAGGACGTAAACAGTTTCATCGAGGCGTGGATATTCCTGGCAAACTGGGCGCTGACGTGCTGTCCGTTGCGGACGGCGTTGTGGTAACTTCAAAGAGAAATGGCAGCTATGGTTGGGTGGTTGAAATTGACCACGGAGATAATTATTCAACGCTGTATAGTCACAATAAATCCAATCTAGTGAAGGTTGGTGAGACGGTGGTCAAAGGTCAACCAATCGCTAAAATAGGCTCCACTGGGCTATCAACTGGGCCACACGTACACTTTGAAGTATCGAAAAACGGCCGGCGCATCAACCCTGTGCGTTATCTATACAAAAAGTCGTAACACACACAAAAACCGTTTTAACTTGCGTGTTTTAGGTGCTTTGTGAACGGATGGTTAGCGGGTATTTACAGCGCTGGCTTGTTTAACGCCGACCGCGCAGCGATAAGTCGCAGATTATTGCAGGTAAGGATGCCACTTTGCGTTTATAAAAGTACTTCAAAATTAATGCGATATCGTTTTGTATTAATCCATAAACCCTTATACTTGGCGACTTATTTGTGTCGTGGCTACTTGTCAGGCGGTCACGCCTTGTTTTTTCTAAGATCAGCACAATAGTTCATTAACTAAGAACACATAATCAGAATACTACATTAAGGTCTTAAACACCGTGTTAAAGAAAATTTTTGGCAGCCGAAACGACCGCTTGGTTCGACAAATGTCGAAGCGCGTAAAAAAAATCAATCAGCTCGAAGAGTCCTTTCAAGCACTAAGTGATGCCGAGTTGAAAGCGAAGACCGCTGAATTTCGTGGTCGATTAAAGGCAGGAGAGACCTTAGACAGTTTGCTCAACGACGCCTTTGCGGCCGTTCGAGAGGCGTCAATTCGCTCATTGGGGATGCGTCATTACGACGTGCAGCTCATTGGCGGCATGGTGTTGAACGATGGTCGTATCTCTGAAATGAGAACGGGCGAAGGTAAAACTTTAATGGCTACGCTGGCGGCCTATTTGAATGCGCTTGCTGGCAGCGTGCATGTGGTCACCGTCAATGATTACCTTGCGGCACGTGATGCCGAATGGATGGCCAAGCTATACAATTTCATGGGCCTAACGGTGGGCGTGATTGCATCGGGCCAAGACCCCGAAGAAAAGCGCAAGGCTTATGCCTGTGACATTGTTTATGGCACTAATAACGAATTTGGCTTTGATTATTTGCGTGACAACATGGCGTTTTCTAACGACCAAAAAGCACAACGCGATCTTAGTTTTGCCATTGTCGACGAAGTGGATTCAATTCTAATTGACGAAGCCAGAACACCGCTTATCATTTCAGGGCCAGCCGACACAGCGGCCGATGTTTACGCTAAGATTGACGTTATTGTGCCTCAATTAACTCGCCAGATGGACGAAAGCGACAACGGTGACTACACCATTGACGAAAAGACCAAACAGGCGTATTTAACCGAAGCGGGCCATGAAAAAGCCGAACAACTGATGGTTCGCATTGGCCTGTTGGCGGCGGATGCAAGCTTGTACGATGTTGGCAGCATCAGTTTGTTGCATCACATGTATGCAGCCATTCGCGCCCACACGTTGTTTCAACGCGATGTTGACTACGTGGTTCAAGACAATGAAATCGTTATTGTTGACGAGTTTACTGGCCGCATGATGGCTGGCCGCCGATGGTCAGATGGGTTGCATCAGGCGATCGAAGCCAAAGAGAAAGTGGCCATCCAGCGTGAAAACCAAACCTTAGCCGCCATTACGTTTCAGAATTACTTTCGACTCTATGACAAGTTATCCGGAATGACCGGCACGGCCGACACTGAAGCCGTTGAGTTTATGGAGATCTACAGCTTGGAAGTGGTGGTTATCCCAACGCATAAAAAAGCCATACGGGTTGACCAAGCCGATGTGATTTTCCGCACACGCCAAGAAAAGTTCAATGCCATTGTTGAGGACGTTCGAGAGCGCAATGCCACTGGCCAGCCTGTGTTGTTAGGAACGGCTTCGATTGAAGATTCTGAGCTGCTGTCTCAAGAGTTCAAAAAGCATAAGATCAAACACGAAGTGTTAAACGCAAAACAACATGAACGAGAAGCAACGGTTATTGCCTACGCCGGCGCTCCTGGTGCGGTAACCATTGCCACCAATATGGCGGGTCGAGGCACCGACATTGTGTTGGGTGGTAATCTTGATATGCGTCTGCAAGGCGTTGAATCTAAAGGTGAAAAAGAAAAAGTCACCACTCAATGGCAAGTCGATAACAAAGAAGTTCTGGAGAAGGGCGGATTGTATGTAATCGGCACTGAACGTCACGAATCTCGGCGCATTGATAATCAGTTGCGTGGCCGTTCGGGTCGTCAAGGTGACCCAGGTGAAACTCGTTTCTTCTTATCGATGGACGACAGCTTAATGCGAATATTTGGTTCAGAGCGAATCGCTAATATGATGCAAAAGGTTGGCATGGAAGAAGGTGAAGCCATTGAAAGCCGGCTTGTGTCCAGAGTGATAGAAAATGCGCAAAGAAAAGTAGAAGGCCATAACTTCGATATACGTAAGCAACTGTTGGAATACGACGACGTGGCCAATGAGCAGCGTAAGTTAGTTTACTCAGAGCGCAATGAATTGATGTCTACCGAAGACGTTTCCGAAAATATCTCGGAAATGCGAGAAGACGTGGTGGAGAGCGTCATTGACCGAAGCATTCCTCCGCAAAGTTTGCCAGAGCAGTGGAAGCTGGATCAATTAGAAGACGACTTGCGCCTTGAGTTTGGCGCTCAATTGCCCGTGTCCAGCTGGTTAGAAGAAGATAAGAGTCTTTACGAAGAGACTTTACGTGATCGAATTGTTGAGTCCATAGATAAGGCTTATGAGATGAAAGAAGCTCAGTATGGGGCTGAAATCATTCGCCATCTTGAAAAAGTCATCATGTTACAGACCCTGGACACCCAATGGAAAGAACACCTCGCTGAGATGGATTACTTGCGCCAAGGCATTGGTTTGCGTGGCTACGCTCAAAAGAACCCCAAGCAAGAATACAAACGCGAAGCGTTTGAGATGTTCACCGCCATGCTTGATCGAGTAAAAGCGGAAGTGGTAACAGTGTTAGCCAAAGTGCAACTGCGCGAAGAGTCCGAAGTTGATGAACTTGAACGGCGCCAGCAAGAAGCCGCGCAGAAAGACCTTGAATTACAACACGCGTCAGCCCAAGCGGCTAACGTTCAAGCGCAAGAACAAGCCGAGCAAGATTCAACTTTTGTGCGCCAGCAGCCTAAAGTAGGGCGTAACGAACCTTGTCCTTGTGGTTCAGGTAAAAAGTACAAGCAATGCCATGGCAAGTTGTCTTAGTTCACCATTTAACGTGTAAGGTGATGCGTGCCTGTTAGATTAACCGAACCTCAAAACTTATTGCCAGTAAAGGGCGCTAAGTTAGCGTCTGTCGAAGCCGGAATCCGTTATCAGGGCCGAGATGACTTGGTCTTAATTGAATTGGCTGATGGTGCCACTGTTTCGGCTGTGTTTACCCAGAATAAGTGTTGCGCGGCACCTGTAACGGTTGCAAAAGAACATCTTCATCAGTCGAATGTGCGAGCATTATTGATTAACTCTGGTAATGCGAACGCCGTAACCGGTGAGCAAGGCATGGTGGATGCTCGTAAGAGTTGCGAGCTAGTTGCGTCTGCGCTGGGCTTGTCCAGTGAACAAGTGTTGCCGTTCTCTACGGGCGTGATTGGGGAGAATCTAAACATGTCAGCGATGGCCAATGGCATTGACGCCGCGTCTAAAACGCTACAGCTTGATGGCTGGTTAGCCGCCGCCAAAGGCATCATGACCACAGACACGGTCGCTAAAGGCGTATCCAAAGCGCTGGAATTCGGTGGTGAAACCATCACCATCACCGGAATCAGCAAAGGGTCAGGAATGATTTGCCCTAACATGGCCACCATGCTGGCCTATGTGGTGACTGACGCCAAAATCGATAAGGCCGATTTGGACCGCTTGTTGAAAAAAGGCGTTGATCAGAGCTTTAACCGAATCACCGTTGATAGTGATACCTCCACAAATGACGCCTTAGTGTTAGCGGCAACAGGCGGTGCAAATGCCACTAAACTTGTTTCTGAAAGTGATTTAGGGACCTTTTATCAGGCTCTAGAAGAGGTATTGATCGAAATCGCCACGGCCATAGTGCGCGATGGCGAAGGCGCGACCAAGTTTGTTAAAATTCAGGTTGCGTCAGGTGAATTTGAAGCAGACTGTAAAACCATCGCTTACGATATAGCGCACTCCCCATTGGTCAAAACAGCCTTATTCGCCAGTGACCCAAACTGGGGGCGCATACTGATGGCCTTAGGAAAATCAGCGGTCAATTCTTTGGATATGAGTCGAGTGGACATTCACATCAATGACGTGAGCTTGATTGCTCAGGGTCAACCCGCAACGGACTACAGTGAAGAAGCCGGTAAAGCCGTGTTTGAGCAAGAAGAGATCACGATCAGCGTTGACCTAAACACCGGGGCCCAAGCCTATCATGTTTGGACCTCAGACCTCTCGCACGATTACGTCAGCATTAATGCCGACTATCGCAGTTAGTCGCAAAATAATACACAGGGCTCGGTCGTGAGTGATGTAAATCGAATCCAAGTCGCCGTTGGTATTGTGTTTAATGTCGACGGTCAAGTGTTGGTTGGCCAACGAGTGGTGAAAGATCGTTATTTTGCAAAATGGGAGTTCCCAGGTGGAAAGGTCGAAGCCGGAGAGTCCATTGCCGATGCGTTACATCGAGAGTTTCTTGAAGAGGTTGGTATCACTCTCGGAATAAGCCAACCTTTTATGGAGATCAAACACGACTACCCAGATCGGTCCGTGCAGCTTTATGTCCGCACAGTAAACACGTTTTCAGGTGAAGTGAAGGCCCTTGAAGGCCAAGCCTTAAAGTGGGTACACATCAGCGAACTGAGGGAGTTAGACTTTTTGCAAGGCAACCAAGCCATGATTGAAAAGCTTGAGTCGGAGTACTCGGCGTTGAACGAGTGCTAAGTGGTTTTATCGGTTGCGCTTATCTAATTGCCTCCGCTGTTGATCGTGAATCAATAAGTTCCAGTTGATGGCTTATTTCCCTGTCTGTGGAATGAAGAATGATAAAAAATACCTCATTACTTATAGTCATGAATTCTTCTTTAAAATGAAATTGCCACGCAGAACCAATGGTTTATTTTTTTGAAAATTTCTATCATGTTGTTTATTGCCGATAAATGGAGATAGTGTTGGTTTGCATTTAGGGGAGCTGGATGGCTTTAGTTTGCAATTTAAGGCGGTTTTGCAGATAATGCTAGCACAGGGAGGTTGTATGCTCTTTGTGTTGTTAACCCTTGGTCAAATAAACAACTCCATGCCGTTTTACATTAAAATTCTATTGTCCATTGACCTGTTGATCGTGCTTTTTACTTCCTTTGTTCTGATTCAAAAAAATCGATTATCAGAAAAGGGCACGGTCTAGAAACGAGCGTTTGCAAAATGAACACTGGCAATGAGCGTGATTGCTGAAGCAATAGAACTAACACCACAGTTTGATTGAATTAGAGTTTAAAATGAAAAGAGTATTGTTTGTTCTTGCGATATTTTGTTGGGCTGGTTTGAGTGGCGAAACGGTTTCCGCACAAATTCAATTTATACGTTATAAAAATTTCATGATTCCAATTAGCCTCCAACCTCGCCAGCCGAATTTGGTCGCTAATAATGACGCATCTAGGGATGTGTTTTTATCGTGGACTTATGCGCCTAATATTGAACGATACGAGCTTGAGCAATTCTACTCAGAGCAAGTAGGTTGGACCGTTATTTACAGCGGTTTGCGGCGGTCGTTTTTGGCGCTGGATCAACCAATAGGAAATGTCCTCTATCGTGTCAGGGCGTGTGCCGACTCGTGTGGCCGTTACAGTACTGAACAGCAAGTTCGAGTTGTTGGTGGTGGCTACAGTCCTAGTGGCGGCAGTCGATATGCTGACGATGATGGCGATGGAATTTTGAACACATTTGATCTTTGTGCAGGTACAGAAACAAATGTTGCTGTGAACCCTTTGGGTTGTTCAGAAAGTCAATTTAGCCAACTTTCGAACGATACAGTAAATTGCATTGACCCCTCTGGCAATGTTAGAGCAGCCACGTATTGCAACGCTGGTGAGTTAACAGACAGTGATAGAGATGGCGTCGCAGATGATGTTGACCCTTACCCCTTGCAAGCCAGTACCCAGTGTCTGCCATAACATAAAGTGGCAGACACTTTTAAATGACATCCAGCTTAATGTTAGCTTTGGCGGCTTTTAGCACCGAGGCTCAAACTAAGAAAATTCAAGATGAATATTAGATCAGCGTTTTACTTAAGCATTTCAATGTTAGGTTTATTGTCGTTAGGGGCGGTGTCTGCGAAAGACATCCCGGGCGCCACGCAAACGTCGTATGCGGTTAATCAGTCGGGGGCGTTTCAGTT
>CALJWL010000041.1 GCA_937974565.1 uncultured Arenicella sp.
TCTCCCATACTGTTGGATCAGCGATAAACTTCTTGCCAACCGATGCTCCATAGGCGCAATAGCCGCCGTACGCTGGCAAGTACTTTTCCATGTTTTTAGAAAATTTCTTTGCGTTGCTTTTGCTGGAAAACAGGTAATTAACACCTTCGTGCTGAACCACGTGATTACCATTTCCTGGTAGTGGCTTTTTGCTTGTTTGATAGCTTACTAGGTCATAGCCTCCAACTCCGACAACACTGTCTTCTTCAATGGCTAAGCCAAGAGTTGATACTGCTAAGAGAAGTACACTACTAAGGGTTACTAATGTTGACTTGATGATATTCATAATAAAATTTTAGTTATTTAAAAGGTTGGGTAGATAAAAAAGTGGCTCAAATTTCAGCCGAGTGCGGTTGCAGCAATTGCTAGTATTGCGAACCAAGAAACTAAATATACTGGAGTTCTCAAGAAAGGAAGCCCTGCAATGTAAACAATTGCGTGGCCGACGCGAGCCCAAAAGAAAATAGCGCTCCATGATGCGATAGCCGCAATAGTTTGTGTGGAATCAGCAGCTAAAAAACTTGCTCCGAGTACAGTAGCAATATACGCGGGCATTGTTTCAACCATGTTTAAATGTGCGCGTTGAGCGCGCTCGGCCCACAGCGGCTGTTCAGGTACTTTTTTAGGAAATTCAACTGGGTAATTGTTGATGAATGCAATTGGCCCCCAGACGAAGAGGCGAGCCACAATATAAGGTGTCCATAATAGTAAGGTTAGTACCCCACTAAGCAGCAGGTATAAATAAATGTCGTTCATGATCTGTTTTTGGTGACTGTGTTTTGGGAATCTGTATTATTGTTAATGTTTGTCATTTCGACGATGTTTGAGCCTCTGTAATTATTGTCCATTCATCCAGAGCCTTCGATTCCCTCTGGTTAAATGGAAAATAAGAGCGTTATAATTTTCCTTTTGATGTAGGTTGTACGGAGCTTGTTTTGGATACTTTAAGTGAAATACTCAGTTCGCTGCACTTCAATGCTAGTTTCTACTTTGCTACTAGCTTCCATAGTCCTTGGAGTGTTGAGGTGCCGGATTGCAAAAACGTAGCGCGATTTCATTATGTTAGCCAGGGAACTTGTTGGGTTCGTATCAAGGGTACGGCAACACCGCAGTTGCTCTCATCTGGGGATATTATTGTGATTCCTCACGGTGCGGAACACATTCTTAGCGACGCCCCAGATCGCGCGCCAATAAGTTTGGATGCCGCGTTCTCACAAACTGAGTACAATGGTGAGGGGGTTTTCCGAATTGGAGACGGCGATGATTCTCACGGAACAAAATTAGTGTGCGGTCATTTCGAATTCTCGGAGACTTTTAGGCACCCGTTGATCACTCACTTACCTGACCATATCGTTAAAAAGGAAAATGACGGTATTGATTTTTCATGGATGAAAGATATCTTAAAGCTTCTTTCTCATACCGCTGCCAATCAACATGATGGAAGTGCTGCTATTATCAAGAGGCTATCGGAAGTAATATTTATTCAAATGGTTCGCTATTGGAGCGCGAAGGTTAACACCGACAAAGGTTTTATTGCGGCCCTAAACGATCAATATTTATCAAATGGTTTACGAGCTTTTCATAACAATTTTGCTGATAATTGGACCGTCGACAAGTTGGCGCGCGAGTCGGGCATGTCTCGGTCATTGTTTGCTGAGAAATTTAAGAAGTATTTGGATGTGTCGCCCATGCAGTATGTAACAAATTGGCGTATGCAAATTGCACGCCAGATGCTCCTTGAGTCAACATTGCCATTAGACAGCATTGCTGTCGAGGTTGGTTATGAATCTGCGTCGGCATTTAGTAAAGCGTTTAAGCGATTATTCGGTTGCACTCCAGGGGAGTTCCGAAAAGTTGTTGATTAATTCTGTAAAAGGGCCAGTTTTATGAGTTCTCCAGCCGATGGTGTAGAAATACTTCTTAACAAGGTACGTGCTTGTCAACATTGCGAGGCCCATTTGCTTCATGGTGTGAGACCTGTGTTGCAGGTTGGTAAACAGGCTAAAGTACTAATCGCGGGCCAAGCGCCAGGTTCTAAAGTGCATGCGAGTGGAGTGCCGTTTGACGATGCCAGTGGAGAACGATTACGAGACTGGATGGGCGTGGACAAAGCGACTTTTTACGACGAGTCAAAAATAGCAATTTTACCCATGGGGTTTTGCTATCCAGGCACGGGAAAATCAGGTGATTTGCCACCAAGAAAGGAGTGTGCTGATCTATGGCGTCGGGATGTATTAGGTGAAATGCCGAACGTAGAATTAGTTCTGGTGATAGGTAAGTACGCGATCGATTGGCATCTTCCTGATGCTCGAAAAAACAATCTCACCGACACTGTTAAAGCTTGGGCCACACATTGGCCAAGTCATCTTCCCATGCCGCACCCCAGCCCCAGAAATAATATTTGGTTGAAAAAAAATGATTGGTTCGAGAGTGATGTTTTGCCGTCGTTAAAGTCTCGAATTCAGGAGTTGATTTTATAGTTTGGCTAATTGTCGGCTTGATGAACACCTCTTTTCAAGAGCCGAATAATAAAATTTCTTGAATTCAGTATGGTGTTAAATTTAAGGTGCCACTGACCCCAATAAAAGCTGATTATTGGTATGGAAAGACTAAACTAGGCGTTAGCCGGACTGAAATATTGATCTTGCCCAGTTGGCAAAGTCATTGGGCTTATGTCTGAATGCATTAATAAGCTCTAACTTTCTGATGACGTTATGCAAGTGAGAAGAAATGCTGTAGAGGCTAATATTATAACTATCAGAAACCATCAAAAATCCATTTAACTGAAGAGCCCCCCATGTCTGATGCGCATTTTTTGATTTATCATGGAATGGCATTTGTGTTGGATCATCTTAGCCGTTATGGGTTCCGCAGCTGTCTCTAATGATGAGTTTGGTTTCTAACAGGGTAGAGGACACTTCTTTTTCATCATTTACCAGCATAAGTACGCTATCTACTAAGGCTTGCCCTGCGGCGAACGTGTCTTGCCTAATGGTGGTCAAGGCCGGGGCCAGGTGTTCTGCGGTAGGGATATCATCGAAGCCAACGATGGCGATGTCGTTAGGAACTTTAAGGCCATTTTCTCTAAGAGCTTTAATTGCACCAATGGCAATGAGGTCAGAAGCGCACGAGATAGCAGTAAATTCTTTGTTACTCTTGATGAGTTCTTTCGTTGCCGCGTAACCGCTTTCTTCAGAGAAAAAGGCGTTGAAACGTAGGCTCTCGTCAACACTTACTTTAGACTCTTGGTGAGCATTTAAATAACCCCTATAGCGGTCGCGAAACTCAGGGTAGTCTTTTGATTCGTCGCCTAAAAATGCGATCTTCGTATGGCCATTGTTTATCAAGTGTTGAGTGCCGAGTTGCCCGCCTTGTTCATTATTACAACCAACAAACAACCCTGGCTGATTCTCGATTACTGGCCCCCATGTTACAAAGTGAGCGCCTTGTCTGTCTAATTCAGATATGCGCTTTATATACGTGGTGTAATCTCCGTAGCCTAAAAAAATAATCCCATCGGCTTTATTTGCGTCTTCATATTCAGCATTCCAATCGTCGCTTAACTGTTGAAATGAGACTAAAAGGTCGTACCCTCGGTTGGCCGTGGCTCGGGTAATACTGCCAAGCATGGACAAGAAAAATGGGTTAATAAACCGTTCTCCTTCGCCTTTGTCCTCAAATAACAGTAATGCGAGCGTATTTGTGCGTTGCGATCTGAGGTTACGGGCATTTACATCTACTTTGTAATTCAGCTCTTGGGCAATTTTTTGCACGCGTAAGCGGGTTTCAAGGCTTACCAGTGGGCTGTTACGCAAAGCACGTGAAACGGTGGGTTGCGATACCCCAGCGAGATGGGCAATGTCTACAGAGGTCGGTTTGTTTTTACCTTTCATTTTTATTTGGATTATGTAAAAAAATTACATTTTCACTTACCCAAGGGCGATAAGTTGGGTATATTTGGCCAACCTTTGGAGTGAATTGTGTTGGTTTCAACACGATTCATTCAAGAGTTAGTGCATTGTAGGCCAGTTTTTTTGCTTAGGCCTAGATCTTTAGGGTCAATGATACTCTATAGAATGGCGCTGATGAGATAAATGCAGCGTGAAGCTCAGTGCTTAGATAGTGATCAGATAGTGATCAGGTAGTGCTTAGATATAAAAATATAACGATAATATACAAAGGAGGCCAATAATGGCTCAATCACCTAACTCAGCGGCGGTCAGCTCGGCGGTGAGTAATAATGACAATAAGAACTATATAGTTCCGCTCGTCATTCTCACAACGTTGTTTTTTATGTGGGGTGTTCTCACATCATTAAATGACGTTTTAATTCCTTACTTTAAACGCCTGTTTGATCTCAGTTATACGCAAGCCTTGTTGATTCAGTTTTGCTTCTTCGTGGCTTACGGTGTTTGCAGCATTCCCTCTGGGATTGCGGTACGAAAAATGGGCTATCAGCGAGGGGCCGTGGTTGGTTTATGTGTTGCGGCATTAGGTTGCTTTCTCTTTGTTTCAGCCGCCAATTACAGCAGTTATAGCTTATTCCTTGGTGCGTTGTTTGTGCTTGCTGCGGGGATCACTTTATTGCAGGTGTCAGCCAACCCTTATGTGGCTCTACTAGGGCCATCGGCGACGGCCCCGCGAAGGTTGACGCTTACGCAGGCCTTCAATTCGGTGGGGGCTTGGGCTGGCACTAAATTTGGTGGCCCGATTATTCTAGGCGGCTTCGCGACAGCGACGGTGATTACGGCTGATGCGGTTAAAACGCCGTATATTTATTTAGGTGTGACGTTGGTTGCGTTTGCGGTTTTTTTCCTGATTGTGAAGTTGCCGCAGATTCAAGACGAACAAGAACAAGGGTCTTATTCACAGGTCATGTCTTATAAGCACTTGATGTTGGGTGTTGTGGCCATCTTTGTTTATGTGGGAGCGGAAGTTGCAATCGGCAGCTTGATCATTAACTTTATGGCCGAACCGCATATCGCAGGCATGGCTGGTGAAGAAGCGTCTGATTATGTCGCGAACTACTGGTTGTTGGCGTTGTTTGGCCGAATTGCTGGCGTGATATTGATGTTTGTTGTTGCTGGCAATGTTATGTTGATGATCAACGCGATTGCTGCTGTGCTGCTTTTGCTTGTGGTGGTGTTTGGTGATGGGGCACCGGCTTACTATTCTTTGGTCGCGGTTGGCTTTTTCAATTCATTAATGTTCCCAACGATTTTCAGTCTGGCGGTGGCAAAACTGGGCCCGCTTACCAGTCGCGGCTCTGGTTTGTTGTGTACCGCAATTATTGGTGGGGCACTTATTCCGGTTTTTCAAGGCTTGATAGCGGATAACATGAACTTGCAGATTTCATTCTTAGTGCCATTGGTTTGCTACGTTTATATTGCGTTCTATGGTTTGGTTGGTTGGCAACCTAAAGGGCCTGATATTAAATAATATTCTGGCCATCACGGTTTTTTAATAGGTTGTTGAGTATTTAAAACCAAGCCTTAGTGCTTTTTAAAAAGGCTCACCTAACATTGGTGAGCCTTTTAATGGTTGCTTTACTTTTCAAGGTTGCTGAACTTTAAACACGGATTGTTGTTTATTAAGTTGCTAAACTCTTTGCATACACGCTGGCCCCTAATAAGCCGGGGTTATTATGAGTGATGAGCCAAGTTGGTATGCTTTTCATTAGGTCGCTATGGCGGCCTTTGTTTTCAAAACCCTTGCGAAATTTGCTTTCGGCCAATTGCTCTGGGTAGCGTTGACATATGCCGCCGCCAATAAAGACGCCTTCATTCGCACCTAACGCTAATGCGATGTCACCCGCCACTTGGCCCAGCACTTCAAAAAAGAGGTCAAATGTTTCTTGGCAGATTGGGTCTTTCTTATTTATACCGGCCACGGCGATATCCGCTGCGGTGAGGCCCGGGTTTTCTTTGCCGTGAATTGAGCAAAGGGCCTCGTGAATGTTGACAATGCCCGGGCCAGAGAGCAGCCGTTCACGTGAAATTCTATCATCGAACTTTTGATGCAAATGGTTGAGTATCTGGCCTTGTAATTGGTCTTCTGGTGAAAAACCTGCGTGCCCGCCTTCGGTAACCAAAGGGATTAATTTTCCGGCCCTTCTTAATAAGCCTGACATGCCTAGACCGCTGCCGGGGCCCAGGGCACCTACGGTATAATCGGTGTCGGCCAAGGGTGGCCAGTCTCCGCCTACGTCGATCAGTTCTTCGTTTTGCAAACTGCTTAAGCTGTAAGAGATGGCTTCCCAGTCATTTAATAAGTAAGCATGATCAATATTGTAACGTGTGCGTAATTCCGGGCAATTAACTTGCCAGTGGCTGTTTGGGAACACCACATGCTCGTTACGAATTGGCCCGGCAACGGCAAGGCTTATTGCGCTTAACTGGGTGATTTTGTGAGAGTTTAAATAAGTGTCGATGGCGTTGGTTAGGTGTTCGAATTCGGCGGCTTCTAATGTTTGAGCTTGCGAGAACTGTTGAGCGCTGTTGTCGGCAAGTGCGAAGCGGGCGTTGGTGCCGCCGATGTCGGCGATAAGAATAGGGTGATTATTCATGTTGATTTTTTTGAAGTGAACTTCGGTGATTGATGTGGCGAAATGAGCGCGCCTAAAATCTAATTTACTATGCGTGTCATTATTGGCGAGATGCTAATAGAAAATGAAGACTGTACTGACACATCGAAAGTCGATTTGTAATAAAACAACATTCGGTTTGAAATAAATTACCATTTTACATAAAATATGTAAATAAATTACATATCTTGATTCATGTTTGTGGCATAAGTGCTATTGCGCAATAGCTTCTAAAAAAGAGTTTGGTGATTTGTTGCTTAATGTGTTGGTAAGAGTTCTTCGTTCTTGTGACCCTTGTGTTCAAGTCTAAGCTCGCTAAGTTGAACAATGAAGTAGCAATCAAAAACAGTAGAAGGCACAGTAATTAATTCGATAAATACGGCGTGGAATCAATAGACAAACGCTCTGAGATACATAAAAAGCATCGACCATCAGGCTAGCTTAAGCGGGGTTTGTGGTGATTGCAAAGGCGTAAAAGAGGCCAAATTAAATGCTAAAAGTTTGTAATATCGTAATCGTGGGAGGCGAAGGTGATTTGGCTTTTCGAAAGCTTTATCCTGCCCTCTATAGCTTGCATCGCGAAAATTTGCTTGCGGATTGCACGAAGGTAGTCTGTTTTGGCAGAGGGAAGTTTGAATACGAAGCGTTCATTAGTAACATGCGTTCATGGGCTGAGAAAAGCGACTACGTAAAAGCGGTGGACGATGGCAGCTGGCAAAGCTTTTGTGAGCGAGTGGTGCAGTTTTCCGGTGACGCCACGTCGGTTAAGGACATTAAACGTTTGCGTAAAGAAATTGGCCCTGAGGAGCTGGTGTTCTACCTCTCAACCCCGCCTTCGATTTTTGCGCCTATCTGCAAGGCCATGGGGGGGGCTGGTATCATCAGTGATGCCACTCGTTTAGTGGTTGAAAAGCCACTGGGTGAATCCTTAGAGTCGTTTAATCAAATTAACGATACCTTGTTTGAGGTGTTCAAAGAACATCAGATTTACCGTATAGATCACTATCTAGGTAAAGAAACGGTACAGAACCTATTGGCATTGCGTTTTGCTAATATATTCTTAGAGCCATTATGGAACCGCACCTACATTGATCACGTGCAAGTTACAGTCGCTGAAAGTGTGGGGGCTGGTGGGCGTTGGAGTTACTATAACGAATCCGGTGCATTGCGTGATATGGTGCAAAACCATTTGCTGCAGTTAGTATGCTTAGTTGCGATGGAGTTTCCGGCTCGAAATAAAGCCGATGATATTCGAGATGAGAAGCTCAAAATCATACGCAGCCTGAAACCAATTGATGCGAGCAATGTCACTCAGAACACCATACGTGGTCAATACACCGAAGGCTCTATTGCGCAAGAGTTAGTGCCGGGCTACCGCGATGAGGCGGATGCCAAAGGCAACTCTGATACGGAGACTTTTGTTGCCATCAAAGCTGAAATTGAAAATAATCGTTGGCAAGGCGTGCCATTTTATTTGCGCACCGGAAAGCGTATGTCGAGTCGTTATTCTGAAATTGTTATTCAGTTCAAACCAGTGGTCTTTAAGTTCATCGATATTGATCCGAACGTCTTGAACGCTAACCAGTTAGTTATTCGCTTGCAACCTAATGAAGGTGTGCAGATGAATTTGATGAACAAAGTTCCAGGGCTGAGCGAAGGTACAAGCCTGCAAAACGTAGGCTTGAACCTGTCGTTTGAAGAGGCGTTTGAAGAACACCGTAGCCCAAGTGCTTATGAACGCTTATTACTTGATGTGACACGCGGAGACCAAACTCTGTTTATGCGATCAGACGAACTGCGTGGGGCGTGGCAATGGGTGGACGGCATTATTGATGGCTGGGCGAAAACACGTCAAAGCTCAAAACCTTATAAGGCTGGGTCCATGGGGCCGGACGACGCATTGGGTCTACTCATTCAAGATAAACGTAAATGGCAAGTCTTTGAAGGCTAAGAGGCTGATTAGGCGTAATGAGAATAGGCTCCAGTGCGAAAGGCATGAGCCTTAATAAAATAAGCGGGTATGAGTTCGTACTCGCAAAAGTAAGCAGCAAAAATGAGGCGTGAGACTAATGATAAATCGCACTGAGCAAGCCAATATCGTGTGGAATGAAAGCGTGGATGCCCAAAGTTTGGCTGAAAATTTAGCTGGTGAGTTGGTGATTAACATCAATGAAGCAATTGATGTTAATGGCCAAGCCGTTATTGCGTTGTCTGGCGGTTCCACTCCCAAACCTTTATTTAACGTGTTAGCGGCTCATGACATTGATTGGACAAAGGTGGTTGTTACGTTGGTCGATGAGCGTTGGGTGCCAGAGTCGCACAGTTTGTCTAATGCGGCGTTTATGCGAGAGCATTTGTTAGGTAAGTTGCCAAGTGAGCCTCGTTTTGTGCCCTTGTATCAGGCGGCTCAAACAGTAAACGCTTCTTTTGAACTGGTTTTAGCCGACTATTTTTCGGCGACTGGTTCGAACCAAGCTGCCCCTAAAGCTTTTGATGTTGTTATTTTAGGTATGGGAAGCGATGGTCATACGGCCTCATTTTTTCCAGACGCAGATAACGTTGAGCAATTGGTGTCGTTAGAGACGAATGAGCGACTTCTTTCTTGCCACTCTCTTAGTACTCAAGTTGAGCGCATAACGTGGAGTTTGCCTGTGCTGTTGAATACGTCTTATTTAGCGCTGCACTTCACTGGTCGAAGTAAGCTTGATGTATTTGAACAGGCGCTCAACGGAAGCGATATTGCCGAATTGCCAATACGCGGTGCGATTTTTCAAGACCGCACTCAGCTGAATGTTTATTACGCTGACTAACACTTGCTGGCGGTAGAAAAATGATGACGATTAAACAAATCACTGAACGAATTATTGAGCGTAGTAAAGGGTCGCGAGCTGAGTATTTAGCTATGATCGACGAAATGCGCACCGCACCGCCTGCCCCAGATAGGCTGTCATGCAGTAACTGGGCACATGTGGTGGCGGCTGAATCTGACGAAGACAAAAAGTCTATTCCTGCAGGGCAAGGTGCCAATATTGGCATAGTGACGGCTTACAACGATATGTTGTCGGCACATCAGCCGTTCGCTAACTACCCTAATATTATAAAATTGACGGCGAGATCTAAAGGGGCCACGGCTCAAGTTGCGGGCGGTGTGCCAGCCATGTGTGATGGCGTTACTCAAGGTCAGCCAGGCATGGAACTTAGCTTATTTAGTCGCGATGTTATTGCGATGGCGACAGCGGTTTCATTGTCACATGATGTGTACGATGGTGTGATGTGTCTGGGCGTATGCGATAAAATTGTGCCCGGTCTAATTATTGGTGCCCTGCAATTTGGTCATTTACCCGTGATGTTCGTGCCCGCAGGGCCCATGCCGTCGGGGATTCCAAACAAAGAAAAGGCGCTGGCTAGGCAAAAATTCGCCAGTGGTGAAATTGATAAAGCCACGTTATTAGAAACTGAGTCGGCGTCTTATCACAGTGCCGGAACGTGTACGTTCTATGGCACGGCGAACACCAACCAAACCTTAATGGAAGCTCTGGGGTTGCAATTAGCTGGCACGTCCTTTGTTAATCCTGGCACTTTACTGCGTAATGAATTGACAAAAGAGTCGGTATTGCGTTTGCTCAACCAAACGCATAAGGGCAATCAGTATACTCCGATGGCCGACGTTGTCACTGAACAGTCCATTGTGAACGCCATGGTCATGATGATGGCCACTGGCGGTTCAACCAACCTGACGTTACATTTGATTGCGATGGCGGCGGCGGCTGGCATTCAAATTTCATGGGAAGATATGGATGAAATTTCCCGTATTACGCCTTTATTGGCACGCGTTTATCCAAACGGTCAGGCTGACGTTAATCACTTTGAAAAAGCGGGTGGATTGGCGTTTATCGTGCATCAATTGCGATCAAAAGGGTTGTTAAATGAAGAGGTGAAAAACGTGATGGGCGAAGGCCTAGACGCCTATACGAGAAAGCCTCAGATCGACGCCGATCGGAATTTAACGTGGGGCGAAACGGTCACCAAGAGCGGTGACCAAGAGATATTGGCAACCGCGGCTGAGCCGTTTGCCAAAGAAGGTGGCATGCGCACCGTTAAAGGTAATTTAGGCACGGGTGTGGTCAAAGTGTCCGCCGTGGAAGAAAAATACCAAACTCTTGAAGCGCCGTGCAAAATATTTGAAACGCAAGAAGCGCTTAAGGTCGCGTTTGAGAACGGTGAGCTTGAGTGCGACCACATTGCCGTGGTGCGCTTTCAAGGCCCGGCCGCTAATGGTATGCCTGAACTTCATAAACTCACCCCTTATCTTGGTATTTTACAAGATCGTGGCTTTAAAGTTGCGCTGGTCACTGATGGCCGTATGTCGGGCGCCTCTGGTAAGGTGCTTACGGCTATGCACGTGAGCCCTGAAGCGAAAAAAGGTGGGTTTCTTGCCAAATTGGTTGAAGGGGACATTGTGCGAGTGAATTGTCATAACGGCGAGCTTAGTGCGCTGGTTAGCCAAGAAGAATTGACACGAAGGACGGCGGCTCAGCAGCCCGCTGTTTCAAATACATTAGGCCGGGGTTTGTTCGCAAATATGCGCAGTGCAGTCGGCGAATCAACCAAAGGTGCTTCAGCGCTATAGTACGCCTCGGTAACGTAACCGATTTTGGCGATCTACGGGGTTTAGGTCATTTAACGAGATCATCTTATGAATCAATCATTATCAACCACTGACAATACTAATCTATCTGCGGGAGAAATCACTATGGGCGAAACGAAAAACGTGAGCGAGCTTTTGGGCGACCAAAAGGTTGTGCCAGTGGTGGTTATTGAAAACGAAGAGCAAGCCATCGGCTTGGCCGGTGCTTTATTGGAAGGCGGTGTTAAGGTCATTGAAATTACTTTGCGTAACGACTATGGGGTAAAAGCCATTGAAGTGATCAAGGAAAAGTTCCCGCAAATGGTAGTTTTGGCCGGTACTGTTAATACCGAAGCGCAAATGGTCGCTGTGGTTAAGGTCGGTGTGGATGGGATCATCAGTCCAGGAATCACGTTGAACTTATTGGAAACCGCACGCCGACAAAATATTCCTTATTTGCCGGGCGTAGGCACCGCTTCTGAAGTATTGATGGCGATTGAACACGGGTTGACCGAGTGCAAACTGTTTCCCGCCACCGTTGTAGGCGGCGTTTCGGCCTTAAAAGCGTTTAATGGTCCTTTTACTAAGATGAAATTCTGCCCAACGGGTGGCGTGAGCGAATCAAATTATGAAGACTTTCTGGCGCTACCCAATGTGATGTGCGTGGGTGGCAGCTGGCTTGCGCCGACTAATCTGGTACGCGAACACAAGTGGTCGGAAATTACTAAATTATGCAAAGCGATTTCTGCGTAATTAAACTCGGTGGTTCATTAAATCACCGTTAAAACAGCTCAGGAAAATGAGTGGGGTTTGGCTTGGTGAGTGACAGCCCAATACGGATATTGGGCTTGTAAATTTTTCTCCCGTACTTACATACTTGTATAGAACATCAATTTTCAGTAGGTAGTTTTAGTTGAACATAATTCTCAGTGTCAGGCTTACATACTTACTTTTGTTAGCGCAGATCGCGCGCTGAGGCATTATGGTTGTATTGCGAAACCCTTTTTTCATAGTAATTTCGGTACTCTTATTGACGCTGTTGGTCGTGGGGTGGTATCTGGATCACGAACCGAAATTTATGTCATTAGAGCAACCTAGCAATACGGAACGGCCAATTGTTGGGGTTGCCACCACAGAAATGCTGGTGGAATCGGTGGAAACCTTGCTAAATAAGCGCGGTGGCTACATGAGTAATGATGTAACGCCGCCAAGCGTGTTTATGGATAACATGCCCAACTGGGAGTTTGGTGTACTACAGCAGGTTCGCGATTTAGCGAAGACCTTACGCAACGATTACAGTCGATCACAAACGCAATCTATTCCCGATGTGGATCTAGAACTAGCCGAGCCTAAGTTCAATGTTGACAGCGATGCTTGGATGTTTCCATCGGCTGAGGGTGAATATAAGGAGGGCGCGGAGGCCGTCAAAAAATACTTGACTCGTTTGCAGGATCGCACTAAACAAGACGCGCAATTTTACGCCCGGGCCGATAACTTAAACGAATGGTTAAGTTTGGTTGAAAAAAGATTGGGAGCGTTGTCTTTACGCCTGAGTCAAGCAAGACCGCAGATACGTGTGAATACGGACTTGGCCGGTGACGCTAATGCCAAACAGTCAACAAAAACAGCAAGCGAGATTGTGGCAAAAACCTCGTGGTTTGAAATCGACGATAACTTCTATGAAGCGCGTGGCACGGCTTGGGCATTAATTCATTACCTACGAGCCGCTGAAATCGATTTTCGACCTGTATTAGAAGACAAAAATGCGATTCCGACTCTGCGTCAAATTATTCGTGAGTTGGAATCCACTCAACAACCGGTGGACAGCCCAATCATTCTCAATGGCAGTGGTATGGGGATGTTCGCGAATCACTCGTTGGTGATGAGTTCCTATGTCTCGCGCGCTAATTCTGGCATTGCTCAGTTACGAAACCTCTTAGCAGACGGCTAAGCAAGTGGCATTCCCAGCTCATTCTTTTGGGGTGTAAGTGGGGTACTAAAACCATGATGCAGAGCGTGGGTGAGCAAAAGAATGGCCTTTAAAACGGGCGTTCTTAATGAACTACGTTACCTTTCCCGTTTGTGATTGGTTGGTTACTTTCTATGTAATCTAGCTTTTTTGCCATGATGTTAACGGCCATCTTAAGTGATGGGCATGCGACAACCAGCTTAAGCTCACCTTTGAGTTGCGCGTAAATTTCTCTTAACTCTTCGTGAATTGTTAATTTAGAGTGTTGACTCAACTGGGATAAAATCTTCTCGCCGCGCAAATCAAACACAATGCCGTCCTGACGATAGGCAATAAGTGCGTACTTTGAGATTAGGTTACGGCAACGCGCATTCAACCATCGTGTGGGGATGTCTGAAGTACGAATTCTCACTTTGTTTTGTTCAAGCATATGAGCCATGTAGGGGGGGCAAAACGTAGTATTTTTGCTCACAACGTTATGGTTTATTTGCGTGAGATTAAAGCAGATCAGGGCCGGTTCGGCTACGCTTGAAATAACAAAAAATGACATTTTAGTGACATTTTTGTTGACACCTGAAAGCCATTTAGTGATTGCCAAGCAACTGTCTACCATTGATCGCAACCTTACTCGCTAGCTCGACCTTAAGGTTTAGCGACGACGATTGTGTTTGCATTAGAAGCCCTTAATCAAAAACTCCTAATCAGAAACTTCTAATCAAAAATTCCTAAGCAAACCTTTCTAAGAGTCTTAACGTAGATGCAAAGTCACATAGGTTAAAACAACCAGAAAAAGAATTGCAGCAATGCCCATATCAAGCCTACGGTGATCAATATCAGTGTTCCATTTACGAAGTACTTTAATGCTTTGTAAGCGGCCAAGTTGGTTTCTTTCAGACGTTTTGAGCGCTCTAACAGAGGCACTAGGGTGCTGAAGGTTTTATTGGCAACCCCTTTTTTATCTTCATCGGTATTGGGCACCACAGTCGCTTTCATTAGCCACTTATAAGGCATATTTAAAAACTTACCGATTGGCGACATCGGGCGCTCAACATCGCACATTAAAATCACTCGCAGCTTGTCAGAATCGTTATGAGCGTAGTGCAAAAAAGTAACGTCGAATAAAAGCGGCTCGCCATCACGCCACGAGTACTTATGATCATCAACGCTGATATAACATTTGTCATCATTGGGTGTCGCCAAGCCTAGGTGATAACGCAGAGAACAAGCCACAGGGTCCAAATGTCGAGTTAACTGCCCACCAGGCGGTAATATGGAGAACATAGCACCATTTACCGCGGGCACACGGCTCAGAATTTCTACTGTTTTAGGGCAGGCGCGTTTGGCTGATTTGTGGGTGTATCCGTACCAATTTAAATAGAATTTGGTCCAGCCGTATTTATAGAAAGTACGAAAGCCAATGTCGTAAAAGGACGCCGACTTTTTATCGCCTATTTTATCGAACCCGCCATCGGCATTGAGTGCCAGAGCTTCATCTCGAATGATCTCCCAATTTTCCTGCAATTCGGCCAGTTCAGGAAACTCACTGACATCCATAATGGCCGGGCGTGCCTTAGGCTTGGTGAATAGATACAACAAGCAATTAAACGGTGTAAATAAAGGCCAGCCTTTTCGTACGTACTCACCAAAGCCGTTCCATCGCGCTTGACCGCGAATTGCATAGGCGTAACCCATAGAGCCAATGCAAAAAATCACAATGGCAAACATAATTAAGGTGCTCATGATGCATCTACCTCAACACGCCCCTGACGAGGCAATAACAAGCAAAATCTAATGTCGAGACTATAGCGTAATTGAGCCAATTGCCCCAGTCGTGATGAGCTAATTGACCATTATTGTCTGGGTATACAGTACGTTAAAGAGCGGTAATTTTAAGTGGTAAGCCGTCTTTAGGCAGTGGCATGGGCAAATGAGTGAATTTGTTTCTGCGACCAATTGGCGTTTCTAGCTTGAAATTTCGCAGTAAATGAAACAATAAAATTTTCGTTTGTATCTCAGCAAAATTGATGCCAAGGCATTTATGAGCCCCACCGCCGAAGGGCAAAAACTGAAACATGTCTTTTTTATGTTCCGCACGTTCCGCACTGAAACGTTCAGGGTCAAACTTAAGAGGGTTGCTCCAGTAATCTGGGTGATGATGCAGCATACTGATATTGACGTTGGTCTGCGTATTCGCAGGTATGCGGAAGCCGCCGTATTCAAATTCATTGATGCAGCGCCGCAGTACCACAAAGATTGGTGGGTATCGGCGCAGTACTTCGTTGAAAAATTGGTCGGTAAGAGGCAAATTGTCGAACGTTTCTATGCTGAGATCTTGTGTGGTGAGTTGACTTAACTCCTCGCGCAAGGTTTCTTGCCAATGTGGGTGTTCACACAGCATGGATACGATGGTGCATATGGTGCTGGTAGTGGTGTCGTGTGCGGCAAATAAGAGTAAGACTGTGTGATCAATGACCTCTTTTAATGTCATATCACTTTCTGGGTCTTGAGAGAGTTTGAGCAACGTAGTGAAAAAGTCGTCTTTGTCACTGTTCATGCGGCTGTCGACTTGTTGTTCTAGCCATGAGCGTAGATACACAGTGCCTTGCCGACCTTTATGCCATGCGAAGCCTGGAAGTTCCCAACGCACTAAACTCACCGTTGCATTCAGTAAGGCAACAAAATTCTTATTAAGTAGGTCTGATTCTTTACCTAGCTCGGCGCCCATAAACAGTGAGGCAGCATTGTCCAGCAGCAACGATTTTAACTTATGCTGAAACTTAAAGGTGTCTTGCTGAGGCCAAGATTCGATGCCTTTTCTTAACTGTTTATTAAGCTGCTGTGCATAGCTCTCTAGCACCGGCCGTTTAAATGCTTGCTGTAATACACGCCGATGAACCCGGTGATCAGAAAAGTCTCTTAATAAGATTCCTGTGCGCAATAATCCGGCGACACTAGCCCAACCCAATTCACTGGAAAAGTTTTTGTCCTTGTTAAGTAGCATCAGGCGTGCGGCTTCGACGTCTGAAAAATAAACCGAGGTCGAACCGAAGGCTCGCGCTTTAAATACTGGGCCGTGCTTTTTAAATTCACGTTGCATAAATGCCGGTGCATCTTTGATAATATCAAATGTACAACCAATGACCGGCAGGCCTTTAGAGCCTGGAATATGCATTAAGCTTTCGTTTGGACGACGCGACAGCTTACGCATGGCCTCCAGCGCTGGGTCTTGAGTCGTGGGTTTAATGTGCCCTGAATTTTTCAGGTTCGCTGAATCGGTGGATGAAGTTTGAGTATGCATAAGCAGAATTGGCGAACAACTTGTCTCAATTAGAATAGCAAAAAACGGTGTGGATGCATTGACCTATGTGTTCCTAAAAACATGCAAAAACCATTAAATTTTGAAGAGCTGACTCCTGATGAAATGTTGAATGCGTCACGCGATTTTCGTAAAAAGATATCTCGTAGACGCAGTGTTCGGCACTTCTCAGATCGCGCGGTGGACCGAGAAATAATTGAGAATGCGATTAAATCTGCCGGTTCTGCGCCCAGCGGTGCAAACAAGCAGCCTTGGCATTTTGCCGTTGCGGAAAATCCAGACATTAAAAAAAATATTCGTAAGGCGGCAGAAGCCGAAGAGCGTGATTTTTATCATGGTCGAGCGCCACAGTCTTGGTTAGACGATTTGAAAGTATTTGAAACCGACGAAAACAAACCGTTTTTGGAGACCGCTCCGTATTTGGTTGCGGTGTTTTTACAGCGTAACAGCATCGATGCTGATGGTGGAAAGCATAAGAACTACTATATGCCAGAATCGGTTGGCATTGCGACGGGTATGTTGATAACGGCACTGCATCTGTCGGGTTTGGCAACCTTGACGCATACACCCAGCCCAATGAAGTTTTTGAATGAAATTTTTGATCGGCCCAGTAATGAAAAGCCCTTTATGTTGATCGTAACAGGTTACCCAACGAAAAACGTGACAGTGCCTGATATTGAACGTAAACCCTTTCAGGAAATATCGACTTTTTTCTGAGGTCTTATCGATTGCATGTAGGTGTAAGGGGCTGAGGGCGATAAGCAACAATGACCGCTAAGTTGCTGTCGTAAACATGATGTGGCTTTTAATCAACAATTCGAATTAGGCGCGCTTTGCTGCCGTCGGTAAGCACGTATAAATGGCCATCCGGCGCACTGGCGATATCACGCAAGCGTTCGTTTAGTTGGTCAAACACGATGCCTTGGTCTGTGATTACATCGCCTTCAATGTGCAATTTTCGAATTGATTGCTCTGCTAATGTCGTGACGTATAAATGGCCGTTGTGCATGGTCATACTGCTCGGTGCAATTGACGGAGTCCAATCCACCTTAGCAGATTCCATACCATCGTATGAGCTGAAAGGGCTAATTCTTGCGCCAGTGTAGTCAATGCCTAAGGTTGCTATAGGCCAACCGTAGTTTGCACCGGCTCGGATAATGTTAACTTCGTCGCCGCCTTGTGGCCCGTGTTCGTGTTGATAAATTACCTGGTTTTCCACCAGCAGTGCTTGTTGGTTACGATGTCCGAGTGAATAAATTTCCGGTAACGCGCTTTCCACGCCAAGAAAAGGGTTGTCCATAGGGACTGTGCCGTCGGCTTTCACCCTAATCGTTTTACCAAAGTGATTGTCCAGTGTTTGCGCTTGTTCTCGATAATTGAATCCGTCCCCCACCGTCATGAGTACACTGCCATCGTCTAATTGGGCTAGACGACCACCGTAGTGATGCGCCGTACTCTTACTGGGTTGTGCGGTAAAAATGGGGGTAAGGTCTTGCAATTCATAACTGTTTCCATTGGCTGCTAACTTGGCAGAAACTAAACGGCACGCATTGTCGTTGCGGTCACCGTGAGCAAAGCTAAGGTAAAGTGTTCTGTTTTGAGCGAAGTTGCGATCCAGCATTATATCTAGCAAGCCGCCTTGACCAGCAAAGTAAACGGTGGGCACGCCTTTAACATCGTCTTTCAGTACTTGGCCCTCTCGAATAACTCTGACCTTTCCTTGGCGCTCGGTAACCAATACATCGCCATTGGGTAAAAAATCCATTGCCCATGGAAAATTTAAACCTTCAGCGACTGTCTCAACTTGGTAAGCGTTGTTGCTTGATTGCGTAATCGTGCTAAAAGAAAGCAAACTGAGTGATGCAACCAGCATAATAAAGCGGTAAAGAGTTAAAGGCGTAAGCTGAACAGCACAAGAGTGCATGGTCGTACGAATCGTTTCTAATAGTCGATCTGTCATAATTAATGCTTGCTGTTTCGGTCGATGACTGAGTTGTCAGAATTCAGCCATGTGAATACCAGTCCACCCGTGCCGCCGCATACGCTGATTAAAATCATTCCTAATGTCGTTCGGGCGCCAGCAATCGGCATTAGGTTCATCACCCAAGACATTAATAATAGGGTGCAAACAATAGAGCTGGCGCCGGCAGTGAAAAACCACAGAACGTTAATGCCACCAATAAAGCGGTTGCATAACATGGCTACAATAAAACCAACAAGAAAACAAACCGCCATCAACGGAAATAAGGTCTGAAGGATTGCCAAATCTGAGATCGTCATTAATAAACGGTCACCAATACTAATCTTGGCACCTACATCTACAAGGCCAGCTAACACCTGTTGGGTAGAAACAACTGATGCTCCAATTGAGGCTGTAAGCGCGGCGGCAGCCCAAGCTGCCGCCATTTTAATCCACTGCATATAACTGTCTAGACGGCGGCTTTTTTAAACAGCAGTGTCATACGGTGTGACTCACCAATAGCCTCCATGGCGGCTTTTTTCTCTGCATCGTCTTTAGAACCGCTTAAAGATGGAGGCAGGCGCCACACAAAGTCGCCTTCGGCGGCTTTGTCTTTAGGATTGGCGTTAACATCGCTTTGAGCCACTAATTCAAAACCGTGTTGTTGAAATTTAGCCACTAGCGCGCTTTTTTTCAGGTAGCCGTTGCTGCCGTTGGCCCAATCATCGGGCCTGTCTTCGAGTGCTTGGTGTTGCACTACGCCAATAATTCCGTCGTCTTTTAAGATCCTGTGCGCGTCTTCGAGTGCGTTAGTTAGGTATTCACCCGTTTCTTCAAATCGAGACAGATTATGAAGCGCGCGAATAAATAAGACCGCATCAGCGGTGCCACCCATGCTTTGTGGCATGGCCCCAAACTGAAATGCCGCCACTGAGGCGTCTGTATCGCCACGCCAATCGTTGGCTTGATCAGTCCAAGTTTGTACCCACGTCTTTTTAGCTTCGATTCGCTCTTCGGTCATGAAACCAAAGTTACCCCACATATCAAGCGCATAGTCCACACCGATTAAGGTGCCATTCTCGCCGAGTACAGGAAGTAAAATTTTTGAATACCACCCGCCGCCAGGCAAAGCTTCTACCACGGTCATGCCTTCTTTAATGCCGAAGAACTCCAGTGTTGATTTCGGATTGCGATACTCATAGCGAGCTTGTACCTCATCAGATTGTGCTTTAAGAGCATCATCAATGCTGGCTGCATGACTTGAGGAAAGACTTGTAAGGGCGATTGTTGCGGTTAATAAAGCGGTGTGCAGCGCTTTATTGTGTTTAATGGTCGTTAACATGAATAGGCTCCATATTGAGTTGAGGGTATCGTGCATTGTGATCGAATCATTTCAAATCGGCAAGTCGGTCTGTTCATTTGACTTTAACGAAGTGCGTTTGCTTCGGTGTCGAGCCACTGCGCAGAATATTAAGCAATGTCAGTGATCGTATTGTGGTCTTGTCATCTTTTTGTAACCTCCGAGACGTATTTTTCCGCCTCGGATTGTGGTGAAAATTTGTTAAATAGGGTAGGTATGTTCGCATTTATGTTCGGAAAATATCGCTTTTTGGTTATTTCAATTGCGTTATTCTTAGTGTTGGATCTTGGTGTTCTGGTTCTTAACTTTTATACATCGGGGAAAATAGCCGAACAAGCTGAGCTGATTAACTTGGCTGGTCGCCAACGGACGTTAACACAGCAAATGTCTAAAGCGACTCTTTATATTAAAGCGCAAAAGTTACAAATGTGGGTTTATCAATCGGGGCTTGATGAACTTCGTGAGCATTATAAGACATTCGCCGATACTCTAAGAGTGTTTAATGACGGCGGTGCCATTGAGTCAATCGACGGCGGCCAACCGATTGAAATTCAAGCCGTAGTCGCACCTCAAGGTCTGAAAATATTGGAGCAAGCTAACCCATTGTGGAAGCAATTTGAAGATGCACTTGCTCCTTTGATGGTTGATACGCTGGTGACGGATGAAGAAATTGACCCAGCCTCTGCGTTTATTGCGTCAAATAACGCACCCATGTTCATGTTAATGGATGAACTGACGGAACACTTCAAAGCTTCAGCGGAACGTCAGACGGTATTTTTACGCAGAGCCCAAATAGTGGGCATCAGTTTAGCGACCATCAACTTCTTTATCATTTTATTTCACTTTCTCAAGCAGTTACGTGGACGCGATCTTAAGATCAAAGTTAAACAAAATGAATCCGACCAGATACTAAGTACCATCGGCGATGGTGTTTTTTTACTCGATAAAAATCTTGTGATAGGCGGGCAATATTCACGGCAATTGGAGACCATTTTTTCAACGAAGCGTGTTTCCGGGCAGAGTTTTAAGCGGTTTTTAGGCCGCTATTTTGCTAACAAAACGGTGGGTTTGTCCATGGACTTTGTGAAGCTCTATTTTCGCCCCCACATCAATTCAGCGCTTATTGAAGATGTGAACCCATTAAAGAGAGTAGAAGCGACCATCACCACTGAGGACGACGAAGCCGTTCAGAAGTATCTTGACTTTTCGTTTGCACCTCTGAATCAAGGTGCCGGAAATAGGGCCATTTTAGTTACAGTGAAGGATGTCACTGCGCAAATATTGCTTGAAGCGCAAGACGAGCAAGCCGCGGATGAGTTGGAGCAGCAGATGTCTTTGCTTACGCAAATATTGCCCGTGCCTTATCAGGAATTAGACTACTTTATTCAAGAAAGTACGCAAGGTTATGATCGAATTAATGCGTTATTAAAAGACACTAAGCACATTGCCGATAATTTTGAGAACACACTTAATAAAATAGCCAGAGAAACTCACCGCTTAAAAGGCAGTGCAGCAGCACTGAATTTGAAATGGGTTGCTGAGCAACATCATGCACTTGAAGATAATATTGAAGCCCTTAGAGAGCAAAGCAAGGTGAAAAAACTCAGTGGTAGAAACTTATTGCCACTGACCATCAAGCTTAAGAGTAATTATGAAAGTTTGGAATTAATTTCTCAATTTCGATGCCGACTTGGGAACTACGCGTCGGTTGTTGGCACGACCGTTGAAGCCGCTAATGATCATCAAAAAACACTCAGTGGGCATGGCGGTGAAATACCGGAGATTGACGGCAAGTGGCTTTCGCTTTATGACTACGCAGAACGTTTAGCCACTGATCAGGGGCTATCTCTAGACGTGGATTTACGTGGCTTTGAAGCGCCCATGGAACCAACGTTGACTGAAAAGCTTCATCCAATCGCCATTCAGTTACTGCGTAACGCCATTGCCCACGGTATTGAAGACAGCGATACTCGATGCCGATTGAAAAAACCAAACAATGGCCAATTATTGATTGCGCTCAGTCACGACCGAGGCGGTAACTATCGATTTACTTTTCAGGATGACGGTCGAGGCTTTGACTATGCCGCAATCAGAGTTGAGTTGGTGTCGAAAGGCATACTAACGATTGAGCAAGCTGGGCGGGCAAGTAGCGGTGACCTGATTCGCCATGCCTTTATGGATACCGTTTCAACTCAGCTGAACACCGACCCAATTTCTGGGCGCGGTGTTGGGTTGCCATTGGTTTGGCAGCTGATTAAGTCCATTGGAGGCCGATTGAAGGTTCGTTCTGTGGAGCGAGAGTTCACTCATTTTATTATCGAGTTTGAACACCAAAGTAATGAACGAGAAACATCGACAAGAACGCTAATGGAACGTGCCGGTTAAGGCTTGTTAATAGGCTCTGGTAAATATCATGAGATTAATGATCGTAGATGATTCTCTAATCATCCGTAATAAAATTAGCCGTTCATTACTGGTTAAGTTCTCTAAAGTGTCTCGTGCAGAAAACGGTGAACAAGCATTGAAAATGGTTCGGGCTGAAAAACCCGATGTGGTCACCATGGATCTGACCATGCCTAAAGTCGGAGGTGTTGAGGCCATTAAAAAAATGATGGAAATAGAACCCACAATTCATATTCTTGTGGTATCGGCCCTTGCTGATAAAGCCACGGCGATCAAAGCACTTACTTATGGCGCAAATGGATTTCTTTGTAAGCCATTTACTGATGTTGAGCTTAACGAGGCTATTGAGCAAATATTAAAAATAAAGTTGTCATCATGAATGAGCGCGCGCATATTGATGTGTTTATTGACGGATTAAGTCGTTACTTTAATTATTTGGCCACTGAGTTAGAAGAACCAAATTCGTCGTTGGAGATTGGGGCGCCTTATTTGTTAAGCACGTCACAGCCTATGGGGTTAGATTTCACTGGAATGATATCCGTTTCTGGGAACAACCTCGGTTACATATTTGTTTCTGCAAACAGTGCCTTGCTCAAACGCATTCTGCTTAGTTATGGTGAAGTGGATTTAAGTGATATGCCCAAAAAGGACCTAATAGGGGAGATAGCCAATACCTTGGCCGGCAACGCTCGTAGACGGCTGGGTGCTGATTTCCATATCTCTACACCACGGGTATTCGATGGCGGTCTTGAACCAAGCAAGTACCAATTAACGTCGCGTTGTTACGTGCTGCCATTTAGATGGAAGAGCAGCAAAGCGGAATTGATTATAAGTATTCGTGAGCGCTAAAGCTGGGTGCCACCACACGGTTTTTGTTAAATGGCCGTTTGATTATGTTTAAGCTCCATTGATTCGTTTACGCCCATCTGGCGTGCGTACTTCATGTCGAAAAAAAAGCCCTACAATTCGTGGGGCTTAATGATTAAAGAGACGATTATGGTTTTTGTGGAGTGGGGTAGGTTCGCCTCTCGGTTGGGGTATTTTAAACGAATTAATGGTAATCGATTACCATCAGCCAGCGCATAATAGACAAATTGCGTTTACTTCTCAACTTTTATTGGCACTCGTGTTGGAACTCTTTAAATCGGTGTGCCGATGGATTGGTGATTTAATGCTTTACCCACGGCATTGCTCGCTCAGTGATTATTAAGAGCAGGTACCTCTAAGTAATTTGACGATTGTCTAATCACTGCATACTATGGCTGTGATGTTGTGAACTCGATTTTCGGCCATGGGTTTACACTGCGTTATTAGAAGATAAGAACGAGTTTTTAAAATAGAGTTGAGGCACGTCTAGATTAGAGGTCGTCATTCAACTGAGTAATGAACGAATTAATCAAAACTGAGAAGGTTCCAACCAGCAAAACTTAAGGTCGTCGCTGTATTTAAAGTCGTGTCATTGGCATTCCATTCGCTATTCGCTGCGCAATAAAATTAAAGTTGAGCTAAGTAGAGTTTTCCCAGCGTTCCCAGAGTGAAACATGGCAGATAATCAAAATCCGAGTCAGCGCTATCGTACTTTCGTGCTTATTTTACTTACCATCGTTTATGGTTTTAATTTTATTGATAGACAAATCGTCGGCATTCTTGCGCCATTTATCATTGCCGATTTAGGATTATCCACAACTCAAATGGGGCTGTTGATCGGTTTTTATTTCGCGGCTTTCTACAGTGTGGTAGCGATACCGATTGCTTGGCTTGCAGATCGCTATAGCCGCGTCAATATATTGGCCATCGCATTGGCAACGTGGAGCGGTTTCACAGCACTCACCGGGTTGGCAAATAATTTTGTGCAGATAGGCATGGCCAGAATGGGGGTGGGAATCGGTGAGGCCGGCGGCAGCCCGCCCTCCCATTCAATTATTTCCGATCTTTACCCCAAAGAACACCGCTCTGGCGCTTTAGGAGTGTATTCTATTGGCATCCCCTTAGGGATTATGACCGCTTATTTTGTGACGGCATCATTGCTTGGGGCGAGTAATGACGAGGTTAATTGGCGACGCATCTTTATCATACTCGGACTAACCGGCATAGTCTTGGCGGTGGTGGTTCGCTTTGCCATTCGTGAACCGGTTCGTGGGGCAATGGAGCGTGACAGTGAAGTCGAAATGGTTCGGCCATCGTTTAGAGCTTCACTTCAAGTGTTGCTTAAGATTCCGTCATGGTGGTTTATGGCTTTGGGAATAGCTTTTGCCTCTTTCGTTTCTTATGCATTTTCTGGTTTTCAAACCACCTATATTCGACTTTTGGACCCCGAGTTTAGCTTTAAGACAGTACTGCTGAGTCTTGGGGTAATCAACGGTACAACCTATGCTGGCGGTACTTATATTGGTGCAAAAATAGCCGATATGTGGGGTGGAAAAGACATACGCGCGTATGGTTTTCTACCTGCTTTGGCCATTTTAGTAGCGTTACCGGTGTCACTGATATTGTTATGGGCCACTACGGTGTGGGTACACTTAGCATTGACCACTGTGCTGTTGTTCTTTTTGGGAATGTATTTAGGCCCGAGCTTTGCGATTGCTCAAACCTTGGCTCCGATTAATATGCGGGCCATGTCCACCGCGTTGTTCTTTTTTATATTGAATATGATTGCGCTCGGTGGCGGCCCAACCTTTGCCGGCTGGATGGCGGACTTTTTTAATGCATCAAATACAGACGCTATTGCCATGCGAAATGCATTGGGCGTGACGGCAATGATGTTTATCCCTTCAGTGCTGTGTTTCTTATTAGTGGCTAAAACATTACCTAAAGATTGGGCTGAGGCGGAAACTCGTAATAGGGCTATGATGCAGAGTCAAAAATCGTAACCTGGTCTGACTTTAGTCGTGAGATTTATTTTAAATATATAAATATCAATAACTTAAAGTGTGACAAGCTGTGTCAGTTGGTTGTGTTGTGCGGCAAAAAATGTCATGCGTGCGCTTTATAAATAAGATGATATAGTCTTTTCAACTCAGTTGGGTATTATTGATTGGGCCGTTTAAGGGGTGCTGCACAAGCTTGTGGTAGGGTAAGCGCAGCACTTACTTAATCCCTCATTTTATTGTTACTTTATCTCTCTTTCAGTTGTTTTCTTCAGACGTGAGTTTGCCTATTCACCATGGACATGGGTGAGTGTGCCTATTACACAACAAGCAAATGTCGTTGTTATTAGAACTGCTATGTAAGGTTATGAAATTAAGGAAAAACCTATAAAAAAATAAAATTGATAGTCTTAGGCTATACTGGACTCAGTTCAAGCTAGAGGTATTTTATGTCGTTTAACATCGTGGAGCTTTTAAACAGATTTCCTGAGCTTATACAGTCTTCATTTGATCATCAATCAGTGACGATCAAGCAAATAGATTGTGTGAAAAACTGCACCGCTGACAGCTTAGTCTTTGTTGAAGATCAATCTCAAATACCCACTGTTACTCCTGCCGCCGTGGTAACGCAATCAAGTGTAGCGAACCAACTCACCGAGCGTGATTGTTGCGTAATTGTGGTTGATAACGTTCGTTTAGCACAGGCAAAGATCAAGCAGGCCTATCAAGATTACGATTCAAGTGATTCAGAGTGGCCCGATATCCATGAATCCGCCATTATTCACTCATCGGCCGTCCTTGGAAAAGGTGTGAGAGTAGGGCCGGGTGTGGTAATTAGTAAAGATGTGGCTATCGGTGTGGGCACACAGGTCCGTGCAAACACAGTAATCGAGCATGGAGCTAGCCTTGGTGTAAACTGCATTATCAACGCGCAAGTGAATATAGGTTATGACTGTGAACTTGGTGATCGAGTCAATATTCACAGTGGTGTAGTAATTGGCAACGAAGGTTTCGGTTTCGCGCAAGACACAAATCGAGACTACCACCGCATTCCACACACGGGCATCGTAAAAGTTGGTAACGACGTGCAAATTGGTGCTAACAGCAATATTGATCGTGGCACCTATGAGGCCACCATCATTGGCGATGGCGTTAAGTTAGATTCGCTTTGTCATGTGGCACACAATGTGCATATAGACACGGGCGCGCTGTTCGCCTCACAAGCCTGCATTGCTGGCTCTACCTACATCGGCAAAAGAGTAATGGCATCAGGGCAGGTCGGTATTCTCGATCACCTTAATATTGCCGACAACACAGTGTTAGTGCATCGAACAGGAGTCACTGGCAACATCACACAACCTGGTATGTACGCAGGCGTGCCTGCAAAACCGTTTAAAGAGTACGTTCGCGTGTTAGGGCTAAATAAGCGCATCGAGAAGTTAGGTGTCCAGATAAAGGAGTTAAAGCAGAAGGTTTTGAATTAGACCTTTAGTGGATTTAACCGCTACTCCATTGACTTCGTGGTTGAAACCCCTGCTTAAAAAAAGCCACGATCATTTACGCTAAACGCCGAAATGGCTCGTACTAATTGAGTTTCCGGGTGCAAGGCGGCTTGGTTAATACATGGGTTAAATGCACCGAAAAATAAAATGTACTCTGTTAGCAATTAGGGCGCTTTTTAAGTTGTACTTTTTGGTTTGTCGTTAACACTGAAGTGAAGCCAGGCCTTAATAAGCACACTAAGAACGATTAGGCCAAGAGCCACGAAGAAAAGATACGGCAGAGTACCAACAGTGTCTCGGGCTAAGAACAAAATATATTGATAGACAGTAAGCACAACGATTAACACGGATATTCCTGCTTTCCCCATGAATGAGGGTCTGCTTCGACTATTTCTCTTCATGAATACCTCCATTTTCTGATGCGTGTAGGCAGAATGATTGCCTCAGTTGTGTGACGCTCGAAAGCGATAACACAGCATTATTAATGTATAGTGCAAATGCAACTAAAATGACACTTGTATTACATCTGTTTTTTGTTGACCTCGCCTTGATGTCATCAAGGCTTTCCTGAGGCTAATGATGAAGTGGTGCGTGATTGGTGGCGGGTACAGCTATTACCCGATCGTTTCCCTGTACTTACTTTTTGACAAACTTGTTAACGGGTTCTTTTGATGAAGTTGGTCATGTCACATTGCTCAGGAACCCTTTTTACCTTGCGGTCAAAGTTGGCCGTTTCAACAACAAGTTCTTTTCTTGTTGGTAGCTGTTCAGGCAGCACAATGTTTTTTACTATGCCCAAGTTATGTAGGGCATTTAACACCCACCAACCGGGGTCCGGTTCGTCACTATGTAGCCCTAGCATTGCAGAGCCCGGAAAAGCATGATGATTGTTATGCCATGCCTCACCCATAGACAAAAAACCAGCTATTCGAATGTTGTGCCCTTGTACTGCAGCACCCTCGACAGACCAAGTACGTTCGCCTTTATTATGAGCAAAATAACCAATCAACCAATGACCACCAATTGAAACCACTAGGCGCACTGAAATACCCCAAACAACCCAACTTATGCCGCCAAAAAAATACAATGGGAGCGCTAAGATAACAGAGTGGAGCAGCCAAGTTGATTCAATAAACTGGTAAAAACGACTCTCGATTATACGAGCCTCAATTTTGAATTCAGGCGGATATTTTAGGTTTAGGTCGCAATTGAGTTGCCACCACCCATCTCTTAAGAGGTTGGAGCCGTGGAGTAAATAATCGTGACATTTTACTTGGCGCTGAGCCCAGTCTCGAAGATCGTGCTGTTTAAGCATCCCTATTGGCCCTGCCATCCCAACCAAAACGCCCAGATAGACAAATAGATACTCCATCCATAAAGGGCATTCGTATGACCTGTGAATAAGGAGTCGATGCATACCTAATGAGTGTCCGAAGCAAAGCGTGATGCCTGTCAGTAAAACAAAGACGAATACCCCAGAAAGTGAAAAGTAAAATGGCGCAATGAATAGCAGAATAAGTAAGTTAGAAAGAAACCAAATGGATTTGACTGGGCTCCACACCACTTCGCCATTCCAGGCACTTTCAACATTGTCGGAGTGTACTCTTTGCGTGTTCTTCATGATCAACCTAGAGGCATCAACGCCTCAACACTGGCCTTGTTTCTCTGTAACGCACACCGCCAACTTTTGTTGGCTATCTTTGATAGCCATACTTAAGAACGATTGCAATGACTAGAAAAAATATGCCGACATAGTCTACGGATAATACGTTTAGTATTGCAGAATTAGTGCTGCCAACGGTGTGAACCAAAACAGCAAAGCCAATCATGCTTATGGCGGCCATGGTAATGGCCGCGTGTTGGTAAATTGGAACGAACGCCGAATACAGAATAAAACCACCGAGCAAACCAAATAACAACGCACGATGCTGCATTAAAATAACCAGATCATCTGAGGTCAAACTTATTTTGTAGGCCGTCTCTAGGTTTTTTACGCCCAACAAACCGGCAATGGGGAAAAAATTAATAAGACCGACAATCACAAGCGAAGCGGTAACGAGTTTGTTCAAAGTCATCTCCATGTGCGGCTAAGGCCTTTGCAAAAAGACACTGTAAACTCGCCTTGCACAGTGAGTAAAATGGGGGCAGTAAACGGATATGTCTCTTTTTATTTTCATTGAAGTTCGAGTACTTTCCTATCTTGCCACTAGTTTATATGATCATTCGGTTCTGGTTTACTTTTTTCATCTTTTGGATAAGGCTTCATTGTGGTGTGCCACATCTGACGTACGTGATCAAATGCAAATCGGTCCCTGTTTTCGTTAACAAGATAGAAGCGGCGTAATCGATTTTCGCACTGGCAATTGATAGACTGTGGGACCATTAACCTGCAATAACTCATGATCCATTATGTCGCAAGCTCAGACTCTAATATTATCTATCGGAGGGTTTCAGGGCTTTTTATTATTCACTCTTTTGGTGAGTGACAGGCGGGTGAACTATGCCAGCAAATTACTGGGCTTACAGTGTCTGTTTATCGCAACGACTTTTGCACTGCCACTCATCGTTAACGCTGGAGAAAGCGGTTTGACTTGGTTGGTTGGCGTTCTGGTGTTTCTGCCTGCGAGCTACGGTGCTCTTACTTATTTATATTGCCGATCGGCAATGACGGGCTCGCCGCTCAAAACGACCGATGTTCTGCATTTACTGCCTTTAGCAATATGCTATCTGCTTAACTATGACCTTCTATTCTCGCCATCAAAGGCGTTAAGCTTTGTCACAGAGCCAGAGACCACCCTCTTTCGGCATGACGTTACGAAAGTTATTTTTTACGGCCAAGCATTCGTTTACACGGCGAGTTTGGTGCGCATGATCAGTCACTACCAAACCCAAGCCAAACAAACGTTGTCATCTTACAACCCAGACATCTTTAAATGGTTATGGAGCCTGACGGTATTCGTCGTGTCAATTTGGAGTTTGAAAGTGCTGTTTTACTTTATGCACTCAAAACCAGCCTTGAATATTCTGGCCGATTGTTTATTGGTGCTAATGGTGTATTTTATTGCGGTTGTTCAATGGCGTAATCCAAGCCTATTTCATGTTCGGCAACTTGCGACACAGCTTTCATCACAACTTTTAATACAACGTACACCAGAACCCATTGTCTCCGAGCAGGTAAAAACAAAGGCAGAGTGTCCTACACAGAACAATAATAAATCAACATCCAAGGGTTTATTAGATCAAGAGACGCGCTCAAGTATTTTGCAACTGGTGCAAGGTCATGTCGAAGAGCAAGCCTTGTATCGCAATAGTGACCTGACTTTAGCCACGCTTGCCGAACAGGTTGGGGTGAGTGTGCATCACCTGTCGGAAACCTTAAATCAAACAGGCGGAAAAAATTTCAATTTGTTTATCAACGAATATCGGGTGGCAGAAGTCTGTCAGCAACTAGAACAGAAAAGCGAACGTAAATTGATAGACGTAGCACTGGACGCGGGTTTTTCGTCAAAAAGCAGCTTCAATGCCATATTTAAAAAACTCACAGGGCAGACCCCAAGTCTGTATCGCCGCCAACTGATGCAAAACTAGAAGCTGTTTGATAACTCCTGAATGACGATAATGCTGTGTTGTGGGTGTTTTCGACAATTTTTATGCTATTGAGTCGTCATTCAAAAGTTATTAAACGGCTTCTAGAAAAAACTCTTTTCGCTTAAAAAGCGCTAAAACACCAGGTTTGGGCCGATGTTTTAGCCTTTTCAGACGTCTAATCTTATAAAGCTGGACGCACTCACTCAACTCTGATGTTGAAATTGGGCCATCACTAACCGATGGAGTTTCCCAATGTTAAAAACACGTTCTAAATGGCTAATTGGCCTCTTGATTTGCTTAGCCATCCTTGCGTTCGCCTATCTACAATGGTTTAAGAACGGCGTTAACCTTATTTACGGTGCCCATACTGAAGTGGTTGACCATACGGCTTTTGCATCGCCTGTTGAGCTTACCGCGATTATCAATGTCAATGTACTCTCACCAGACGGTCAAGTCATGTTGCCTAATCGCACGATAGTGGTTGATGGCGGAGAGATTGTTTCTGTGACCGTCGACGGCGCAACACCCGCTAATGCCAAGGTCATTGATGGGCGCAGCAAATACGTTATTCCGGGCCTGGTCGATTCGCACGTTCACCTTTTAAAAAGTCCAAACGATCTATTGCTCTATGTGGCTAACGGCGTTACCCATATCCGTGATCTAGGTGGTCCAGATGAGCGTTTGACGTTGCGTAAAGAGATTGAGCAAGGCCGTGTGGGTCCTCGCATGTTTGTTTCATCACCGCCGATTAACTCATGGGGCCTGCTCGAAGGTGCCTTTATGGAAATCATCACATTCCATAAAAATACCCATAGCGTAGAACACGCTAAAAACATGGTTAAAAAGTTTGCCGAGCAAGGCTACGATGCGATTAAAACCTATCACCTAGACATGCCCAGCTACCGAGCCGTGAATGACTTAGCCATGGAGCTTGGCGTACCAACCACCGGCCATTTACCACTGACTTTCGAGCTGCCAGAACTCGCGGTCACGCAACAAAGGGAAATCGCCCACCTTGAGGAAGTGGTCAGTGTGCTGATTCGCGAGTTTGGGTCAATCAGTGAAAAAGGCAGCGCTGCGTTTCATGCTCACGTTGAAGCTCGCAGCGGTGAGATTATCGACGACCTGTTGACCAACGACATTACGGTGAACTCGGTGTTGTGGTTTATGGAAAGTATTCATGACCAATACAGTGACCTTGAATCAGAGTTAACAACCGTGCGCGTCGAATACGCCAACCCTGGTCTGGTTGAAGGCACCAAAGACTCCGAACAATATGAAGTTGGTTGGTTGCCTACTTACAACCAGTTCGAGTCTGACCATGACCATTTCAGTGAGGAGTACAAGAAAGACGATGTATTTTGGCAAGCCCGAGAAAAAGCCCATCACATTTTATTGAAAGCAATGGTGACACGTGGGGTGAACATTGTCGCCGGCACTGATTCAGGCGCCAATTTGGTAGTGCCGGGTTTCTCTATGCACGATGAATTGGCATCACTGAACAAGGCCGGTATGAGCGCAGCGCAGGCCCTGGCCTCTGCGACCGTAAGACCGGCGAAATTGATGAACAGTAATGCAGGCAGCATTGAAGTGGGGCGGCGGGCCGATTTGCTTATTCTTAACGAAAACCCGCTTGTTGATATTAATAATACCCGTGCCATTGATACGGTGATCCTTAATGGGCGCGTTTTAGGGCGTAACCAGTTAGATGCCATACTCGCAGCGGTTAAACAAGCCAATGACAACAGTCGCACAGTTAGTATCGACCCGTATTTGTAGCCCACTTTTTTGAGGCGAAGTTGATGTCAAAATCGGCTCACTAATAAACGAACCTCTGTAAAAATAGAAAGAGGGTAGGCTAGTTTTTACTTACTCTAGCCTACCCTTTTTGGCTTAAGAAAATAGAGTGGGCATGCTCAACGCTGACAGTTAAGCCCCTTGAAGAGTTCGAAGGAAAATGAAGGTCTCTGTTACAAGAGATTAAATTTATGAAAAATGAAAGAAAAGACGCTAGAGTGGCTAGAATGGGTGTTTCGTTGTCTATAGCGGCCCTATTCTTTGATACGGTCAATAATTATTAGCATTTATAACGACGTAATGAGATATTTTGAGAAGTCGAAATAGAGTGTAAGCAATATTTAAAACCCGTTGTTAGATTTGAAGTTATTTTTATAAAGGAGCGATGAATGAATGCTAAAAAAGTGTTCGATTTAATTTTTTCGGGGTTTATAGCCGTATTCTTCATATCGATTTGTCAAGCGAATGAAAAGTCATACAGCCCTTTAGAACAGTCAAACCTAAATAAAGCCATATATTGTATGGAGATATTGGAAAGTAGGAACGATCTTAAACCATCGAGAAGAATTGATATCCTACGTAGCGAGTGTTATTCCGAGAACTTTATTGAACACTCGCCCCACATAAGCGATGGCCGAGAAGGGCTTTTTAGGCTATTTCAGGGTAGATACAAAGAGTATCCGGAGCTTTCTATGTCTATTAAGCGAAGCGCATCTGAAGGGGATTTGGTTTGGTTACACCTTCATGTAAAGCGCACACCCAATTCTCTTGGGGCTGCTCTCATGCATATCTTCCGAATGAAAGATGGAATGATTGTGGAGCATTGGGGGGTAGGTCAGCCAGTTCCAGAAGAGCCTAAAAATAAAAACACGATGTTTTGAACTTGGAGAGCATAATAAGCTAACCCATATTTACGACGAAGGTCTGTGGCTGGCATGCATATTCGAATGTTAATATGGCGCCTCAATTTTAATAGAACTAAACGTTCAAACAGGACACATATGAAACAAGGCATTAAAACCGCTATTTTCGCCACTTTTTTTTCATTAGCTAATGTAACCTTGGCTCAAAGTACCATTGAGCCGCCTATTGCTGTCGGGCCAATTGCTCAACTTGATATGACTGTTCGGCAGAGCAACCTTGATATAATTACTACTGGCGACAGCAGTGGTACTTTTCCGCGTGGCACGATCCGAAATGTGGCTACGGTTGACATCACTAATCTTCAATCTCTTGGAGATGTGCTAACTGGCAACCAGCCCTCTAATCCTAACGGCTTATTACTGCGAATTCGGATCAACGATAGAGGGGAAGTGAATGTCCCTATTCTATTTGAAGAGGGTCAAGATGAGGTGGTTGTTGGTAGAGCGCGCGTGATAGACCCGACTACATTCGTTGACGACGGAACGTTAAAAGGAAGAATTAAAGCCAATTATGATATTGCCACGGATACCCTAGTACTCAGATACGCTGAGCGAGTAGATTTGAATACATCTGCAACTCGTTTTGCTGTGAACGAGGCGAGACGTTTTTCGATTAACATGTCTTTTCGTTTTAACGATCGAAGTCGAGGTCTGTTAGTTTTTTCTGCGGCTGGAGAAGCCCCAATGACCCAATTTGGTTATCTTCAATAATAGGCTTGAGTGCTGGCGAAAACTCTCAGTCTCTTGAAATGGCATCATATATTGCCCAGTGTACTTTGAGTTTTGGTTGATTTTCCTAGGTAACTTCCCCTGTTTGTATTGACGTGATAGGCTTTCAATACTCAAAGCGGGCATTACCAAAGCACTCAGTTTTGTCGATGCGCATTGATCATCAATGCGCATCGATGCCTAGTCAGTTAGAGTTTAAGGTTTGGGTGGCGCTCGAGCAGTAGTTCAAGGTTCTCGTGATGAAAAAGTTACGCGAAGAAGACGTTAATATTGGCCGCTTTAAAGTTAAAGGCTTATGAAGAAACGTGGGCTGAAAGTGACGCAGAGGTTGGCTTATAAAGTCACGGCCAAGCGTAAACACAGCGACTCTGTAAGCGACAATTTGTTAAATCAAAACGTCAAACCAGTCGGCCTAAATCAGATATGGCTTGGCGATGTAACGTATTTGAAAACCGATGAGGGCTGGTTGTACCTGGTTGCAGTGGTGTACCTATATTCACGTCGAATCGTGGGTTGGCGTATTGATAAACGAATGGCAACTGACTTGGTGAGCAAAGCCTTATATACCGTATTTGGCGAGGAGAGCATAAGCCAACCCTAGTAACAGTATTAACGGAGAAAAATACATTGTATCCAGTTTTGAAAATTTGCTGTTATAAATTTTTTTAAACACACCGACGTATTTAAAATCGCCCACACCCCGAACGACAAATACAGCGGACACAAGGTAACCAATATAAGAGACAAAGTCTTGCAAATAAGGCAATGGCCAAACCAGTTGAAGAGGTAAAACTGCCAAACCAAGTAATAGACAGGCCACTATAAATATCAAATACCCACTGGGGATAAAATTTTCTTTATTCTCGATAGTAGGCCCAGCGGACGTTAAACCGTAACTTCCTCCGAATGCCCAATAAAAATGGAGAAAAGAAACAAATGCCATTATTGCAGCGACAATGATGGATAATATAACCATGACAGATTTAACCGCTCATTAAGGTTTAAAGCGCGTGTGAAGTAGTACAGTTAAGGAGTGTACTGTGGTTTCAATTAACACGGAGTTTCAAATTATCCTTCCTCAAAAAAACATGCTCTTTGTGGCCAGTGCTGAGGGTTTCCACTCAGCCACGTAGTCAACCGGGTTTGATTTTTAAATGTGTGAGAGCGCTCTTTCATTTACATTTTACTTTCGTATTCATGGCTATTTTAAACCAGCATTTATGTTTGAGAGCGCTGAGTCACCAGGGCAGAGAGCGCTTTCTGTTAGCTCATTAAGAGGGGTGTCTGGTAAATTCAGTATTTCGTGAAAATTGTCGGATTCCGGTTCTAGGTAGATCAACCCTGTCAGAAGTTTGTCTTGGCTTTTGTGATCATGCAATACTTTAAGAGCGTTGATTCGATCGGTGGGGTCGTAGTTGTCGCTTAGTTTGCTCAATCGTACTGAGTCGCCGTTGTGTAACGCTACTTGCTGAGTCGAACCTTTAATTTGGTCCAGCGTGATTTCTTGTTTCATTGGCACAAAATCGACGACTGAGCCCGCTTGCACGTGTTCACGTGTGTAGTCGTAACTTTTGGTTGAGCCGGGGTGGTTATTGAAGGTGACGCAAGGTGATACCACGTCTATTAAGGCGAAGCCTTTGTGCGACATGGCCGCTTTTAATAGCGGTATCAATTGGTCTTTATCGCCAGAAAAACTGCGTGCGACAAAGGTGGCACCCAGCTCAAGGGCCAAGGCGACTAAGTCAATTGATTCAAACGGGTTTACTTTGCCTTTTTTAGACTTTGAGCCTTCGTCCGCGGTGGCGGAGTCTTGACCTTTGGTGAGACCGTAGCAACCATTGTTCTCAACGATGTACGTCATGTTGAGGTTGCGGCGAATTACGTGAGCGAATTGCCCCATGCCAATTGAGGCGGTGTCCCCGTCACCAGAAACACCAATATAAAGTAAGTCTCGATTGGCGACATTGGCACCCGTTGTGACTGAGGGCATGCGGCCATGTACCGAGTTAAAGCCGTGCGCTTTGTTCAAAAAATAATTGGGTGACTTTGATGAGCAGCCAATGCCTGACATCTTTGCTACGCGGTGTGGTTCGATATTTAAGCCCCATACGGCTTGCATTATGGCGGCGCTGATCGAATCGTGCCCGCAGCCTGCACACAGTGTTGACACACCGCCTTCATACGCCTTAGTGGTAAGACCCAGCGTGTTCTTTGGAGACTCTGGGTGTCGAAAATTGGGTTTGAAAAAACTCATAATTATTCTCTGCTAAGACTCAACTAGGCGCTTATGGCTTCAGCGCTTGCGTTCAACTTCTCTTTTATATTCCTGTAGATCATATCGGCGCTGATGGGGTCGCCGTTAAATTGCAGTATTGATAATAAGCTTTTTGGGGCGATTTCAAGTTCATTGACCAACAAAGTTTTCATTTGTGCGTCGCGATTTTGTTCTACTACGAATACTTGTTCGTGTTCTTCGATAAACGCTGAAACCTCATCGTTAAATGGGAAGGCCACAATGCGTATGTCATTAACTTGATGGCCATCGGCACTCAGCATATCAAGCGCTTCATGAGTGGCTTCTAAGCTGGTGCCGTAATGAATGACACCGATTTTTTTATCTTGGCTTCGGTTGGTTAAAACCGGTTTTGGTAAGTGCTTAGGTGCGGTGGCCCATTTAACTAGCAAGCGCTCCATATTGCGCTCGTAGGCTTCGCCTTTTTCGGTATACACCGCGTACTCATCGCGGGAAGTGCCACGGGTAAAGAAGGCGCCTTTTTCAGCATGAGTACCAGGAATGGTGCGGTTGGTGATGCCATCGCCGTCCACGTCTAGGTAGCGACCAAAGCGCCCTATGTTGTCTAAGTCTTCTGCGCAAAGTACCTTGCCACGATCGTAACGGCGAGTGTCGTCCCATTCTAGATCATCACAAATATGTTCATTCATGCCTAGGTCTAAGTCAGTGAGCATGATCACCGGCGTCTGCAGGCGTTCGGCAATGTCAAAAGCGTCTGCGGTGAGTTCAAAACACTCTTTGGGTGTCGCAGGGAATAGACACACCTGTTTGGTATCACCGTGTGAAGCGTAAGCGGAAATCAGTAAATCCGATTGTTGGGTGCGTGTCGGCATGCCGGTTGATGGGCCTGCGCGTTGCACGTCAATTAACACAGCGGGCACTTCAGCGAAATAGGCCAGCCCTAGAAACTCTTGCATTAGTGAGACACCGGGGCCGCTGGTTGCGGTGAACGAGCGTGCGCCATTCCAGTTGGCGCCAACGACCATGCCGATGGCAGAAAGTTCGTCCTCAGCTTGGATAATAGCGAAGTTGTTTTTTCCGGTATCTGGGTCTTTGCGTAATTTGGTTGCGTATTTTTCAAAACCTTCTGCAACGGAAGTGGATGGTGTAATGGGGTACCATGCGCAAACCGTTGCGCCACCATAAACCGCGCCTAATCCGCAAGCGGCGTTGCCTTCCAGCATGATTTTACCGTCGTTTTTCTTGCGGCGCTCAAGTTGCAGTGGCAAAGGCTGATTAAATGTTTTTTGTGCTTCGTCAAACCCTAATTGCAGTGCGAATATATTGGGTTCGATTAGCTTAGGTTTGGCTTTGAATGTGTCGTTAACAATACTTTCCAGTGCTGAGAACTCGATGCCTATCAAGTAAGCCAGTGAGCCAACGTAGATGATGTTTTTAAACAGTTGGCGGCGACGCGGGTCATCAAAAGTTGCATTAACAATTTCGGTTAACGGAAGGCCGATATAGTGAATGTCGTCACGAATAAGTTGAAAGTCTAGCGGGTAGGTATTGTCGTAGAAAAAGTAACCGCCAGGGCAAACGCTGTTAACATCGTCAGCCATGCTTTGTGGGTTTACCGACACCATTAATTCAACTTGGCCACCCCGGCGGCCCAGATACCCTTGTTCGGATACCCGCACTTCGTACCAAGTTGGTGCGCCTTGAATGTTCGATGGGAAAATGTTGCGAGGGCTCACCGGGATTCCCATGCGAAAAATCGCCTTGGCAAACATACTGTTAGCACTGGCTGAACCAGAACCGTTGACGTTGGCAAACTTAACGACGAAATCGTTAACTTTTTTGTCTAAGGTTGGGGCTGTGTTTATCGGACTCATGCGGCTACTCCGGCATTTTTCTTATCGCGGGGAGTGGTTTGCTCTACTAAAAGTGGTGCGGGTGAGTCACCGGCTTTGGTGACGGTGTACAGAAATTTTTGCATATCCCAAGCTGAAGTAGGGCAGCGTTCGGCGCATAAGCCGCAGTGCAAACAGACGTCTTCGTCTTTGATCATCGCTCGGCCAGTGGCTAAGTCTTCTGAGACGTATAAATCGGTCTCGAGATTTAAGCTGGGTGCGGTTAACCGATCGCGCAGAGGAGAGCCGTCGTTATTGGTAAAGGTGATGCAGTTGGTTGGGCAAATATCAGTGCAGGCATCGCACTCAATGCATTTTTCTTCAACAAACACCGTTTGCACATCGCAGTTTAGGCAACGTTCGGCTTCGGTGAATGCAACCTCAGGTGAAAACCCCAATTCTGACTCAATCTTACGGCTGGCTAAGGCCTTTTCCACTGGCAGATGCGCTGACGCTTGGCGATCGTCATCAATGACCGCACTGTCGTAAGCCCATTGATGAATGCCCATCTTGGTGCTGACTAAGTTGGTTCCGGGCTGAGGGCGATTTTCGGTCACAGACTCACCGTTGAGAAATAAGTCGATTGAGATCGCAGCTTGATGGCCATGAGCCACGGCCGTGATGATGTTTTCAGGGCCAAAGGCGGCATCACCACCGAAGAATACTTTTTGATTGGTTGACTGAAAACTGACTTTATCAACTATCGGCAGTTCCCAATCACCAAACTCAATGCCAATATCTCGTTCAATCCATGGGAATGCGTTGTCTTGACCGATGGCCATAATTGCATCGGTGCATTCCACCGTCACGACCTCACCGGTTTCGCGAATGGTGCGCTTGCCATGCTCGTCATAGCTCGATTCAACCACGCTAAACGTCATGCCAACCAATTTGCCATCGTCCACCAAAAATTCTTTCGGGCTGTGGTTGGCAAGAATCGGGATGCCTTCAGCCAAGGTGTCGTCTTTTTCCCATGGCGAGGCTTTCATGGCTTCGTAAGTCGAGCGCACAGTAACGGTTACATCTTCTCCGCCAATGCGTTTTGCCGTACGGCAGCAATCCATCGCGGTGTTGCCGCCGCCAACAATCACCACCTTAGGGCCTATCGCCTCGGTGTGTTCGAACGCCACGCTCTCAAGCCAATTAATCCCGATGTGGACATTGGCATCCGCTTCTGAGCGCCCGACTATATTAAGGTCTTTTCCCTTGGGGGCTCCGGTGCCGACAAACACCGCGTCATAGCCTTTATCTAATATGCTTTTTAGACTTTCAACGCGAGTATCGAATATCTGTGATACGCCCATGTCTAAAACGTAGCCAACTTCTTGGTCTAATACGTCTTCTGGCAAGCGGAAAGAAGGGATTTGACTGCGCATGAAACCACCGCCTTTGGCGTTTTCATCGTACAAGTCAATCTCGTAGCCCAATGGCATCAGATCTCGTGCCACTGTTAATGACGCAGGTCCGGCACCGATGAGCGCGATTTTTTTGCCATTTTTTTGAGGCGGAATCAAGGGCATACGCGTGGCGACATTGGCATCGTCCTTCTGATCTGCCGCAACTCGCTTTAGACGGCAAATGGCCACAGGCTCTTCGTCCACACGCCCTCGTCGGCAAGCGGGTTCGCACGGGCGATCGCAAGTTCGGCCTAGTACGCCAGGAAACACATTTGATTCCCAGTTAACCATATAGGCATCGCTGTAGCGACGTTTTCCAATAAGGCGAATGTATTCAGGAACGGGTGTATGCGCAGGACACGCATATTGGCAATCCACTACTTTGTGAAAGTACTCAGGATTGCTGATGTCGGTAGCTTTCATTTAGCTAAACTTCAGTGAGTTGTATGTTTTTATTTGCAGCCAAATAGAGTAATTTTCTATCGACCATTTTCAACCTAATGCTTTAAATCGTGATGTTATCATGCGCTATTTGAACCGTATACTAGAATTTTGCATTTGTGTTACAGCAACGCTTTGAAGGGCAAGCTCGTTGAAGTTACCGAGCAAAATGTGTCTCGCAATAGACATTGACTCACCGCTTATAGACAAACAACCATTACCACCAATATTTGCCCCATAACTGTGGGTTAGCCCAGTTTTCAGCGTTGAGCCAATCTGGGGTCTTTTTGTAGTCTTCAATGTTGTATTTGAACAGCGTCAGTTTTGGTTCTGAGGCGTCGTAAGAAGCAACTTTACTCAATGCAAAACTGAATAAATCGGTGAGCTGCCAAGCCGACTCTTTATGTTGGTGGGACAATGGCAGCGCAACGCAATACTGAGAAGTTAATACATCGCGCATACGCGCCAGTACTTGATTACCCAGTTGTTTGTTGGCCAGTTGTTTTTTGGCCGTTGTGTGACGGTCTGTTTGTTGATTGTTTGAGGTTGCTCCCATTGGCTCAAACAAATTCAGCATCAGGCCAACGTCAAACCGTTGATTAAGAGCCCAAATGTCTTGAATGTCTTCGGCTCTTATATGAGTGATTTCGCAAGCTTGGTTTAATAGTGCTTTTTGCTGACAATAGTTGTCTAAAAAGGCGGGGTCGATATTACCTAACAGCAAAATACGTCTGGGCTGCGCTGAGTTGATCAGCGTTTCAATATCGAATAATAGTTCAGTCGGTGGCGTCATCGGGATATTGTAACTCGAGCAGGCTAGTCAGAGGCGATTAAAGAGACTTAAACCTATAAAATTTCGTTGTCTATCGGCGTGGCTTTGAGTAGTCTTTGCTCATCAAAATAAACATCTGCATTATTGATTGAATGAATTCACACGTAGAGCAACAATCGTTGGCCCAATTTGCTGAGCAAGCGTATTTAAACTACTCAATGTACGTCATTTTGGACCGCGCATTGCCGTTTGTGGGCGATGGGTTAAAGCCTGTGCAACGCCGCATTGTTTATGCGATGTCTGAGTTGGGCTTACATAACGCGGCCAAGTATAAAAAATCCGCCAGAACAGTGGGTGATGTGTTGGGCAAATTTCACCCGCACGGCGACAGCGCTTGCTATGAAGCCATGGTGTTAATGGCACAGCCTTTCAGTTATCGTTACCCCTTGGTTGATGGCCAAGGCAACTGGGGTTCGACCGATGACCCTAAGTCATTTGCGGCAATGCGTTATACCGAATCGCGTTTAGCACCGTATGCTCAGAGTTTATTGTCCGAATTAGGGCAAGGCACCAGTGATTGGCAACCGAATTTTGATGGCACAATTAATGAACCTAAAAGTCTGCCAGCACGATTGCCGAATATATTGCTTAATGGCGGGTCGGGGATTGCGGTTGGCATGGCAACGGATATTCCCGCGCACAACATTCGAGAAGTGGTGTCGGCTTGCGTACATTTGCTTGAGAACCCCAAAGCGACTGTTGAAGATTTGTGTGAATTCGTGCAGGCGCCGGATTTTGCCACCGAAGCTGAAATTGTTACCCCACGTGCGCAAATTTTGGATATGTATAACACCGGCAATGGTTCGGTGAAGCAGCGCGCAATTTACTCAAAAGAAGAAGGTAATGTGGTGATCCATGCATTGCCTTATCAAGCATCGGGCTCAAAAGTATTGGAGCAAATCGCGGCACAAATGCAGGCTAAAAAATTGCCAATGGTCAGCGATTTACGTGATGAGTCAGATCAAGAAAACCCAATTCGCTTGGTGGTAGTGCCGCGCTCAAATCGGGTGGACATTGAATCGATGATGAGTCATTTATTTGCCACGACTGACCTTGAGAAAAGTTACAGAATTAACATGAACATGATTGGCTTAGATGGCCGACCTCATGTATATAACCTGCGTGAAACTCTAAAAGAGTGGCTGACCTTCAGAGTTGAAACCGTTCGTCGTCGCTTGCAATACAAATACGATAAAGTTACCGATCGCTTACATATTTTAGAGGGTTATCTAGCGGCCTTTTTGAATATTGACGAAGTGATTGACATTATTCGCAATAACGACAAACCAAAGCCAGTGTTAATGCAACGTTTTGATTTGTCTGACCGGCAAGCAGAAGCCATCCTTGAGTTGAAGTTGCGACACTTGGCTAAGCTCGAAGAAATGAAAATTCGTGGTGAGCAAGATGAGTTGGAAAAAGAGCGCGAACGGCTGGAGTTATTGCTAAGTTCTGATGCGCGTTTAAAAACGCAAGTTAAAAAAGAACTAAAGGCCGACGCAGACGAGTTTGGTGATGCTCGCCGTTCACCGTTGGTTGAACGCGATGTGGCCAAAGCAATCGACGCCAGTGACTTAGTGCCAAGTGAAGCGATCACAGCGGTCATGTCACAACAAGGTTGGATACGTGCTGCCAAAGGGCATGAAATAAACCCGCGTGAGTTAAATTACAAATCCGGCGATGGGTATGCTTCATCCGCACGCGGCAAGTCGAATCAGCCATTGATTCCAATGGACTCAACCGGTAGAACTTACGCGCTGCCGGCGCATAAATTGCCATCAGCAAGAGGGCAGGGTGAGCCGCTTACCAGCAATATTACGCCACCACCTGGTGCGAGTTTTAAAGCGGTAATGATGGGTAAAAACAGCGATAGATATGTGTTGGCCAGTGATGCTGGCTACGGTTTTATCTGCAGTATTGAGAACATGATCACCAAAAACAAGAAAGGCAAAGCCACATTGAGTGTTCCAAATGGAGCTGAAGCCTTGTTGCCACTGCCTCTTAATGATCTTGAGACTGACTTTATCGCGGTGGTGACAACGGCGGGTTACCTGACCATTTATCCGGTAGCCGAATTACCCGAGTTAGCCAAAGGTAAGGGTGTTAAACTTATTAATATACCGTCCAAACTATTAAAAGAGCGTTCTGAATACGTGCTGGGCGCAACCACCTTTAAGAAGGGGCAACACGTTTTGGTGCATGCAGGTAAACGTTATCTGCGTTTGAAAGGCCAAGACTTAGATCAGTATATGGGCGAGCGCGGTAAGCGTGGCCGTAAATTGCCTAAAGGCTTTCAAGCGGTTAAAGCCATTACGACTGAAAAAGCCTCGGCAACACAAGAAGACATTCTAATTGACCAATAATATTCTATGAACAAACTACAACAACTGAGCGAGATGACCGTCGTGGTCGCTGATACCGGTGAACTACCCGCCATCGCTGAATACAAACCACAAGACGCGACCACCAATCCGAGCTTACTATTGAAAGTGGCGCAAGACACACAGTACGCTGAGATCATTGACCGCGCCGTAGCCAGTGCTAATGGCGATTTAACCGATGCAGTAGATAATTTTGGTGTTGATATTGGCTGTGAAATTCTGAAGATAATTCCCGGTCGCGTTTCAACCGAAGTTGATGCACGCTTGTCGTTTGACACCCAAGCCACCATCGAAAAAGCTCGTAAACTCATCGCTTTATACAAAGACAGGGGTGTTGAGAAAGATCGAATTTTAATAAAAATCGCTTCAACTTGGGAAGGTATTAAAGCAGCAGAGCAGTTAGAAAGAGAAGGCATTAACTGCAATCTGACCCTGTTGTTTAGTTTTGCACAAGCGGTGGCGTGTGCTGAGGCTGGTGTGTTCTTGATTTCCCCATTTGTGGGGCGTATTTTGGATTGGTATAAAGCCAATGGTGGTCAAGCGAGTTACGAACCTTTGGAAGACCCAGGGGTGGTGTCGGTCACTAAAATATACAACTACTACAAGCAATACGGTTATAACACCATTGTGATGGGAGCCAGTTTCCGCAACGCCGGTGAAATTGAAGCTTTGGCCGGCTGTGATTATTTGACTATTGGCCCTAATTATTTGGAAGAGCTGCGTAACGATCATGGTAATTTAGTGCGACGGCTTTCGGTTGATGAGACTGGCGAAGCGCAAGAAAAACTCAGTTTGGATGAAAAAGCGTTTCGCTGGATGCAAAACGAAGACGCCATGGCCACCGAAAAGTTAGCGCAAGGGATTCGTGCTTTTGCGGTTGATCAAGCCAAGTTGGAAGACTTAATTGCGCCAAAATTGTAGTCGTTGGCCGCGTGAACTTGTCTTCGTTCCAAGGGGCGGTCACTGCTTTTTTTACGCGCTTTTGGTTACCAGTAACACTGTTGATACTGGTAACCATCACTCTGTTATCTCTGTTGCCTTTACCGCAGTTGCCCACGGTGCCTGGGTCGGATAAAACCCATCACTTGGTGGCTTATTCGGCGTTGATGTTCCCCGCCTTTTTTATCAAATACGAAAAACGGCGGTGGCTGCTTTTAGGCTTTCTTATTTGGAGTGGGCTGATTGAACTCATTCAGCCCTTGGCGAACCGCCATGGAGAATTGATTGATTTGCTCGCAAATGGGGCAGGACTGGCTATCGGGGCTCTGCTGGGCAACATTATTAGCGGGTTTTTATGTTCGAAAACCGCTCGTTAAAATCGTTCCTGCAATGCGTGTTTTTGAGGCATTAAGTTTGTTTTGAGTGTGCGGATTTGAAACGTCATTGACGGTCAGCTATGCGCTTTAACTGCCAAGCCGCTGCCGCGCCCGCTACGCCCATCATTGCGATGATGCTGAAATAGATCATGTAGCCGGTTTTTTCCGGGTATGCCTCTAGCAAGTAGCCGCTGAGAAGCGGTAAATACAAGTCGGGTGAATACCCAATTAATGAAATGATTCCAATAGCCAAGCCTTTAACATGATCGGATATATGGCAGCTTTCTAGCGTAGACCAAAAAATTCCGCGCACAGAGTAAGTCAGCAATCCAATAAATAATATTATGCTGAGTAACACACCCGCCCCGCTGTTTGTTGGCAGTACAATTAAACTGGCCAGTGCGGCTGAGCTTGCTAATAGAAGACAACTCAACACTTTCTCTCGATGCAAAAAGTCGCCGGCAAAACCGGCTGCGGCTGCGCCAATTGGGCGCATCCACAATTTGGCTACCGTAATAGTGCCTACCGCAACGGCGGTTAAGCCAAAGTGGTTTTGCATATAGGCTGAAAACGAATAGGTGGCCCAAAAAAGTTGATAGCCGGTGAGAATGCAAATGGCGCAAAGCCACAGTTCTGGCTTGCTGGCGATTTCTTTAATATCACGTTTGTAATTCGGCGATCTGACCTGCGTCTTTGGTGCGGTTGAATTTTCTTGGTTATCGCTCAAGGCCAAAAAGGCAATTGGGGCCATTACCAGCATCATTGTCACGTACAGCCAGATTACCTTTTGTAAGGCTTGTGAGGTGTTTTGCTCTAATGTTTGACTGTAATAAGCAAACATGGTGACCGCAATGGTGGCCAAAATAGCCTCTATCAATCCGCGCCCGCCATCTAATGCACCGAAAAAGCGACCTTGTTCATTGGTGTTGGCAAGCAAGTTGGTTGCTTTAATTAAGGCCGCCCAAAAAGTGAGCCCTGCCGCGATCCCCCAACCTGCAAATATAATTTGTGTGGCGGCAAAGGATGGGAACGTCGAAAACCACACCCCTAATAGCCCAGCGCACAGCAAAGAGAGTGACATCAGTATGCGCGGCGCAACGCGATCCGCTAACCAGCCGCTTGGTAAATAGGTGATCATGTATAAGGCACCCAACATGGCGTAATTTTGACTGAGTTGCTGCGACGTTATACCGAAAGATTCGAGTATGCTGACTTCAAAATTTTGCCGTAAGTAGATCAGAGGGTAAATATTGCCGGCCACAATGATCAATACGGCCAATTTAAGATAACGTGCTGTTAACGAATGTTTCACTCGTTGTGAGCCGCTTTTAATTGAGACCGAATTGCCGGCCATTGTTATTGCCCCTGCGTGTGCGCTTTTTTGCGTTAGTGTTGGCCTTGCATTCGTTATCAACACCCGATTGACATATTACCGACAATACCAGAAAGTAGCCTGATCTATTAACGCAAATTCTAAAGTGAGTTTATGGTTGTGTTATTTCTATCTACCGCTGAGACATTAACAATCAAGCCAATAATTGAATTGGTCGCTAAGCCCGGGGAAAGAACCTCGTTACTGCTGAAACTAATGGCATCGTTACTGCTTGTTTTCGCCTTTAATACAGCGCTGGCTGAAGGCGAGTTAACGTTGAGTGAACCCGAGAAAGTAGGTATGTCCACGAAGCGATTGAAACGCATAGACCAAATGGCTGAGGAATACATAAAAGCCGGGCGATATTCAGGAATGGTGACTATGGTGGCGCGTAAAGGCAAAGTAGTTCACTTAAATGCCACGGGCAATACTCACGCCGGTGGTGATAAGCCAATGAAGACGGATACGCTGTTTCGTATCTACTCAATGACCAAACCGATTACCGCCGTGGCGGCCATGATGTTGTATGAGCAGGGTAAGTTTCGAATGGATGACCCAGTTTACTTTTATTTACCAGAGTTTAAGGAACAAAAGGTGTTGGTTAATGGTGAAGAAGTCGAGCCTAAATCGCCAATGTTAATGCGCCAGCTTTTTACTCACACCGCAGGCCTAACGTATGGTTTTACTCCTGATAACCCCGTTGATCTGGCGTACAACGAGCAAAACCTGCTGAATGCCAAAAGTCTGGATGAGTTTGTTAAAAAGGTGTCAAAGCTGCCATTACGCTTTGAGCCGGGCACCCGATACCATTACAGTGTCGCGACTGATATTTTGGGGGCGGTGATCGAGCGCATTAGTGGTCAGACATTGGATAAGTATTTCCAGCAGCGTATTTTTAACCCGTTAGGAATGAATGACACGTTCTTTAATATTCCAAGCGAAAAGTTGTCGCGATTAGCTGGGGATCATGGCTGGGATGCGAAGAATAATCGAGTGTTTGTGGTGCCAGCCGACAGGCAACGTGATTTCTCTAATAACGGTATGTTCAGCGGAGGGGGTGGCCTTGTTTCTACCATCAGTGACTACATGCGCTTCTCGCAAATGGTCTTGAATGGTGGGCAATACAATGGTGTGCGTCTATTGAGCCCTACTACCATCGAATACATGACGTTGAACCATTTGCCAGCCGCTGCTCGGGCACAAGGGCGTGGGCAATACCCTTCTCTAGATTTGTACAGCGGTCAGAGTATGGCTTTGGGTTACGGCGTGGTGACGGCTCCGGCGATGATGCCAGCTATTTCATCAAAAGGTGAAATTTCATGGTCCGGTGCGGCGGGCACACAATTTTGGATTGACCCCAAAGAAGAAATGATTGCGATTGCGTTAGTGCAATTGTATCAAGCTCCTTGGCCGTTGAGGTTGGATCTAAAAGCAACCTCATACCAAGCCATAGTGGATTGACGTAATCGAGGTTAGGTTTTGTTTAGCGTGTAAAAGCCGTTCAATTGAAGCACTCGTGCGTGCGCCCCAACCGCTCGGCTGTTAAATACAATAATAGCGAGCGAAGAACTTTTGAGGTGAGTTATGTTAGAGGGTGAAAATCAGCTTGAGAATGTCGCCTGGGACCTTTCCTAGTGCCTTTAGGGTATGACATTATACTCTCGTCTCAATAATTGTAGATTTAATTGTTATGAAATTTTATCAATACCCTAAGTGTTCAACGTGCGTAAAAGCACGTAAATACTTAGAAGCGCATTCAATAGAGGTGCAAAACATTAACATTGCTGAGCAGGCGCCTAATATGGACGAATTGGCCGCCATGTTGGCAAGCTACGAGGGCAATATTAAAAAATTATTTAATACCTCGGGCATGCAATACCGAGAACTGAATATGAAAGACCGTTTGCCCGCCATGGGGCATGATGAAGCCTTAGAACTTTTGGCTAATAATGGCATGCTGGTTAAACGCCCGTTCTTATTAAACCAAGACAACAAGGGGGTTGTGGGTTTTAAAGAAGTGGATTGGGCACGTTTTCTGAGCCTGAATTAATCTTTCTTTTGTATGTCTGTAGTTGGCTCTATTCTCACGTTATTTGAACGGATAGGTTCGTTGGCGGAAGTCTTGCACCATCGCCTGAGTTATCTTCTGAGTTCGGCCGCAATTGCGTGCGCCTACCTAGTTGTTAAAGTGTATTCTGTTGACTCGGTATGGTGGTGGAATTTGATTAAATGTAGTGCGTTTGTGTTACCAATATTGATTTGGGGCACGGTTTGGTTTGTGCTAGGTCAGCTTAGAGATGCGCCTGAAGCGGCATCAAACTTAGTGGCAGGCAAAGAGGGTGTTTTGCAGCATTTCTCTGCCTTAAAGGCAGAGCAAGCAACAGGGGTTAAGAGTGCTTACAGCACACTCAAAATGCTCAGTAAGCAAGACGGCTTGGAAGAGGTAATCGACACAATCAGTGGTGTTGGTCTGTTAATCAGTCCAGTGTTTGCATTTATGGCCTTATTGACTTTTTTCGGCTTATTTGGCCTTATCTTTACGGCACTTGTGGTCGTGTTGTTTTAAACTAGGGCCATGAGTTTTCTTTCGGCAATGGGTATTCAAGAATGGCGCTTGCGTGGGCGAAAGCCATTGCTTGGGTCAGTAGGCGATTTATCTGATGATTTGGCTGGGAAAGACTTAACCGTTGAACAGTCTGAGCATAAAAAAGCTGAATCAGCTTCAAGCGTATTGCTCGCGGCAATCGAACCCAATGAGCGTGTCAAGAATACCGATCAACAACATCGTACCCCAGATCAACACAAGTCAAGAGAAACGTCACCGCAAGAACCGGAAACACGTAAAGCAAGCGACGACGCATTTGTTGACACAGCGCCACTGCCGCAAACCACTTCCGTTGGCCCACAATCCTTATTAACGCCCCTGGGCCGTATTGAAAAAGATGTTGAAAAGGAGGCTGAAAAGGGTCTTGATGTAAAAAATACCGGCATCAATGCCGCTAAAGATGATGACGCGGCAGCGGATTCAGGGATTGTGATGCCCGAACTGCGACCTGCGCCAGTGCCACTAGATACGTCGCCACCGATTGATTTGAGTATGGAACCTCAAGCGGAGGCTAACAGCGGTTCAGTTGAAAGCGCACTTCAAAACTCAGGTGAATACCCGATACCCAACTTTCGCGACGTTGAGATACCTTCGCCGATGGACGATCCGTCATACGTCGACGTGGACTCGATATGGCCAAGTGACGCGGCCTCCGAACTCAGTCAGCCAGTTGAGTTGGGCGTGCAGAGCGAACCTGTTGTGTCAGAACTCTCTGAATTGGACTGGCGGGCTTTGCTGGCAAAAATTAGTGACAATAGCGACTGCCCATCGTGTGGGAAAGCGCATTCAATATTGGGTTTTGGCGATGTTTTGGCGGATTGGATGTTTATCTGTGATGCTCCAACCTCAGCTGAAGTCCAAGCCCAGCAATTGTTTGTGGGTCGAGCTGGGCAGCTGTATGACGCAATCTTAGAAGCGTGTGCTTTAAACCGAAACTCGGTTTATACCAGCACAATTTTTAAATGCGCACCCCCTGACGATTTGTCGGTGAGTCCACAATGCAACAAATTAATTCACCGGCAGATTGAGTTGGTTAAGCCGAAATTTATTATTACCTTCGGAGAGTTTGCTGCTCAAGCTTTGTTGCAAACGAATGATTCATTTGACGTGCTAATACAAGGGCCGCGCTCGTACAGAGTTGGTCAAGCCGACTCTAAAAAAGCGGCTTACAATAGCGTTGTTATAACCAGCCACTCACCGAGTGCTTTGTTAGCACAACCCGAGTTAAAAGCCGAACTTTGGCAAGCGATCAAGAAATTTTTATGACTTTAGAGCGCAGATTGAGTTAGCCTTTGCTTGTTGTATACTTTGCCTCTTCAACGATATGTTAGCGCCTTTTGAAAACGTAACTCTGGATGAGTTGGTTGTGCGTGATATGACAAACGAAGATTTGTCTGATGTGTTGCGTATTGAACAAATTGCTCATGTGTCTCCGTGGGGGCGATTGTCATTTGATGAGGCGCTAACTCGTAACGAAGAGTTAGCCAACGCCCACCCGTGTCGCATTTTAATGGCTCGCGGCGAAATCATTGGTTACCATATACTCAGTCTTGTGTTAGATGAACTTCACATACTGAACGTGGTGTGTGCGCCCAAAGCTCAAGGAATGGGATTAGGTCATCGCCTTATGCAGGATATCGTTGATATTGCTGAGCAACGAGAGATGAAAAAAGTGTTTTTAGAAGTGCGCATCAGCAACCACATTGCTCAAAGCTTGTACCAAAAATGGGGCTTCAAGCAAATAGCCATTAGAAAACAATATTACCGACCATCATTGCCGGGTGACAAACGCGAAGATGCTTTGCTTTATCTTTTACAGATGAACAATTGAGTCTGCTTTCAGTGGTTTTATTAGCCAGAAATGGTCAGTTAATAAAGACCGTAAGCACTTGATTTAAGTTTAAAACGTCACTTGAATTGAGGTTGTTCCAATTCATCAATTGATCTAACTTTACATGGTAGTGGCGCGCAATGGACCACAGTGTCTCACCTTTTTTTACTTTGTGAGTTAGCTTCGATTCTTTTCTGTCTGTTGATACAGCCTTTAACGGTTGAGCGCGCGATGCAACAGCACCTTGCACCGGAATAAACAGCTCTTGGCCTGCTCGAATGCTGGTGTTGCGGAGTTTGTTGGCGGTACGCAACGCCGCTACGGACACGCCGTACGTGCGGGCAATGCCGCTTAACGTGTCGCCGTTGGCTATTTTATGGTTCCGATAATTTACTTTGGGCGTATTTTCTATTGCTAGTTTTGCGTAATCGACGTTGCGACCAGAGTTCAGTGGCACTAACAATCGGTGAGGGCCGTCGGGGGACGTTGCCCAGCGCTTGAAGCCGTGGTTTAGGCGGCGTAACAAGTGCCGATCTATCCCGCTGTTCTTCGCGAACGCTACTAAGTCGATTTGACCAGGCAAATCAATAACTTCAAAGTGCGGTCGATTAGCCACGACTGGCAATGTAAGATTGTATTTTTGCGGGTCTTGAATGATGTTCTTTAAAGCGACTAATTTGGGTATATAGCGGCGAGTTTCTTGTCTTAAATTCAGGCTTACGTAATCTGTTTTTCGGCCTCGGCGTTTAGCTTTGTTAATCTCACGCCGCAAGGTGCCGGGGCCGGCGTTGTAGGCCGCCAGTGCAATAAACCAATCACCATCAAACATGTTGTGCAGTTGTTCGAGGTAATCGAGCGCAGCAAAAGTAGAACTGTAAGGGTCGTGACGCCCGTCATACCACCAGTCTTGACGCAGGCCAAACCCCCGACCTGTTGCAGGCACGAATTGCCATAACCCTGCGGCGCGTGAACGTGAGACGGCGCCGGGGTCAAACGCGCTTTCCACCGCGGGCAGTAACGCTAATTCCATGGGTAAGCCGCGTTTCTCTATTTCTTCAACAATAAAAAATAAGAAAGGCTCTGCGCGATCAAATAAGTTGGTTAGGTAAGTTGAGTGTTTTGCAGCCCAACGTTCGTGCTGGCGCACGTCCTTGGTTTGTAAATCGGGCAAACTAAAGCCACGACGAACTCGGTCTAAAATGTCAGCGTCATGCGACTCAACCACAGAGGAGGCAATGGAGAGGGTATCCGCGTTAATATCGTCGATGGCACTGGGCTCTGTGGGCTCTGATGTGGGGTCAAATGCGCTTGGTTCAGTATTATTCGACCCCTGTGGGGTGTTATTTTGACCGCCCTCGTTGTCAGTAATTATTCGCCCACCAGTTTTTGGAGCCCTGGCTTGAGTGTCGCTATCGACAGGATTCGAGGGCGATGAAGGCTTATTAATGTGGGTGCATGCGCTGACGCTAATAAGCACCAGACATGTTAGAACGACTTTAAATTTCATCGGCGAATAGTAATGACACACCGATAAGCAGTCAATGAGGCTATTGGTAAAATCATGTACTATTAGGGTGGTTGTAAATGCGGCTTTTTGAGAAGGCATCAAACGGGTTGTTAATCGACCACTTATTTTCCCTAAAAAACTTTGTGAACGAGTTATTACACCGTGACTGACCAAGACTTAACATCCGCGACCCAGAGAGGTAAATGGGCTTTCAGCGATTACGGTAACGCGTATTTTTCGACAGAGCGCAGTCGCCTTGATGCTGGGTTGAGACAGGTGATTGGCCCATCTACGTTGCAGGTAGGCAGTATGCTGGATGAATCGGTATTAATTGATTTGGATTTGCCGCACTTGCTTAAAGTTCAGATGAGCCACAGCCCATCGCCTCACTCTACATTACCGGCGGATTTGGCTGCTGACCCAGCTTTTTTACCGTTTGGCCCTGACAGTTTTAGCACGGTGGTACTCCCTCATGTGTTGGAAGCGCATTTGTTGCCGCATCAAGTTTTGCGTGAAGCGCACCGAGTGCTGCAACACGAGGGGTGTATTGTGATCACCGGCTTTAATCCCAGTAGTTTTGTCGGCGCGCAGCGTTTTCTTAGACCAAAATCCGCGATGCCTGGTCGTTATTATACAGCCGGGCGGGTCATTGATTGGTTGCACGTGCTTGGGTTTGAAGTGGTCGCCAGTTCTATTTTTCAGTACTCCCCATTGAGCCGCAGCGCCAAAGTTAGAAAAGTGTTGAATTTTTTAGAGTCTGTGGGTGATCGCTGGTTGCCGATGTTGGGGGGGGGATATATGATCGCGGCTAAGAAAAAAGAACCAGCCGTTACTCTGGGTGGCCTTGTTAAATTTAAGAGAAGTAAACGTAAACTGGCTGCTACGGCATCCGTTCGTAGTCATAGTGAATCGCGGCGGCAAACGAATAACAAGTGAGCGTCAGCGATAAACTAATGACGCTTATGTTCAGGGCTTTTCGAATAAATTAATCATAAGACAATGAGAAGTAAGCTTGTGCCGGAAACTAACCGCGTAGAAATATACACTGATGGTGCTTGCCGAGGAAATCCTGGTCCTGGTGGGTGGGGTGCATTGTTAATATACGGAGACAGAGAAAAAGAAATTTTCGGTGGCGAACACAATACAACGAACAACCGTATGGAACTTACGGCGGCAATTCAAGCCTTGAAATTACTGAAGCGCCCTTGTGAACTGACTCTTTACACCGACTCTCAATACGTTAGAAAAGGCATGCTGGAATGGATTGAAGGTTGGAAAACGCGCGGGTGGAAGACCGCCGCGAAGAAACCCGTTAAAAATGACGATTTGTGGCGTGATTTAGATGAACAGGTGAACCGTCATCAGGTAAAGTGGGTTTGGGTGAAAGGCCATGCCGGCAATGTGGGCAATGAAAAAGCCGATGAATTAGCGAATCGTGGCATTGATGAGCTTTAGTTTCTTTACTTTTTGATTAAGGTATTAATATGAGTGATTACGACCGCCAAATAGTCCTAGACACAGAGACCACGGGTCTTGAACATCGTCAGGGCCATCGCATTATTGAAATCGGTTGCGTCGAGTTAATAAATCGTAAGCTCACCGGCAATAACTACCATGTTTATCTCAACCCCGATCGTGAGATAGATCAGGGTGCGATAGAAGTACACGGAATCACCAACGAGTTTCTTGCCGACAAACCTCGGTTTTTAGATGTTTATCAACGGATGATGGACTATCTCAGTGGCGCTGAGTTGATTATTCATAACGCCGCATTTGATGTGGGCTTTTTAGATGCCGAGTTGGAAAAAATCAGCGGCTATACCACTAAAATAAATGACGTTTGCGGCGTGCATGACACTTTAATTCAAGCGCGAAAGATGTTTCCAGGGCAGCGCAATGATCTCGATTCTTTGTGTCGACGTTATGAGATAAACAACAGTCATCGTGAATTGCACGGCGCATTACTTGATGCGGAAATTTTAGCCGACGTTTACTTAATCATGACGGGTGGCCAAACCGCATTAACCTTAGAAGCCAGCAGCGGTAGCGGGCAAGACAGAGCAGGAAAAAACGGCGATGTTGACTTTTCAACTTTGCCGTTAGTCGATGTTAAGCCCAGCGATGATGAACTAAAAAGTCACCAAGCTTGGCTTGAGCGCTTAAATGAAAAAGTAGATGGTAACTGCGTGTGGAGCAAACTGAATGCCAAGGAAAGTAATGGCAAACCTTCGACAACTGAAGCCGCACCTGATGCGACTACATTGCATTAGCCTTTGGCAGTGATGATTGATGGGTAAAATGACGGACAAAAAGCAGCTCTCAGGGTTTGATCTTACTGGGTTTAGCTTAGTGGGCAGTGACCTTGCTGGCGCTAATTTATCTGAAGCTAAGCTGCGCGGGGCTAATCTCTCAGGGGCCGATTTGTCAGGCGCTGATTTCACTCAGGCTGACCTGCGTGGCGCCAACTTATCCGGTGCGGACCTATACCAAGCTAAATTTAGTGGCGCAAAATTAAATGGCGCAACGCTCACTCATTGCGATTGCACATCGGCCAGTTTTGTAGATGCAAACTTGTCTGGCACTCAGTTAAATTCAGCAAAATTACCATCAGCTAATTTCGATAATGCCCAACTGTCCTCGGCCGACTTTACGGATTGCGACCTAAGCTCATCAAGTTTTCTGAACGCCAAACTCAGTGGTGCTGTTATGGTACGTGCTGATCTGAGTGATGCAACTTTAGATAATGCCAAACTGTTTGGTGCGCAATTGCTTGATGCCAAACTCAGTGGCGCGTCATTACGTGGGGCTGATCTTAATTCAGTTTATCTGAGAACGGCGAAACTCGATGGGGCCGACTTGGCCAAAGCGTCCTTATTCAGCGCCGATATCAGTCAAGCCACATTGACCAATTGTAACTTTGAATCAGCAACTATGCGTGGCGTTTCTTTAAATGGCGCTGACCTAAAGCAAGCCATTTTTGATGGGGTGGATTTGGCCAATGCTCGTTTAAGCCGTGCGGATTTTTCAGGCGCATCTTTAGAGGAAAGCAACCTTTGGGCCGCCCGAATCTCAGGCGCTCGTTTAAATGATGTCAATGTAAAAGCAGCAAACTTAAAAGGTACTGGCTTAAATAAAGACTTTGCTTTAGCCGAGTTTCCCGATCTTAAATTTTCCAAATTGACTCAATGGGACAATGAAATGTACAAACGCCGTGCAACGGTGTCGGCGGCGCACGCGAAAAGCATCGAAACCGAAGTTAAAAAACGCGGTTTCTTTTCACGCCTATTTGGTTAACTGAGCTTGTTTTCAAAGCCGATTCTGCTGAAGTTGCAGTCATATTCATTGCGTTAAGGTGCTTTTAGACGTGATTAAAGAAAGACTCAAACAAGGAAGCTGGACATTACTGTGTCATCCAGCACAACAGTCATTACTGGCTGAGATAGAAAACATCGGCCAGTTGATAACGCAATTCCAACAATTTCCGGTAACCTTGAAAGACAACCACCGCAGTCTTGTGAAGCGAGGTTCTTTGTGTGGTCTTGATGTGGTTGTCAAAAGACCCGTCGACAAAAACCGCCGCCTGTGGGCCAGGCTCTCTAGTATCGTCACGGCTGGAGAGGCGCGGGCGACCATCAATAACCTGGTAAAGTTAGAGCAGGTTAAAATTTCAAGTGTAAAGCCACTGTTTGCCTTAGAGCGGCGTGTTGCTGGCCTTGTGGTGGACTCGTGGATTTGTTATGAATTCAAAGAAGGCACACGTTGTAACGTATCTGACATGAATCGAATTATACCGTTTTTGCAGAACATGCACGCTCGAGGCTTCAGGCACGGAGACCCAACGTGGAGTAACTTTCTGACAGGTCAAGACGGCGCGCTTTTTACCATCGACACCAAAGCGAAACCTTGCAAAGGCGCTTATCATGCGACAGTGGATTTTGAACTGCTCAGACGTGAAAACAAGCTTAAAGGGGTTAATATCGCTGAACTTGCCCAATTAAATAAAAGAAAGTTCGGCTATTGGCTGGCTGTGGTTTATATGTCGTTGAAAGCAGGTCGTTCAGTCTTAAAAAATAAGCTGAAAAAAAATCGCCCCAAGAACACTTAGTTCATGGAGCGATTTTTGATGTTGATTAAGAGCGCCAGCCTCTTAATATTAGGCTCTGCTCTTTAACATTGTTTTAGAGTTTAAGTGCATTAGAACTGTAACCAGATGGCAGCGCCGCCAACGATACTAAGAACAATGGTGTAAGGGAAAGCCATGGCGACCATTTTCATATACGATAAGCGAATTAATGGCGCCAAAGCTGACGTGAGTAAGAATAGAAACGCGGCTTGGCCATTGGGCGTTGCGACACTTGGTAAGTTAGTGCCGGTGTTAATAGCGATTGCCATGGTTTCAAAATGCTCTCGACTGATTACCCCGTTATCGACGGCCGCCACCATTTCATTGATGTAAACCGTTGCTACGAAAACGTTGTCAGAAATCATCGACAGAACCCCATTTGCAATGAACATTACAATCGGTTGAGCGCTGCTGTCGATACTGAAAATGAGATCCGTGACGGGTTGAAATAAGTGTTGTTCATGAATCACGGCCACCACGGCAAAGAACACCACCAACAGCGCTGTGAATGGCAATGCTTCTTCAAACGCGTGCCCGATTTGGTGTTCTTCAACGATGCCATTAAACGTTGTGAGCAATACGATAATCATCAAACCGATTAACCCAACTTCGGCAACGTGAAGCGCCAAGCTCACAATTAAAACCAGTGCCACAATGCCCTGAGTGATCAATTTGGCTTTGTCTTTACCGTCTCGTTTCGACTCTTGCTCTGCATCGAACTCAGAGAGTACGGACCTTACTTCGTCGGGCAGCTTAGCGCCGTAACCAAACTTACCAACCACCTCTAGCAGCACGCATGTGACCAGCCCTGCCGCTAACACAGGCATTGTTACCGGCGCCATACGCCAGAAAAATTCCATGAATTCCCAGCCGGCTTTCTCCGCAATGAGTAAATTCTGAGGTTCCCCAACCACAGTACAAACACCGCCTAACGCAGTCCCCACAGCGCCGTGCATTATCAAGCTGCGTAAAAACTCTCTAAAGTCTTCCAAGTCTTTACGGCTGTACTCGTGTATGCCATCGTCCCCTGAGTGGTCGTGATCATCAGAAAACTTTTTGCCCGACGCTACCTTGTGGTAAACCCCGTAAAAGCCAACGCCCACACTGATCAATACCGCAGTAACGGTTAATGCATCGAGAAAAGCAGAAAGAAAAGCACCGGAAAAACAAAATAAAAACGACAAAATGACTTTGTTTTTAATTTGAATCAGGATTTTACTAAAGATAAACAACAAAAGGTCGCGCATAAAGTGAATGCCAGCAACCATAAAAACCAATAACAAGATAACTTTGAGCTGCCCCTCAATTTCATGGTAAACCATCTCGGGCGATGTCATTCCTATCGCAACCGCTTGCAGTGCCAGTAGCCCACCAGGTTGTAATGGGTAGCACTTTAGGGCCATGGCAAGAGTGAAAATAAATTCACCAACTAACACCCAACCGGCTAAAAAATGCAGCCCAGAAAACCATAAAATAGGATTGATAATTAAAAACGCCAAAATGGTGTGCTTATACCAATCGGCTGAGTTGCCTAAGAAATTACTGCGAAACGAACTGAAGGTCATTTGAGACATGTCTGGATTTGAAAACCTTTGATTATTGTTGATTCTTGTTACGCATCAAAAATGCGCTTGCGTTAGTGTGATGCTTTCATGTGCCCTTAACGTATTCTGACAGTAGAAGCACAATAGCAAGGGTTACACATACGCACCCTCTTGATTTACGGTGGTCATAATATCAATAGGCAATTGTGAGAACAATGAAATTTGCATGCAGAAATAACTCTAAATGCATGAATTCAATATTTTGTTTGAACCGTGGCTGACCGAATGACGCGACCCCATTACGCTCTTATTAATATCATATAACTGTCTTTTGGGAATTTTTGGCACATTTTTTGTTGAATTGACCATCAAAGTCGGCTTTTTATCGAGGTGAAATCGACGTGTTAGAAAGAATTAAATTGGATAGGTTATTTTTTAAAAAATAATGAATTAGTGCTTGACCAAATCCAAGGCTGGGCCTATCATGCGCGCTCCTTCGAGGTCTGGGGCTATAGCTCAGCTGGGAGAGCGCTACACTGGCAGTGTAGAGGTCGGCGGTTCGATCCCGCCTAGCTCCACCATAGGCCATCATAGCATTCACGATGCTTGCTTGGCGAACGGAAGCAATGCTTCCAGTCAGAAGGTTTTGAGCGTTTTTTGAGCTTAAAACTGGGTGGCAAAAGACCGCAGGTGAAAGTGAAGGAAGCGGAACATTAAAAAGAGTTGTTTTTTTATTTTAACTCAATATAATGCGCCGCAGACTTAACAGGTTAG
>CALJWL010000042.1 GCA_937974565.1 uncultured Arenicella sp.
TCTCCCATACTGTTGGATCAGCGATAAACTTCTTGCCAACCGATGCTCCATAGGCGCAATAGCCGCCGTACGCTGGCAAGTACTTTTCCATGTTTTTAGAAAATTTCTTTGCGTTGCTTTTGCTGGAAAACAGGTAATTAATAAAATCAATGGGGTCGGAGTAAATTGATTTTGCCCGGTTGTTTATAAAATCAATGGGGTCGGAGTAAATTGATTTTGCCCGGTTGTTTAAACCGGAATTGAATCAATAATTCTTCCGCCCCTGTTTACTGACTATAATTCTCGAGGGTCAGCCCCCTTTATTAGCAGATCAAAGTGTAAGAAACCTTTGAGTATTCACAAGATACGCACACGAATCGTGTCGAAAACCAGCAAAAAACATTGTTGTCGGAGATTTACATCAAAAAAATATTAAAAATGTGGAGCTAGAGTGGATTAAGAGGGCAAAGCAAAACTATGCTTCTATGTCTCTAGAAGAGGGCTATAAGGTTTCGGAGTTATTTTCCACTTATGAGAGTGAATCGGGAACAACTTTGTTGGCCTTTGAAACCCCCGTCTTATCCCAGTGCAATACCTTCAACCGGTCACGGGCTTGATTGCAAAACACATACAAACTCTCGTCAAGCGGATTCAGCTCAAGCTCTTGCTCGACAATCACCAACAAACCGTTCGCCGCCTTGCGAAAATCCACCGTATCACCGTGCAGATACACCCGCGGCAACTCAGAAAACCATTGCATGGTTACCTCAACGTTGCCATCACGGATTCAAGATCGGCCAAAGGAACCGTAACCTCAGTAACACGAACAGTGACGTTAGCTGGTGTCATCGCCTGCGGCGCTAACTCGACAAAAGCCGATGCCGTTTGAGTTAGCTCTCGTCGACGCAAGCTAAAGTACTTCGGATTCAATTTGTTGCGGTGACAAAACTCCGCCGCACTCAAGCCGCTTGCCGCATGTTCATCAATTAAATTTAACTACTTAGTTTTACTTCGTCCGATCATTATTTGCTCCTGATTAAAGCGAGGAACATAGTCGTGATTCTCATAATGCGCTAGGGTGTCGGTTACTGGGCGCTTACATTTAATTTAGTTACGCCATACTGTGCCATTGATTTCGTGTCCGTGCAATGTGAGTCTTCATACTTATTTTCTATGGTGATCTATTTTAGATTCGTTAGTATTAACCTCTTAGGCCATAGTTTGGGTATGGCTTTTCAGACAATAGAAACAGCATTAATAAACTGGCAGATGGGTTTTGGTTTTTACTTGGGGTTTGGTGGAATGAATAATACAGTGTTACGAAGCTAACGAAGCGTTTCTGTGTTGCTTCTCTAACGTAAGGTAGCTTTGATGTAAGGCGTCAACTTGTTGGTAGACATGATCTAAACTGGTGTTATTTTCGATGACATCATCGGCGAATGTAAGCCTTTGTGCATCACTTAGTTGGGTCGCCATAATGTTTATTACTTCTTTGTGCGATAGGTTGCTGCGCTTCTTAACTCGCTGAATCCTAACTTCTTGTTTGGCCGTAACAATTAAAACACGCTGCATAATGGTTTTGAATGGTGAATCGCTGCTCAGTAACGGAACAACAACAAGGCAGTAACGTGATTGGCTCTGTTGAATTTGTTGCAGCGCCTCTGTGCGAATAGCGGGGTGAGTAATCGCATCAAGTTTCGCTTTGGCCGTGCTAGACGAGAAGGCGATAGACCGTAATTCAGAGCGGTTGAGTTCGCCTGTTGTTAAAATGATGTTTTGCCCAAACGCATTCACTAAAGCCTGAAGAGCGGGTTTGCCAGGTAGCACGATCTCTCGTGCGATGATGTCCGTATCCACAATGTCGATGCCCAGTTTGGCGAAACGGTCTGAGGCGACTGTTTTACCGCTGCCGATGCCGCCACTTAATCCAACCACGTACATTTTACAGGCCAGAGTAAGCCAGGTAGGCCATATTAATATCGTTGCCCCAAAGCATGGCAATCCAACCCGCCAAGGCGATGTAGGGCCCAAATGGAATCGCTAAATCACGGCCTGCTTTTTGTTTGAGCATTAATGCGACCCCAAACACAGTTCCCACTAGGGTTGATATTAGTATTATCTGTGGTAAATATTGCCAACCAAGCCATGCGCCTAACATGCTCATAAGTTTGAAATCGCCGTAACCCATGCCCTCTTTGCCCGTGAGTCTGAGAAATAATTGGAAAACGACCCAAAAGCACAGGTAGCCGGCTACAGCACCCATCAGTGCGCTGTGTGTGTCGGCAAAAACCGGGCACAAACTTAAGGCTAAGCCTAACCATAGCATAGGTAATACAATGTCGTCGGGCAGCAGTTTGTGATCAAAGTCGATAAAAGCCAATGTTATTAACGACCAGGTTAAAACAAGCCCGAAGAGGCTTTGTGGCCCCCAACCGAATTTATATACCACCACTGCGCTTAGTACGCCTGTTAATAACTCTACTAAGGGGTATCGCCAACCAATGTTAGCCTGACAAGAGGCGCATTTTCCGCCTAGGATTAAAAAGCTGATAACCGGTATGTTTTGCCAGGGTTTTACTGAGGCTCCACAATGCCCACAATGCGAAGGGGGGCTAATAATACCGGCAGGGGCAGGGGCTGTAGAGGGCTCTAGCTCTAGCCATGCACGAGATTGAACCGTCCATTGATGCTTCATTATTTTGGGGTAACGAAACACCACTACGTTGAGAAAACTGCCCACAAGCAGACCAAAAATAAGGCCAAACCCAGCAAGCACTGAGTCTGGCAGGTAGGCAAATTGTTGAAACATTAAAATTCCAAATGACGCGTTTTTATAAGGTGGGTCTAGAAAACAGCGGCCATTTTGAAAATAGGCATGTACATGGCTAAAACCATGGTGCCAATAATGCCGCCCAATAATACGATCATGAGTGGTTCGATCAGGCTGCTCAACGCTTCAACGGCATCATCCACTTCTCGTTCGTAAAAGTCGGCCACTTTGTCTAACATTACTTCGAGTTCACCCGACTCTTCACCGCTGGCCACCATTTGCAACATCATATTTGGGAAGACTTTCGTGCTGACCATGGCGCTTTCCAAACTTCGGCCGGTGGAAATGTCACTCTTTACGTCTTCCACGGCTTTTTGATACACGCGATTACCCGTGGCGGCGCCTACGGTACTCATGCCGTCAACCAGAGGCACACCGGCGCTGAATATAATGGCGAGCGTTCTCGAAAAACGCGCCAGAGCCGATTTTTTTAAAATTACCCCGAATATGGGCAGTCGTATAAAAATCCTATCCATCGTGAATTGAAGCTTAGACGACCTTTTGTATGTGTATGCAAAAGCCACTGCCGCAACAATGATGACGCCTAAACCTATGTACCAGTTGCTTTGCATCCACTTCGACATGTTTACGATGGTCTGTGTTAATGTGGGCAGCTGAGCCCCAAAATCCTCAAACAGTTTTTCAAACTGTGGAATTACAAATAACAGCAATAACACAGACACAATCGCGGCAATGAACAATACAATTGTGGGGTACATCATGGCCGACTTTACTTTGCTTTTAATGGCCTCAAGTTTTTCATTGTAGGTGGCAACCCTGTCGAGCATGGTATCCAGCTTACCAGACTCTTCACCGGCTTCGGTTAAGCTGGTAAATAACCTATTAAAGTGAATGGGGTATTTAGACAGTGCCACACTCAAAGCCGTTCCAGACTCCACATCTCTGGATAAATCCATCATCAGTTTTTCCATCGCGGCATTTTCATGACCGTTACCAATGGCTCTCATCGTTTGGGCAATGGGAATACCTGCGCCGATCATGGTGGCCATTTGTCTTGATGCAAAGCTGATGTCTTGCGCCTTAACGGTTTTCGACCCAGAAAATAAAGGCTTAGCTTTGCGCTTTATTTTTGTGACCCGAACACCTTTTTGGCGCAATAAGGCTCTGGCTTGAGACAGAGTTGGTGCTTCGATTTCGCCGCCACTGGTAACGCGCTTCTGGTTGACGCCTTCCCATTCAAACTGCAGTACTTTTTTTTGTTTTTTTGCCATCGCTCTACTCTCGTTAACTACTTAAAATAGTAACATAAGACATTGAATCTATTCAGTGTATTACACGTTGGTGACGCGTTCAATTTCTTCTAAGGAGGTTACGCCAAGTAACACCTTGTCGAGGCCCGAACGTCTTAGGTCGTTTATGCCTTCTTCAGAGGCTTGTTTTTCAATGTCCTCTTCGGTGCAGCCATTCATAATCAAGCTTTTTATTTTTTCTGATATTGGCATAACCTGAAAGATGCCAACGCGCCCCTTGTAGCCATTGGTACAGTGAGGGCAACCTTTTTGGTTGGCTTGATAAATGGTTGCCGCCTCTGCTTCACCAGCTTTAAAGCCCGCCTCGTTGAGTACTTTTTTAGGTAATTCAGCCACTTCTTTGCAAGACACACACAGCTTTCTTGCCAGTCTTTGCGCTAATATTAGCTCGACCGCCGATGCAACATTGAAGGCTGGTACGCCCATATTGAGTAATCGAGTCAGTGTAGACGGGGCATCGTTTGTGTGCAATGTGGAGAATACCATGTGACCGGTTTGCGACGCTTTGATCGCAATTTCTGCGGTTTCCAAGTCTCGTATTTCGCCCAGCATAATGATGTCGGGGTCTTGTCGTAAAAAGGCTTTTAATGCTTCGGCAAACGTCAGGTTGGCTTTTTCGTTGATATTGACTTGATTGATTCCCGGCAGTTGAATTTCCACTGGGTCCTCGACGGTCGAAATGTTTTTGGTTGGGTCATTCAGCATATTCAAGGCTGAGTAAAGGGTCACTGTTTTACCGCTGCCTGTTGGCCCTGTGATCAATACCATGCCGTAAGGCCTGGAGGCGGTTTTCACATAAGTTTCAAGTTGTTGTTCATCAAAGCCAAGAATTGATAGGTCTAAATTTGCGGCACTTGAGTCTAATATCCGCATAACCACTTTCTCGCCATGCACTGTCGGCAAGGTGTTTACACGAAAATCGTAGGCCTTGTTTTTTGAAACTTTGAGCTTAACCCGACCGTCTTGAGGGGCGCGCCGTTCTGCGATATCAAGTTTGGCTAAAATTTTAATTCTTGCCGCAATTCGGCTGGCAAATGAGATTGGTTGGGTTGCGATTTTGTGTAAAATGCCATCAACCCTAAAACGAAACCGCAACTCTTTTTCGAATGGCTCCATGTGAATGTCTGACGCGCCTCGGTTGATGGCGTCCACTAAAATTTTGTTAACGTACTTAACAATAGGCGCTTCATTAGCTTCATCTTCGCCCCCAGCGTTTGTGTTCTGTGGTGTTTCATCATCAGCCTCAAGCTCGATATCATCATCGCCAAGAAAATCATCAAGAGTGGCGTTATCTTCTTCTTCAATCTTTTGAATAAGGGCTTCAATGGCGTACAGTTCGGCTTGAACTGGTATCACTTGTAAGCCAGTGTAGAACTTTATTTCATCCATGGCTGACTTATTCGTGGGGTCAAGCATGGCAACAAATAAGTTCTTGCCATGCTTGTATATCGGCAGAACTAGGTGCCGTTCGACAATTTTTGGTTCAATTAAATCTTTAGGTATTAAGTCAACGTTCAGCGCTGAAAGGTCTATTAGTGGAGAACCAAACCTAGAAGACAATTCTTTACTTAAAGCTTCGCTGCTAATCAACTCTTGTTGAAATACTCGATGTAAAAACTCGTTTGTCCCTTGAGTATCTCTAGCGATTGGAGTCAGATCTTCAATTGGAATAAGGTCAAGGTTAGCCAGTGTTTTGGCAATAGGCGGCAAAGGAGCGTTCATTTATTTTGATTCTTCTAGTGAAATGTCGACTTGAATTATACTAGTTACAGTCATAGATTAAGTCCACATCGTTTGCAGTAAAAAGGGTTGCCTCAGCTAACGACGCTAAACGTGTCAACATGCGAACTGTGTTTCAATATTTAATAGCTCAAACATCATGTTTGACGATCTTCGTTTTCATTATGCCATTTGTTCGGTGAAAACAAACAAACCCCTGGTCGAATACATGTTTTGACATGACGATTAGCCATGTACAACCGTCATTATTCTGTTGATCAAGAAGGCGTTGGTAGGCTTTTCTGTGTTTGTGCCTTTCAATAAGCAGGTTGATTCTCTCATCATACGTACTTTCACTTACCGTGTTCAGATTTTTGTAAAGGTCGGGTTGTATGTGAAAAGGTTTGCCTTCAGTAAACTCATGAACGGCCTCTGCGGGCATCAGTTTGGCTAAGTCATTTTCAACATCTAAATAGTAGGTTTTGGGGCCGGTGTGGGTGCTGAATGTTTTGGGAAGCTCCCATTGCTCTGCCTCACTTGCCGTTACCAAATGCACAAAGTCTGACCCCAGTACCGCAGCGACCGGCCGTTCTTTCAATATCAAGCTTGCACCGTAAACTAAGGCAGCCAACTGAATTAACACAATGATTGAAAGATCCCACTTCAGGCTGCGTTTGGTTTTATTAAATACCACAAAGGTTAGCAGTGGACCGAGTACAAGGTCCACAAGGATAACGAGTTGAAGACCTTCTAATGCCCCCGCATAGATGAGACCATTGGGGAACCATATATAAAATATCAGGGCAAAAAATAGAGAAATAACCAACGCGCTAAGTATTAAATGAACGCTGGCGGCTTTCGTCTTTTCGGCTAAATTAATGATCATTGAAAGGTTATTTAGTTTCGAGATGTTGTTAACGGCGACGGTATTTTTGAATGGCAAAAAAAAGCCTCTTAACATGTAAAGAGGCTTTTATTGAACAGTAAATCTTAGTTTGGCGTCAACCTTACACAAAGGCCACCAACCAAGTTTTTACTATGACATGATTATCTGCATTGAGACGGCGCATACTGAGGAGCCAGTGTGCCTAATGTGCCGAGACCTTGTGTAACATTGTCAGCATCAGTTTGAATTCGAGTGCTAGATTGGCAAGCCCAATCGATGTTACCTACAGCCCCTGCAGCTATCACCGCATCATTAATGAGAGGGGTTAACACTAAAGTGAATGTTGAGATTTGGACGGGCGCCTGCGCGCCGAAAGTGATTAAAATCTCGCCTGGTACGCCTGTGCCTGGATTAGGGCCAGCAGCCGTACCGCTTGAAATGGCGACGCCTTGGCCTGCCTGAAATGCGCAATTCACACCTGCGTTACCAACACCTGCGTTTGAGCCTGCAGGGCCTCCAAGGTATTTGGTCGGTGTGTATGTGCAAGAGTAAGATTGAGACGCACTGTTGATACCAATTAATCCTGAAGCTTGATAAGCTTCAGATACGGCTGTTTTCGCTGAAGCAGCAACACTCAAACCTTCGGTTACTTTTGCTCGGACTGTGTAGTCCTGATAAGCGGGGATTGCGACTGCCGCTAAAATACCGATGATCGCTACCACGATCATCAATTCGATTAGGGTAAAACCCTTTTGTACTTTTTGAAATTTAGTCATTTTCTTTCCTAACGTTGGTTCTGAATTTGCCTTGCCAGCTATTGTTACTAAATCGAGTCAAGCCAGGGTCTGTTCAGATGAGCCG
>CALJWL010000043.1 GCA_937974565.1 uncultured Arenicella sp.
AATTTGATAAATGCCAGAATTAGATAAGTACACATGGCGACCATGATTTGTGTCATTACAGCATTGTCTGTATTTCCAAGAAACGACTTTATTTTTAAGTTTTGTTTGATCCATTTGAAGAATAATTCTACCTGCCAACGCTGCTTATAGATATCGGCAATCGTATTCGCTGACCACCCGAAGTGGTTCGTGATAAAGACGTAATTCTTGTCGGTCTCTTTATCATAAAAACCAATTCGCCTAATCGGGCTTAACTTGTTTTTCCTTGATATTTTAGCCGTGTATTCAATAGTCTGATCACTTGTGATTCCACAGGAACGATTCGGTTTTCGTCGCTCTAAAACGCGATACTTTGCATTAGCCCTTATTCGAGTTACCCAGAATATTCCCTTTTCTGTCAATTGGTTATGCCATGAATAATCGGCGTATCCTCTGTCAAAAACGACAACGCTGTCTTTGGGAAACATCATGAGCTTGGCCTGCATTTGGTCGCCCACTTTACCCGCTGTCACTGCGGCAAAGGCTGGAATCAGTCCGTCATGATCAAGGCCGACATGCAATTTATACGCCGCTTTCTTGCGATTGTAATCGCGATGAGGAAAGACTTTTAGCGACACATTAATAAGTGACGCATCGAGTGAAAACAGCTTTTTCTTGAATCGCAAGGCATGCTTTGGCGAATGTGATTGGCACCGTGAATAAAGCTTACTGAACAGGGCTTGATAGAACTCCCCTGAAAGTTGTTTGTTGGCGCGAGCGAGTGTTGTGCGTTTGATTGAACCGCTGCCTAAATGATATCGAAGGTGCGATTGCCGTTCCAAAGTAGACTCAACATCACGTAGGCTAGAACGACCCGTTAGCTGAGCTGACGCCATGGCGACAAACTGAGTCCAGCGGCTCATCGCGTCACGTCGACGCGGGCCATCGTGTTTAATCGACAGCGACGAAAATTCATGTCTCGGGATCAATTTTAGAATTTGAGAAAAGACAGTGTTATGATGGGCCATGGCTTAAATCCTCTTGCTGTTACAACGTTTGTCTGCACTCACATTGTACAACGAAGTTGGGTTTAAGCCTTTTTATTGAACGATAAGTGGGACAGCAATGGGCTAAAGCCCAGTCGTGTGAGCATCAAATAAATTGGAAAGAGCTTGCGGCTTTACTTTGGTTTTAAACGTTCTCTTGATCTTCATTACGTAAAAAGCCGATCTGACTATTACGTCAGACCGGCTTTTTATAATAGGTTGATCTATTACACAGCAGTGAATTAATTCACTTTATGCAGCGCCCGCCCATCAACAGACAAAGCCGCCTCATGCAGGGCCTCAGACAGAGTGGGGTGAGCGTGTATGGTTCTGGCTATGTCTTCAGTTGATGCTGAATACTCCATGGCCAGCACCGCTTCTGAGATTAACTCAGAAGCATTGGGCCCTAGAATGTGTACGCCCAGTACGCGGTCGGTGTCGGCATCGGCGATCATTTTTACTCGGCCGCCTTTTTCATTCATTGCCAGCGAACGGCCGTTAGCTGCGAACGGAAAAAAACCGGTTTTGTAATTCAAACCTTGTTCTTTGGCTTGTTCTTCGTTGATCCCTACCCACGCGATTTCTGGGTGGGTGTAGATTACCCATGGCACCGTGTCGTGGTTTACATGCGGCTGTTGGCCAGCAATAATTTCGGCAACAGCCACGCCTTCTTCGGACCCCTTGTGCGCCAACATTGGCCCTTTGACGGCATCTCCGATCGCGTACACCCCGGCAATATTCGTGCGTAACTGATTGTCTACATCAATGCGACCGCGCTCGTCAATCACCAGACCTACGTCTTCAGCCGCAATGTCTTTGGTGTTGGCTTTGCGGCCCACAGCGACAATTAGTTTATCAAAGGTTTCGGTGTGTTCTTCACCTTTGAATGTGTAGGTGACTTTAACTGATTTTTTGGCCGTTTTAGAGCCGGTGACTAGAGCGCCAAGCTTGATGTCGAGCCCTTGCCCTTTGACGAATGTGCGTTCCGCTTCGCGTGACAATTGTTTGTCTACTGGGGCTAAAAATGCGTCCATGGCTTCTAAAATGGTCACCTCAGAACCCAACCGGTTCCATACGCTACCCAGCTCAAGCCCGATGACGCCTGCGCCAATGACGCCTAATCGCTTTGGCACATCATCAATGTCTAAAGCGCCAGCGTTATCCACAATTAAATTGTTGTCAACGGGGGCGACTGGAATATTAATGGGCTCAGAACCACAAGCCAAGATGATGTTGTCAGCACTGTAAGTCGCCGTTCCTTCTTTGGACGTGACTTCAACTTGTTTGCCTTTAAGCAATTTGCCGTGGCCATGAATCGCCGTGACTTTGTTGGCTTTGAACAGGCCGGCGATGCCTTTGGTGAGATTGCCAACAATGTCGTTTTTGCGCGCGATCATCTTTGGCACATCAACATTTACGTTGCCAACCGAAATACCATGTGCCTCGAATTCATGTTCAGCTTGTTCAACTTTTTCAGAAGAGTCCAGCAGGGCTTTTGATGGGATACACCCTACGTTTAAGCATGTGCCTCCTAACGACGGCTTGCCATCTTTGTCTTCCCACTTGTCAACACAGGCGGTGTTAAAGCCCAATTGGGCACAACGGATAGCGGCGACGTAACCGGCAGGGCCAGCGCCTATAACAATAACGTCAAATTTTTCTGACATAACTAATCTTTACGGTCTGTTGTGTTGTGAAGCGGTCACGCAATACACGTTGGCCGCTTCTTGGCCATAATGTGCAAAAACGCATTACGGTAAGCGGTAACCCAAGCAGCGAGCAATGAAAAGCCGCCGCTTGAGTCAACTTAGAACTAACTTAAATGACGCGCCTAATTAAAGTTCCAGTAGTAATCTGGCTGGGTCTTCTAAGCATTCTTTAATGGTGCGTAAGAACAGCACTGATTCTTTGCCATCGATAATACGGTGATCGTAGGTGAGCGCCAGATACATCATTGGTCTGATAACCACTTGGCCGTTTTCGGCAATCGGGCGCTCTTCAATACGATGCATGCCTAAGATGGCGCTTTGCGGTGGGTTCACGATAGGAGTAGAAAGCATTGAGCCAAAAACGCCGCCGTTAGATACGGTAAAGGTGCCACCAACAAGGTCTTCCATGGTCAACTTGCCTTCTTTGGCTTTTTGCCCGTATTCCCCAATTGATTTTTCTACACCAGCAAAGTTCATTTGATCCACGTCACGCAAGACCGGCACAACTAACCCGCGAGGCGATGAGGCCGCAATGCCTACATCGTAATAATCATGATAAACAATATCATTGCCATCGATGGAGGCGTTAACGGCTGGGAAGCGTTTCAGAGCCTCAATAGCCGCTTTCACGAAGAATGACATAAAGCCTAAACGAGTGCCGTGCTTCTTCTCAAACAGGTCTTTGTATTGTTTTCGAATGTCGATGACGGCTTGCAAGTTGACGTCGTTAAAGGTAGTCAACATGGCTTGGGTGTCTTGCGCTTCTTTCAATCGACGAGCGATGGTTGCGCGTAATCGCGTCATGGGCACACGGCGCTCAGAGCGTTCACCAGCTTGCGGTGTTTTTACTTTGGCCGCCGAATTGGCCGCTGATTTGGACGCATCATCCAAATGCTTTTGCACGTCTTCTTTTAAAAGGCGACCATTTTTGCCTGTGCCTTTAATGGTGCTTGCATCCAGGTTGTTTTCAGCGACCATCTTGCGTACAGCAGGGCTGAGTTTGTCTGAATCGTCAGCCGTGGCTTCGGGCGCAGCGCTCTTCTCTTCTGTGTCAGGTGATGCCTTGTGTTCGGCACTGGCGCTTGGCGCACTGGCGGTTGCGCCTTCTTCGATAATGGCGATAACATCTTGTTCGCCAACAGTAGCGCCTTCTTCAACCTTTATTTCTTTAATGACACCGTCAACAGTGCTGGGCACCTCGAGTACCACTTTCTCAGTCTCGATATCGACTAAGTTTTCGTCGATGCTAACCGCATCGCCGACTTGTTTATGCCAAGTCGCTACGGTGGCTTCAGCGACGGATTCAGGAAGAATTGGGACTTTAATTTCAACTGACATGTTGCCTGCTCCTGCAAAGAGTGTGTCTGTTTTTAACGGTTAGAGTATTGTTAGGTAATCTGCTTTTTAACAGTAAAAGCCTAGTGATAGGCTTCTACTTGATAAGTGTCTTCTTCGTTTAGCGGTGAAAGTGCGGCATTAACAAGACGCGCTTGTTGTTCACGATGCACGGCCAGATAACCGGCGGCTGGTGAAGCCGATGCTTCACGTCCGGCGTACAGCAAAGTATGGTGATCTTCAATGCAGTGCTTAATGTGGTGCATGATTTGATACCATGCGCCTTGGTTTTTAGACTCTTCTTGGCACCACACTATTTCGGTTGCATTCGGGTAGCGCTTAAGTTGTGCGATCACCTCATTCCTTGGAAATGGGTAAAGTTGCTCAACTCGAATAATGGCTATATCTTTGATCTGGCTTTCACGGCGTTGCTCTAGCAAGTCAAAATAGACTTTTCCAGAACACATCACCACACGTTTGACGCTTTTATTGGTTAGTTTATCAATCTCAGGAATCACGTTTTGGAAACGGCCGCTGTGCAGGTCTTCTAAACTTGAAGTTGACAGTTTATGACGCAACAAACTCTTTGGTGTCATAACAATGAGCGGTTTGCGATAAGGGCGCAACATCTGCCGACGAATCATGTGAAACATTTGCGCCGGCGTGCTTGGTACACAAACTTGCATATTGTGTTGTGCGCAAAGTTGAAGGTAACGCTCTAAACGTGCTGATGAATGTTCAGGGCCTTGGCCTTCGTAGCCGTGCGGTAGAAACATGGTTAGACCGCTTAAACGGCCCCATTTCGCTTCACCACTGGAAATAAATTGGTCTAGCACCACCTGCGCGCCATTCGCAAAATCGCCAAATTGCGCCTCCCAAATCACCATGGTTTTTGGGTCCGAACACGAGTAGCCATACTCAAACGCTAACACGGCTTCTTCAGACAACAACGAATTGATGATATCAACGTTAGGCTGCTTGTCTTTGATATGACGTAATGGCATTAAAGTGTCTTTGCTGTCTATATTATGTAACACTGCATGGCGGTGGAAAAAGGTTCCGCGTCCGCAATCCTGACCAGACATGCGAACGGAGAAGTTTTCATCAACCAGTGTGGCGTAGGCTAAATTTTCAGCCATACCCCAATCAAGCGGCAATTCACCTGCACGCATTTTAGCGCGGTCTTGCATGATTTTTTTGGTGCGCGCGTGAAGTTCAAAACCTTCAGGAACATCGAGTAGGCGCTCGGCTAAGAAATCCAAACGTTTGGCGTTGTAGCCCGTGTCGGTCTGGTGTTCCCAATGAATGTTGAAATAAGGAGACCAATCCACGGTATGATCGCCTTGTTGCACATCCACAAACTCAGACACCACGCGCTCCCCGGCCACCATTGACGCACGGTAGTCAGCATTGAGTTTGTTCTCGTCATCGTTAGTTATAACGCCGTTGTCGATCAGTTTTTGTGCGTATAAACGTCTGGTGGTTGGAAGCGCCTTAATATTTTTGTACATGATCGGCTGGGTCACTGACGGCTCATCCGACTCATTGTGCCCATGGCGGCGATAACACACTAAGTCGATCACCACATCTTTATGGAATTTGGTGCGAAAATCCATGGCTATCTGTGTGGCAAAAAGAACCGCTTCAGGGTCATCACCATTAACATGAAAGATCGGGGCGCCAACCATCTTTGCAATCTCGGTGCAATAAGGCGTTGAACGTGCGTCTTTGGGGTTGCTGGTGGTAAAGCCAACTTGGTTGTTAATCACAATGTGTACAGTGCCGCCGGTTTGGTAACCGCGGCAACCCGACATTTGAAACGTTTCCATCACTACGCCTTGGCCTGCAAATGCCGCATCGCCGTGAATCGAAATTGGTAAAACCATACTGCCTTCATTGTCGTCTCGGCGTTCTTGACGTGCCCGAACCGAGCCTTCGACCACAGGGCTAACGATCTCCAGGTGCGATGGGTTAAACGCCAATGACAGATGAACCAAGCCACCTTCGGTCTGAATGTCTGATGAGAAGCCTTGATGGTATTTAACATCACCGCTCTCGGCCAACTCATTAATGTCATGCTTGCCTTCGAACTCAGAGAACAGTGTGCTGGGCGATTTACCTAATGTGTTTACCAGAACATTCAAACGGCCACGATGTGCCATGCCAATAACCACTTCTTTAATGCCATTAGCGCCACCTTGTTGAATGATTTGATCCAACATGGGTATTAAGCTTTCACCACCTTCTAATGAAAAACGCTTTTGGCCTACGTACTTGGTGTGCAGATAGCGTTCCATGCCTTCCGATGCGGTTAAACGGCTCAGAATGTGTTTTTTCTGCTCATTGGTGAACGGATCATGACCGACGGGTTGTTCAAGGCGTGTTCGTAACCAGCGGCGTTGTTCAGCGCTGGCCATGTGGCCGTATTCGTAACCGATTGAACCACAGTAATTTGCTTTTAGTATGGCAACAATGTCGCGCAATGGCAGACGATCGGGTGCGCGCAAGGGGCCAGAATCAAAGACCGTATCCAAATCGGCCTCCGATAAACCATGGTAGGCTAACTCCAATTCGCTGGCATCTTGTTCCGTCATTTCGTTGATTGGGTCAACCTTTGCTCGCTTATGCCCCATGGCGCGATAGGTGCTGATCAATCGTGAAACCGAGCCTTGCTTGGTGGCCATGGCGGCGTCCAAACTGCTGACTGAGGTGCTGCTGGAAATAGTGGCTGCGGAAGAGGTGCCTAAATTAGAAAAATAGGTTTGCCATTCTTGCGATACTGAATTTGGATCTTCCTGATACTGTTCAAAGACGTCTTCAAGGAATGCGATATTCTGCCCATTAAGCAGGCTAAGGGGGTCTGAGTTAGTGCTCATTTGATTGGATTGTTGCCCAAGTCTTGGTTCGATTTAATTGTATAAACACGCCGATAACGTCAGTCGATGTTCGCTTAAAATTTGCTATTTAGTGTGATTTTTAATTGCTGGCTTTTCGCTGTTCACTCAGAACGCAATGTTAGATCACTAAACTTTGCGAAGTATGCCATTTTCTTTGTGAGGTGTCGTGTAAATTCACGTCTAAGACACGTCCTTTTCGGCTTGAAGGCTTGGATCAACAATTTGCTTATGTCGTTGCGATGGAAATGGGGTACTTGGTCAAGCCCAGACACAGAAAAGCCACCCAGTGGGGTGGCTTTTCTTGTGCAAACCTAAATTAGCGTTTCACGGATAAGGTGATTTAAGAGCGATAATCATCCGGAATGTGGCGCTCGCCATAACCTTGGTAGTTTTGGCGTGGACGTGTGATGCGAAATTCTGGATCGTCCATTAATTCCATCCACTGCGCTAACCAGCCGGCTGTGCGTGGAATGGCGAACAATACCGTGAACGCTTCCATCGGGAAACCCATGGCTTCATAGATTAAGCCAGAATAAAAGTCCACGTTTGGGTATAAATTGCGTTTAATAAAATAATCGTCTTCAAGGGCAATACGCTCAAGCTCCATCGCCACGTCAATCAATGGGTTTCGGCCGGTGACTTCAAATACTTCGTCCGCCGTTTCCTTAACAATACGGGCACGAGGGTCGTAGTTTTTGTAAACACGGTGGCCAAAGCCCATCAGGCGAATCTCACCGCTTTTACAGCGTTTTACGTAATCGGCAACGTTGTCTTTGGTGCCAATTTCACGCAACATATTCAATACCGCTTCATTAGCGCCCCCATGAGATGGGCCATAAAGCGCCGCCGCTGCGCCGGCTACTGACACAAATGGGTCGGCTTTGGAACTGGCGATGTTACGCATGGCGCTGGTTGAGCAGTTTTGTTCGTGGTCAGCGTGCAAAATAAACAACACATCAAGCGCACGTTCTAGTACGGGGTCTGCTTGATAACGAGGCTCGACCATACGGTACATCATGTTGAGAAAGTTGCCCGTGTAGCTTAGCTCATTGTCTGGGTATATATAAGGCAGGCCGCGGCTATTACGGTAAGCATAAGACGCGATTGTGGGTGTTTTTCCAATCAAACGGCAGGCTTGCAACATGCGGGTTTCTTTATCGTCAACCAATTTTGCATCGGGGTAGAAGGTCGATAATGCCGCAACGGTTGAAATAAAGACGCCCATTGGGTGAGCGTCGTAGTTAAAACCACCCATCAATCGTTTGGTTTTTTCATGCAGCATGGTGTGATGAGTAATGCGCTCTTCCCATGCAGAGGATTCTTGCGCGTTTGGCAGTTCCCCATTGAACAATAAATAAACCACGTCTAAGAAGGTACTCTTCTCGGCCAACTGCTCGATAGGGTAACCTCGGTAGCGTAATATGCCTTCTGAACCATGCAAATCCGTGATTCGGCTGGTACAACTGGCTGTGTTGAGATACCCAGGATCGTAGCTCATCATGCCAAAATCGCCTTCATTGATTTTTATTTGACGTAATTGAGTGGCACTGATGTTGCCGTCTACGATATCAAGATCGTACTCTTTTCCTGTGCGATTATCGCGTATGGATAGGGTATCTGACATAACTTCCTCATTTAAATGTGTTTAAGCTTTCTTTAAGTAACAGTATTGGCTGACCGTCAATAACCGAGCTTTTTCAATGGTTGCGTATACCTCTAACCTTAGTCTGAGGCTTTGGAACACCTGCCTTACGCTGCCATCAAATCGCGCCGCTAACTTAATCTAAGTTTCCAGTTCGGCTGGGCAACGTGCATTAGGCTCTATCTAATGCAACCGCTTTAGCTGATTGAGTTTGGCCAACTTTCGATGATACAAAAGTGAACATTAGAGCATTAGGACAGCTCTGGTGTGAAAATCTGCGGCGGAGTATAGCAAATTACTGTTAAAAAATAATGAACACTTCGGTCTGCTACAATTATGTCCGGAATTTCACCAGTAAATATTGCCGAAAATACGCTTTATTTGACCCCAGTATGGCCGAATCCACCGCTGGCGCGCGCTGATTCAGTAAATTCTTCTACCAATTTGAACTCCGCTTGTACGATGGGCACAAACACCATTTGCGCAACTCGATCGCCTGGCGATACTGAGAATTCCGTGTCACTGCGATTCCAGAGTGAGACCATAAGTGGGCCTTGGTAGTCCGAGTCAATTAAGCCCGTGAGGTTGCCTAAAACAATGCCGTTTTTATGACCTAAACCGGACCTGGGTAGCAATACCGCCGCTAGACTCGGGTCTTCTACGTAGATGGAGATGCCAGTTGGAATAAGCACCGTTTCACCAGGAGCAATGGAAATTTGTGCGTCTGTACTGGCTCGTAAATCCATGCCTGCAGCTCCTTGAGTGGCGTATTCAGGAAGATTAAATTCGGTGCCAATGCGTTGATCTAAAATTTTCAGTTGAACTGGGTGTCTCATAATCGGGCGGTATGTGTTGTTAGTTTGGGTGGGCAGATGTTACCTAGTGTGACTGGGGTTGGCTGAGTTTAGGGTAACTTTTTGGCGATTTCGTTCATTAATACTCTCGCCAGCGCGTACTTGTTTTGTTTTGGTAGCTCAGTCACTGAGTCGTTCGTTATTAGGGTGATGGCATTATTGGGCGTGCCAAAACCGGTTTCAGAACTGCCAACGTGATTGGCCGCGATCATATCAAGTTTTTTACGTTCCAGTTTGCCACGAGCGTAGTCAATCACATCGTTGGTTTCCGCTGCAAAACCAACACAAAAAGGGCGCTTTGAGTGTGAAGCAACATCGGCCAAAATATCAGGGTTTTTGACCATTGTAATCGTCATTTCGTCGGCGTTCTTTTTGATTTTATGCGTAACCGAGTTGACTGGGCGATAGTCGGCTACTGCGGCTACGCCAATAAATACGTCTTGGTCGTCGATCTCTGCAAATACGGCGGCGTGCATATCCAATGCGGATGTTACGTTAATGGCTTTCGCACGCTCGGGGGGGGATAAGTTGGTTGGGCCGCTAACCAGAGTAACATTGGCGCCAGATTCCACCGCCGCTTGCGCCAAAGCATAACCCATTAAGCCTGAGCTATGATTGGTGATGCCTCTGACGGGGTCAATGGCTTCCCAAGTTGGGCCTGCCGTAATCATGACATTTTTGCCTGCCATTGCGCCTAATTGAAAGTGTGTGCCTAAGCGTCGGGCTATTTCAATGGGCTGTAACATGCGCCCCGGGCCAATTTCACCACAGGCTTGCTCACCTGAATCGGGGCCTAAAATAAAAGCGCCTCGACCCGCTAGGGTTTTTATGTTCTCTTCTGTGGCGGGGTTTTGCCACATTTGCTGGTTCATGGCTGGCGCCACAGCCAACGGTGCTTCGGTTGCCACACACACGGTGGTGAGAAGCTCGTCAGCGTTGCCCTGACAAAGTCGGGCAATAACATTAGCCGTGGCAGGCGCGATTAACACCACGTCTGCCCAACGAGCCAGATCGATATGACCCATGCCAGATTCACTTTCAGCTGTCATGGCGTAGTTATGCACCGATCGGCCACTAACCGCTTGCAGTGCTAAAGGGGCAACAAATTGATCAGCATTGCGAGTTAGGATGACTTCCACTTCAGCCCCCAATTCAGTTAATTTTCGAACCAGGTCGGGTGTTTTATAGGCCGCAATCCCGGCACTTACCCCGAGCAATACTCGCTTATTGGCTAACGTTTTAACTGGCTTGGTTGTCATAGAGTTATTTGCCTTGATATTTTTAAGCTGTAAACGACGACGCTCTCTTGGTGACGCCTATGTAGAACGATCTTAGATTTAAGAGCGCGATTATTACCGATTGCTGACAACTTTTCAGCCGATAATCGCAAATCGGTGTTTCAATGGGTTTGGTTTGCAAGATATCCTGTGTTTTAATACCCTTTAATAGCTTTAGTCAATGCTGGGATTGGGTAAAATAATAGAGTGACACGGGCGCTTCTAACTCAATCGACTCCGCCTTTAAGTTGTAAAGAGGTGGAATTAAAGGTGGTTTAATGGGATTTAAACGTTGCTCACTCATTTTTTGACATAATTGCCGACAGGGTTTCGCTGTATGTCATCAGTGCTTTGATGGAACGATTCTTGAAGCTCGAAAGCGACTCGATTAAATCCAATATGGCCCCACTAAGCGCGGTTTCACTAAGCGCGGTTTAAAGCTTAAACATAATGACCCTTTAACAACTTACGGGTCACTTCATATTATTTAAATTACACAGGGAGTGTATTCATGACTGTTCAACATTTACCAATAAAAGACTGGCCTCAAACGGAGCGGCCAAGAGAAAAATTACTTCATCAGGGCCCAGAGTCGTTGGGAGATGCCGAGCTATTAGCCATATTTTTGCGCACGGGAATCCCAGGGAAGTCGGCAATTGAAATGGCCAGAGATGCTTTGTTTGAAGCAGGAAGCTTACGCCAGTTGCTGAACATGAGCCCAGCCGACTTATGCAAATTTAAAGGAATCGGCACCGCGAAATACGTACAGTTTCAGGCCGGATTAGAACTCGGACGTCGATATTTGATGGGGCAAATTGAAAAAGGCGAGGCGATCACAAACCCGCAAATATCTCGCGATTATTTAATCTTGCAGCTGCGAGACAAGCCTTATGAATCTTTTTTTGTGATGTTTTTGGATAGTAAGCATCGCGTTATTCATCACCAGGAGTTGTTTCGAGGCACCATTGATAATGCTTCTGTGCCCGTGCGCGAAGTGGTCAAAGAGGCGTTAAAGCATAATGCCGCGGCGTTAATTGTGGCGCACAATCACCCTTCTGGCGTCGCTGAGCCCAGTGTTGCAGATAAAGCCTTAACGGACACATTAAACTCAGCATTAGACATGGTCGGGGTCACATTGCTGGATCATTTCGTGGTGGGGGATTCTGAGGTGGTTTCTTTTGCGGAAATAGGCGTGCTTTAGGCTGAAGACTCTCAAGCCATGCGCTCGGTTGCAGTTCATTTTATTGAGTTGCAGCCCAGGCACCGTCATTGGGTATGGATGGGCACCAGGCGCGCGAATGAATCATGAACCCACACTTTGGTTTGCTTTAAGAGCTTGAGAATGAAGCAACGCTTTCACGGCGCTTCACACGGGAACGACAATGGGGCAAATTGAACATAATTTTGCTCATTAAAAGACCTTGCTTGAATAAATCGTGAAAAGCTAAAAAACACAGCTTAAAACGCGAAGAATTGGTTTTATTTTCAATACCTTTCTGGTATAAATCGCCCCCTGAAGTAAATAGGGCGGTTGGCTAATCGTTCTATTTTAACGTTAACGATTTAAAAACAAGCGGTTAGGCCGATTTGCTGTGATAAGCACGGTAGAGTAAGCGAGTTGATGTGGGTGCATTTTGCGCAAGATTTGAATGCAAACACGAAACGCCCCCGTGAAACTAAGCGCTAAATTGAAAAAAAGTTTAGAAGGTTAGAGCAATGTCTAGAATATGTCAGGTAACTGGAAAAGGTACCAAGTTCGGTAATAACGTATCGCACGCTAAAAATCGTACGCGCCGCACTTTTCTACCCAATTTGCACTATCGCAAGTTTTGGGTCGAAAGTGAGAGTCGTTGGGTTCGTTTGCGTGTGTCATCAAAGGGCATTCGAATTATCGACAAAAAAGGCATCGACAGTGTTCTTGCTGACCTTCGCGCTAACGGCGTTAAAGTTTAATCGGCCACTCTTTTAACCAGAAAGAGATACTTAGGAGAAAATCATGAGAGATAAAATCAAATTGGTGTCTAGCGCGAAAACCGGCCACTATTACACAACAACCAAGAATAAGCGTACGCAAACCGAGAAAATGGTGGTTAAAAAGTACGACCCTGTTGTCCGTAAGCACGTAGAGTACAAAGAAGCGAAAATCAAATAAGACTTCACCTTCTTTGTGATGTTGAAAAGCCAGCCTTTGCGCTGGCTTTTTTGTGTCTATGGGTTCTTTATTTGAGATAAATTTAAGGGTATGTTGCTGTTTTTTGTTAAGCCACGTAAATTCATTCCGTGATAAGATTTACGGCTAAACGGGCACTAGACGAAAGCGAAATGAACGTGTAAAACGGCCATCAAAGGTCTCCATTATCATTGGTCTTTATATTGCCTTAATTAGCTCGATTTAAAGACGGTTTCGTACACGATTAACTTTCACCAACAGAATAACTAACTAAAACTCAATGGTCACAACTCCTGAAGAAGATGCGTTAAAACTGCCACCACAGGCGATAGAGGCCGAGCAGTCAATACTGGGTTCCATGATGTTGGACAATCGTGTAATCGACGACATTTCAATGGAGTTGGAAGGTCGAGATTTCTACCGTAATGATCATCGATTAATTTATAACGAGATCGTCAAACTTGGCACGGCTGGGGAGGCGGCTGATGTGGTAACGGTTTCAGAGACTCTTACACGGCTGGGTGAAATTGATAACGTTGGTGGCATGGCCTATCTGGGAGGGTTGGCAAAAAATACGCCCAATACCGGCAATGTAAAATCATACGCAAAGATTGTTCGTGATCGCGCGATTCTTCGCCGTTTAATTGAAAGCGCCAATGACATTGTAAAACGTGCGTATAACCCTGATGGCAGCACGCCCGAAGAAGTGCTGGATTTTGCCGAATCAGCTATTTTTGAAATCGCAAAAAATAACACGCAAGCTAAAGCCGGGTTTCAAAAAATCGACGTACTGTTGAAAGAAGCGGTGCAGAAAATTGATGAGCTGTTTAAAACTAAATCCACAGTAACCGGCGTTTCAACCGGTTTTACCGATTTAGATAAACAGACCAGCGGCATGCAAGAAGGGGACTTGGTCGTGGTCGCTGGCAGACCGTCTATGGGGAAAACGTCGTTTTCGATGAACTTGATCGAGTATGCCGCGATACATGAAAATTTACCGGTGGCGGTTTTCAGCATGGAGATGCCAGGCTCGGCATTGGCTGCGCGTATGATGGCCTCATTAAGCCGGGTGGATTCTGGCAAACTCAGAACCGGACAACTCGAGAATGAAGATTGGCCCAAATTGACGTCTGCCGTTAGTTTGTTGAATGAAAAAGACATTTACATTGATGACACGCCAAACTTGTCACCTCTGGAAGTTCGCACACGTGCCAGACGTTTGGCCGCTGAACATGAGCATGGGCTGGGTCTAATCATGTTAGATTACTTACAACTGATGCGAGGCAATGACAGCGGCAGCAGTGAAAATCGAACGCTTGAAATTTCAAACATCACTCGTTCGCTAAAAGGCTTAGCTAAGGAGTTGGAATGTCCGATTATTGTGTTGTCACAGCTTAATCGAAGTCTTGAGCAACGGCCTAATAAACGACCGGTTATGTCAGATTTACGTGAATCTGGTGCCATTGAGCAAGACGCCGATGTGATTATGTTTATCTATCGTGATGAAGTCTATAATAAAGATTCAGAGTCTAAAGGTATTGCCGAAATCATTATTGGTAAACAGCGTAACGGGCCAATTGGAACGGTACGTCTCGCATGGTTGGGGCAATTTACGCGCTTTGAAAATTACGCTGGACCTCAGTTTGACGACGAGTAATTTGATGAATGCTAGGTTGACAACCTAATGACGAACACACATCGTTGCTATGTTGAAATTGATACGGCGGCTTTAACACACAATGTAAATCGTCTTCGCGAGTTTGTGCCCGATACTAAAATCATGGGTGTTATAAAAGCAAACGCCTATGGCCATGGAATGACGGTGGTAGCCAATCACTTATGCAACCTTGTTGATGAGTTTGCCGTAACCAGTGTCGAAGATGTTGAACGTTTGCATGCTAATGGGATTAAAAAACCATTGACGCTTTTGTCGGCTCAGTTTGTCAGCGCTGATTTGATGTGGTTTGCTGAGAACTGTATTCGACCGGTTATTTACGATTATGAGCAGCTTAACGCGCTTAAATTAATAGAAAGCCATGTGACATTGGATGTTTGGCTTAAGGTGGACACTGGAATGGGGCGGCTGGGATTTTCGACCGATGAATTGCCTCGGGTGTATGACGTAGTTGAGTCCATTAATGGCATACGTTCGGTTAGCCTAATGACTCATTTAGCCAATGCCGACCAGCCGACTTTACCGGCCAATGATACTCAATTTTCGATGTTTGATGCGGTCATTGAGTCAGCCAAAAACCTGAATCAGACCTATAAAGACATCAGCGTTCTTAATTCCGCAGGTATTGTCGCGTTTGCTAATAACGCATTTGACTGTGTGCGTCCCGGCCTACTGCTGTATGGCATCTCGCCCCAACTTGGGTTGTCTTTTTTTAAATTGAACTTAAAACCAGTGATGCAATTTAAAAGTGTGGTGATTTCGGTGCGCCGTATGCCTGCGGGTACTGGTATTGGTTATGGCGGTACTTACACGCTCGATCACGATTCCAGAATTGCCTACGTGGCTTGCGGTTATGGCGATGGGTATCCGCGCCACGCTCCTAGCGGCACCACTGTTTCGGTTAATGGTTTTTTAGTGCCGTTAGTCGGGCGGGTGTCAATGGATATGCTGGCGGTGGATATAGGGGAGTTGCCAGTTCACGTGGGTGACAGTGTAACGCTATGGGGGCATGAAAACCCCATTGAAGATGTGGCTGAAGCAGCGGGTACAATTGCTTATGAACTAGCGTGTAATATTGCTCAACGAGTGACGCGGTTGTCAATTTGATAAATCAATGTTGGTTTATTTATTTGCTAACCATTGCTTGGCGAAAATATTTGATGAGCGCCAGAACAACACTCGGAGTCAATCTAATGACATCAGATCGCAAAACCAAACGATAAGAGTAATCCGACATGGCCAAAGCTAAAACGATATACAGTTGTACTGATTGCGGTGCGCAGTTTCCCAAGTGGACAGGGCAATGCCAAGATTGCGGAGCTTGGAATACATTACAAGAAGAAGCCGCGCCACAAAAAGCGCTTGCCTCTTCTAACCCTAAAGCAGCAAGATTCGAAGGCTTTGCCCCTAAAGCCGATGTGCAAAAGTTGCAACAGATCAGCGTAAAAGGCACTCCGCGATTTCCCAGTGGTTTAAATGAATTAGATCGGGTATTGGGCGGTGGCTTGGTCCCAGGGTCGGTTATTTTGCTCGGCGGCGACCCAGGTATTGGGAAATCCACGCTGATTTTGCAAAGCCTTGCGCTGCTTAGTGAATCCAAGAATACTTTGTACGTTACCGGCGAAGAGTCTGCCGAACAAGTCGCACTTCGAGCTACGCGTTTGGGCGTTCAAGAATCCGATTTGAGCTTATTGGCCGATAATCAGTTGGAGAGTATTTTAGACATTGCCATCGAACATAAACCTGACGTGTTAGTGGTCGATTCTATCCAGACCTTGTACACCGAGACTCTGCAGTCAGCCCCTGGTAGTGTGGCTCAGGTAAGGGAGACTGCCAGTCGTTTGGTGCGATTTGGCAAGCAAACTCAGACCATTATTATTTTAGTTGGGCACGTAACCAAAGAAGGGGCTTTGGCCGGCCCCAGAGTGTTGGAACACATGGTTGATACGGTGCTTTACTTTGAAGGTGAGCAAAACAGCACTTTTAGATTGATTCGTGCCATCAAAAATCGCTTTGGTGCAGTAAATGAAATTGGCGTTTTTGCTATGACTGACATGGGCTTAAAAGAGGTGAACAACCCTTCTGCCATGTTCATCAAACGAACTCAAGAAGACGCCACTGGCAGCGTGGTTTTGGTTTCTCAAGAAGGCACCCGCCCGTTATTAGTAGAGGTGCAGGCCTTGGTCGATCAAAGTTCATTAGCCAACCCGCGCCGCGTTACTGTGGGCTTGGATAATCAACGTTTAGCTATGTTACTGGCCGTGGTGAATCGTCATGCGGGTTTTTCGTTGTATGATCAAGATGTGTTCGTGAATGTTATTGGTGGGGTTAAAGTGCATGAACCAGCGGCGGATCTTGCAATTTTGTTGGCCGTGCTGTCGAGTTTTAAAAACCGCCGCCTCGATAATGATTTGGCGGTTTTTGGCGAAGTCGGGTTAACCGGTGAGATAAGACCAGTGCAGCGAGGTCTTGACCGAATTAAAGAGGTTGAAAAGTTAGGTTTTCGGCGTCTTATAATGCCGCAAGGTAATCAGGCTGGTGTTAAGTCTAGTAAGCTGGATATAATCTCTGTCAATACATTAGAGGAAGCGGTTCGTTATGCGTTTGAATAATTTATGGTTAACAGGTTGTTTCTTGCTTGTTTTATTGAGTAGCCCAATGCCTGCCTTATCGCAAACCTCGGTGACGGCCATTGCCTTATTTAAAGATCGAGCAATGCTGTCAGTAAACGGTGAAAAAGCTAAGATAATTCGCACTGGCAATCAACTTAAGGGCGTTAAATTGATAAGCTCGAATACCAGTGAAGCCGTGATTGAGATGAATGGTAAACGGCAAGTGCTTACTCTAAATAGCTCGGCGACGGTATCGGATGAATTAGGTTCGTTTGACCCATCCGTTCAAGCCGTTGTTGAGATACGTGTTAATAGATTTGGTTTTTTTGAGAGTAAAGGCTCGGTAAACGGTAAACGAGTCGACTTTCTTGTGGACACAGGAGCCAACATTGTGGTGTTGAGCAGTGCGGATGCCAACCGGATCGGTTTTGAGTATAAAGATGGTGTTAGAAGTTTGGCTTCAACGGCGTCAGGCACGGCTCCTATGTATGCGGTTAAGGCACGTGAAGTTAGTTTGGGGGCGATAAAGATTAGTAATGTACAAGTGGGTGTAATTGAAGGTGTGTTTCCTGAAAAACCTTTACTTGGCATGACATTTTTGAGCAAAGTGGACATGAACCGCTCAGGAAATTTAATGACCCTTAAAGAGCGCTAACGTTTTGAAGGGCCTAAACAGCGTTCAATTAAAATCATAAAGTAAACGCGTTATTAGAATGCTAGTGGGTGACAATGACCGATCAACATGATGTAAGCCATTGCCTACATAAACAACCTAATGCGACACATTGTTTTGTGTGCGGCACAGAAAATCCGGCTGGCCTTGGCCTGAGTTTCTACGACGACGGTGATTTAACAGTAAAAAGTACTTTCAAAATCCGTGAAGAGTTTCAAGGCTACCCTGGAATATCGCATGGCGGCATTTTAGCCACCATTTTGGACGAAGTGGTGGGGCGAGTCGCTATGATCAAAGATCATCACCGCTTTATGATGACGGTGAATATGAAAGTACAATTTCGAAATCCAGTACCAACAGAAACGGAGTTGACCGCTATTGGCAAGATCATCAAGTTAAAAGGTCGACTTTGCAAAGCGCATGGGCAGATTTTATTGGCCAATGGCATGGTGGGTTGTGAGGCGGAATTAACTCTTGCTGATATGCCAACCGACATGGCCAATGAAAGTACTTTAAAGCAACTGGGTTGGCGCCTTGTTCCTGATTGATAGTGAGCATGAAATTAACATTCGAACAAACAGTGTGGTGCATTGATGTACATCAATGGTGAGTGGATCAACCTTGATCGAAGGTTTGATGTTAACAATCCGGCCACTGGCGAGTTAATAGGGCAGGTCTCGGACGGCGATCAGCGACACGCTCAGCAAGCGATAGACGCGGCCGATAAAGCGTTTTTAGAGTGGAAACAGACCACGGCTTATCAACGAGCGGCTATTTTGGAGCGGGCTCATGGTTTGATGTTAGAAAGAAAAACTGAGTTGGCGGAACTGATGACCACAGAGCAAGGCAAGCCATTAAAAGCCGCCGCCAATGAAGTGCAATACGCGGCCGATTTTTTAAAGTGGTTTGCCGAAGAGGCCAAACGTAACTATGGGCAAACGATTCCTTCAGCACGCCCGGATCAACGATTTATGGTGCGTTATGAGCCGGTTGGAGTGGTCGCAGCCATCACCCCTTGGAATTACCCAATATCGATGCTCACACGAAAGATTGCACCGGCTCTTGCTGCGGGCTGCACCGTTGTTTTAAAACCAGCTGAAATGACGCCATTGTGCGCTTTGGCTGTGTTTGAAATCTTGCATGAATCGGGTGTGCCACGCGGCGTAGTAAACTTGGTTACCGCTGCAAACCCGGTGCCTATTGGTGAGGCGTTTTGCTCAAATTCGAAAGTTAAAAAGTTGACCTTTACGGGGTCGACCATGGTGGGAAAGAATTTAGCTTCAGCGGCGGCGTTTAATCTGAAACGTGTCTCCATGGAATTAGGAGGGCATGCGCCGTTCATTGTGTTTGATGACGCTGACCCCATGCATGCAGCTAAAGGTGTGTCGTTAGTGAAATTTTTAAATACTGGGCAAGCTTGCATCAGCCCAAACCGGATATTCGTGCAGCGTAATATCATTAAAGATTTTCTCGACACATTGATCAAGCGTGTTGGTGCTTTGAAAGTGGGTCATGGAATGGACCCAGCCAACCACATGGGGCCGCTGATTAATCACGCCGCGCTAGATAAAGTGGATAAGCAGGTTGTTGATGCCATTAACCAAGGCGCTCAATTGTTGGCTGGAGGGGCGCGACTAACCGAAGACGGTTTAGATAAAGGGCACTTTTACGCGCCCACGGTGTTAACTGACGTCTCAGAGCGCATGCTGATTTATCGAGAGGAGACCTTTGGGCCAGTCGCTGCGGTGATCCCATTTGACACACAAAAACAAGTGATAGAGATGGCCAACGACACCCATTACGGCCTTGCCGCCTATATTTATACGCAAAACTTGTCGCGTGCCATGCGCGTATTCGAAGCCTTAAATTTCGGCATTATTGGCATCAATGACATTAATCCAACCAGTGCCGCCGCACCGTTTGGTGGTATGAATCAAAGTGGCTTGGGGCGCGAAGGTGCGAGTGAAGGTATGATGGAATATCTGGAGACCAAGCTGGGCGGGCTGTCGGTATGACGGCCCCTTTTACTCACTATTTGCGCGTACGTTATTCAGAATGTGATGCGCAGCAGGTCGTATTCAATGCTCGTTATGCTGAGTACGCCGATATTGCTGCTACTGAGTTCATGCGTGCGGTGTGGGGGCACTACGATGATGTGTTAGCGGCAGGCGTAGATAACCAAGTGGTGAGCCTAAATATTAATTGGCGAGCGTCGGCCCAATTTGATGATGTCATCGCAGTGCAAGTTGCCGTAGGGCATATTGGCAATACATCGTATGCGTTGGATATGAAGTTGTTAAAACATGGTAGGCCGACGCCTTTGGTTGATGCGGTTATTGCCGATATTCGAGTGACTTATGTTTTCGTTGACGCGATCGAACACACCAAAACCCCCATTCCTGAAGACATGCGCACACGCCTTGAACAAGGTGCTGTTGGCAAGGTTTCGAATCATGCAGGCATCGAATTAGCGTAGTACGCAACTCATTTGGTGCCCCACTCAATGAAAATGAACGAGTCGCAATCATTTTTTAATGATATCTACGATACGGTTAAGTTAATACCAGAAGGCAAGGTCGCAACGTATGGACAAATAGCGGCCTTGGTGGGCAGACCTCGCCATGCACGGCAGGTTGGGTACGCTCTTGCGGCATTGAACGAAGAACACGACGTACCTTGGCACAGAGTGATCAACTCAAAAGGGGAAGTCAGTGCTAGAGCGCACCCTGATTACGAAGAGTATCAGCGTGTGCTTTTAGAGGATGAAGGTATTGAATTTGGTCTGCACGGTAAAGTTTCTCTGAAACACCACCAATGGAATGTTTAACCGTAGGGCCCGACTGTTATACAGTTGATTAACCCACAACCCTGGAATTCAAGTATTGGATAATATCGTTTGACTCGTATATCCAGCGAGAACTTCCGTTTTCATCAATACGCAAACAAGGCACCTTTACCGCGCCACCGCCTTGTTCAAGGTCTTGCCGGTGCCGAGGCTCCTTATTGATGTCTCGCAATTCCACGTCCACGCCCAATGCGTGGATAGCGCGGCGCGTTTTCACGCAGAAAGGGCAAGCGAAAAACTGATACAGAGCATGGCCATTAAGTTTGGCCTGTGCTTCAATTTGTTCGTTCGTATTGCGCCGAATGGGTTGGGGGCGACTAATCCAATCAAAAAAGACAATGACCAGCCCAAGAGCGTTTCGTACAAATTTTAATACCATAGATCAGAGGCCCTAAGTCGATCGTGGCCTAATGGATAACGTTGGCGCGCACTCTAACTATCTGCGCAACTAATGTAAAGAGGTTGCTTGTGTGGTTTCTACTTTAGGGTGTTTCAATCACCCAGCCTTCGGCATTTATGGGTGGCCCTGTCTTCAACTTATTAAAATTGGCTGACAGAATCAACGTATTAAGCCCTAGATAGACCAGAACTTTATTGCCGTCGTGTGAAATTTAAAACCCCCGTGAACCCTTGTAATGGAAACTCAAGGTATCTTGATTTGAGAAAAAGCGGCCGGTTTTATTGCACGAAAACCAGTGAGAATGACACCGGAACAGACTCAGCAATGGGTAAGTTATTAACGAGGCTCGAAAGCTTTTGAATGCCTTCAGTCATTTTATAATCGGCGGCGCGAACCAATATAGGTTGAGTGCTTGTAACGATCAGTTTGGTGTCAGTAACGGCGGTTACTCGAACAAAGGCTTTTGTGGTTTTGTTTTCACCGTGCATTGCCACTGTGATCGGCAATTCAACAAGCAAAGAATCACCGTCGTTAAGGTTGCCCATAACTTCATTCACATTAGCGTTGATTTCAATGATTGGAAACGTATCAGTTTCAAATAAAAATGCTCTCATACGCTCGTCACGAATAGGCACCCTAGAATCAATGCTGTCTGGCTTAATGGCGATTGTTGCGCGGCCTTCGGCTATATCGCCTGAAAAATCGGTGAACCGATGCGACTCGGCGATATTCTTCTTCTTGATCGAGACAAAGTTAATGGAGGACTGCTCAGTGTTAAGCGTCCAAGCTTGAACTGAGCCCATGTGGACGATTGAAAGTAAGAAGATCAATGTTGATGGCGCTAGGTATTTGGATAGCATTGTGTTTCTCGGCTTAAATATTGAGTATTAACTTACTCTGAAGTATATGTCACGTCGTGTAAAGGCGCTGAAAGTGTTAGAAACAGGTAACAAGCAGAGGTCGACAAGCGCATGGCAACCTCGTGATAAACTTCCCACAATTCTGCACGACTTAACAAGCCCCAGCGACTATTTTTACAGAAATAAACAATGACAACCCTGATGGATATTATTGACTTGAGAAGTGATACGGTGACTAAACCCTGTTCGAACATGCTGGCAGCCATGATGTCAGCTGAGCTCGGGGATGATGTGTTTTCTGAGGATCCTAGCGTATCAAAACTTGAAACCTCATTGGCTGAACGAGCCGGCCACGAGGCTGGGTTGTTTTGCCCCAGCGGAACACAGAGCAACTTAGTTGCGTTATTAGCGCATTGCCAGCGCGGCGACGAATACATTGTCGGTCAGAATGCGCATACCTATAAATACGAAGCTGGGGGTGCGGCTGTGTTGGGTAGTATTCAGCCACAGCCTATTGAGCATGGAGCAGATGGAACCATTGCACTGGATAAAATTCGAGCAGCAATAAAAGAGGATGATTTTCACTTTGCTAAAACTCGACTCTTGGCATTAGAGAACACCATTGGCGGCAAAGTGATTTCGCAAGACTATTTAGCCAGTGCGGGCCAGCTGGCCCGCGAGGCAGGGTTGGGCTTTCATTTGGATGGTGCCCGTGTGTTTAATGCGGTGGTTGCGCAACGCATAGAATTGGATCAAATTACGCGTCTCTTTGATTCGGTTTCTATCTGCTTAAGTAAAGGTTTGGGTGCGCCCATCGGCTCTGTTCTAGTGTCTAATAAAGACGTTATTGAAGAAGCTCGGCGATGGCGAAAAATGCTGGGTGGCGGTATGCGGCAAGCCGGATTGCTGGCGGCGGCAGGGGTTTACGCATTAGAGAATAATGTCTCCGATTTAGCTAAAGATCATGCGTTGGCCCAGCATCTAGTGAACCTTGTGTCGGGTGCCGAAGGGTTAACAGTGGTGGGTGAAACAGCGAATACTAACATGGTGTTTCTAAAAGTAGACGAGGCGCTTAGAAATGGGTTTTTAAAGGCTTGTGCCAATGAGGGCGTGTTGTTTACTGGCGGGAAGGATCAGTTTCGTTTGGTGATCCATCGTGATATTCGTTCTAATATGATTGACCGAGCCGCTCAAGTGATTCGAGAGGCAGGGCTTAGGTGACGTGGCTTTCTAGCACGGGTGACTTAGACCATGCAGCAGCGTTTATAACGCTTGCCACTGCCGCAAGGGCATGGCCCCTTTTTTCGTAGGCGGGTGCCGATTAGTGTGTCCGCGTGGTTCTGTTTATAAAAACTTTCCAGTGCTTTATAAAGTATAGGGTGCCGACGTTTTAACATTTTTGGACGTTCGAAAAAATATTCAGTGACTACGGAGAAAAATTCGGCGTTATTGGTGGCGCCATAGTTGCGAATATCGCTGTGACCGGAGTCAATACGTTGAATTTTTTCTTGAATGAGTGAGAACCATGGTAGAGCAAAGGCTTGGCTCGTTAATTGGCTGGGTAAGCCGTCAATATCACCGTCGGCCATGTCGATAAGATGAGCAAATTCATGAATTGCCACATTGCGTTTGTCGTTGTCATTGCTGAAGCCTTGATGCAATGCTGACTGTACTAAGATCATCTTTCCGCGTAAATGATGCGTCCCTACTAAGCCCGTAATATTCGAATCGTTCGCGCCAAATTCGGAGTTCTCATTAAATGAACGTGCCACTAGGTAAACGGTATCGACCCGAACGTATTCCCACCGTTTAAACCCCCATGCCAAAATAACCGAGGCGCTTGCAATCAAAAGTTTGTCGTGTTCGCTGACATTGAGTTCATGTCCAATGAATTGCGTGTTGGCAATGAATGATTGACAACGACTTTCAAACTTAGTGCGATCTTCGAAGGCCAGATTTCGATAAAAAGACACCGTTTGCATAAGGTACTTTTTATGGTCCTCACTCATTGGCTCAATGCTCATCGGTTTCGAAAAGAAACGCTGTTTGAAGAAGTTGACTATGGCGTGAATCATATGGGTGATCTCGGTTTTACTCAAAAGGCAGCAAGAGGTGGATATTCAGTTTGGTTTAATGGCTTAATTGATTGCGGTGGCTTTGCTGCCTTTTGAGGCAGTAACATGTTAAAAATTGTTTGTTTTTAGGGAGGGTGATAGATGTTGAGTTTTGCCTTGTGTAACTCAAATTGACCACCGTATTGTCTTTCAATTAAGTTGCTCGATATGATTAATGGGTCTGTTTGAAGTGGGGCTTTGATTCGTGCTAAAAGAACGTTACTAAACCATTTTAACACTCCTTGCTTGATATGGT
>CALJWL010000044.1 GCA_937974565.1 uncultured Arenicella sp.
TCGAAGCTGCGAGTTACCGTATTGCCCAGACCTCCTACACCAAAACCTGGCCCAGCGACCGCACTGATGTTCGCTCCGTTAATTTCAAGCTCACCGATTAAACGGTTGCCCAGATACACATTGGTGATACTCGGCTTTGCACCACTGGTCACCAACTCACTCAGAATTTGGCCTTGCTGATTAACTATGTGCAATCGGGTTTCCTCGGGTTTGATACTCCTCACGCGCTGCCGTAAACCAGAGTAATCATACTGACGCAACAGGCTGTTGGATCGGCTCTTAACCGTTCTAAGATTGGATGCATCGTCGTAAGCATACAGCCAACCGGTACTGGAATTAGATTTACGGTTGATGTTGCCGTAAACATCATAGCTGAATGAGGCAACGCCATTAATGCCTTGCAAGCCCGTGACAGAACTGATTTTTCGATTATTGTAGGTGTAGGTTAAATTACTCGCAGCGCCCATTCTCTTAGTGAAAATGTCGTCTGCACTGTTATAGGTGATGGTGCCAGTGCCCCATGGCCCCGTGTTGGATTTTAAACGGTTAAGACCGTCGTATGTCATTGCCTTTGATAGTCGGCTTTGCAAGTTGTCTCTCATGGAAAGCATGTTGCCTGCTTGATCATATTCGCGTGTGCGATCAGAGACACTGTTATTAATTTTAGTTCGGTTCGGCCAAAGCCGTGTTTGATACGTATGGGTGGCGCTGTTTCCACCCATATAACTGATGATCAGTGGTTGTCCACTGGCATTGTAGGAAACGTTGCTGACGTAGGGTGAGGCCTTGGTAGGCCAGCCCAACGCATTGGGGGCATAGCTAATAACACTGCGATCAGGGTTTGTGAGTGAACTTAAAAAATCAAGATCATCGTACGCATAGTTAATGGTGAACCTTTTATTGTCGATGGTGTGAGCTTCTTTAGTCAGGTTATTGTTGACATCGTAGTTATAAATCAATTCCGCGATGCCTGAGTCGATACTCAGAACATTGTCGTTGTGATCGTAAGTGCGCGTCACATCGGGGGTCGCGCCTGGGTAATTGGTCAACGTAAGCCGGTTCAACGAATCATAAGAATAAAATGTTGTGCCTGAGCCACCGACTTTCTTACTGGTCATATTGCCGTTGGCATCTCGCCCATACGTTGTCGTGCCCGTTTCAGGGTGCGTGGCACTACGTAAAAACACACCAGAACCAAAATCGTAACGGCGTTGCACGCCACTGCGTGTTATGGCTGTCACTTGGCCGAGTATATTGCGCTCCAACGCGTAATTAAGTGACTCTGGCCCCGTAACTCTCAAAAGCTCTTGCTCATTCGGGTCACCGAAAGATCGGTAGTGGCTCACGAATGTGTTATTACGTTCATCTCTTAAACTTTGTCGGTTAGCCGATTGATACGTAATGGTTTGCGAGCTGTTATCTGGGTGCGTGGTTCTGATGGTGCGATTCAGCGCATCGTAAGTAAAGTTGGTGCGCACTGATGAATTACAGCTTGAATAACTGGGGTAGGTTTCGTAAGTGCTGTTGCCCACGGCGTTGTAGGCCATGCCCACGTGTACATTATCGCTGCGGGTACAAATGGCGCGGCCAAAACCGTCTAAATCCGTGCGTTGTTGGTAACGGCCCCGCGTGAGTGTGCGGCGGTTGGTGGTATAACTGATATTGGTGGTGGCGCCTCTGGGTGGGTCAACTTGCGTCACGCGATCAATTGCATCGTATCGGTAGTTGGTGGCGTTTCCTCTGGGGTCGGTCACTCTGGTGACGTTGCCGAAACTGTCCACTTCACGACGAATACGCACTCCTTCTGGGCGGCGCTCATCTCGTGAGATGCCGTGGCGATAGCTTAAAAAAGACGTTGTGTTACGCCGAGCATCTTCTACCGAGGTGACGTTGCCTTGTCCGTCGTAGGTGTAACGCGTGATCACGCCGTAACGATTTTCCGAGGTCATATTGCCCCTGGAATCGAAGGTGCGGATGACCGCACGATTCGTACCGGAGCCCACGCGCTCTGACGCCACTTGCCCTACAATGTTTTGACCGTTACGGCGCGGATAGTAGGTCAGGTTAGTGGTTTTAGTCGCTTGCCCCACTTCGACGATACGGTGCGGATTGATGTTATCGGAGAAATTTTCATAACGCGTGGTATAGCTGGTGTCGTCACGCGTGACGACTTTGCGGGTCATAAAATGTTGGTAGGTTTTTAAATCTCGAGCAAACAGCGAACCATAAGTGTAGGGCGCGCGCTCAAAGTTTTCACTGGAGATTTCGCGTTTATCGTATTCATACGTTTCAGTTTGCAACACTCGGCGCTGTTTATCGCTGATGGTTTTTTGATACAACAACCCGGAGCGCCAGAGCTTCAAGTCCACGCCTAAGTAGGTGCCCGATAGGTTAATGAAAATCGGCTTATGATGCCAATAGCGTTCAATACTGGTTGGCCCGTTAATCTCAACGATGGCCGAGGGGGTGCTGCCGTTGGTGAGCGAATAACTAAATGCCCACGTGCCAGAGGCAATGGCGCGGCCCGCATTAACCTTAGACTTTACGGCCAGCGACACGTATTGATTAACCGCTCGGCAACTGTCGAACAGCACGCAAATGTAATCGTAATCGTAGGTGGTGGTGGCGCCGTGTGGGTAGGTGGTGGTACGCAGCACATTATCGCCTGCTGAACCCGCCGATTTATCGTAATAAGAATAACGCCACTCCCCAGTTGCCGCGCCCCCGGGAATCTCCACTCGGGTTAAATGATGAAAACGCAAATCTTGGTTTGCCACACCGTGATCGGGGGTAAAACGCGTGTGCGTGTACTTTACCTCACGACTGCCGTAGCGAATGCTGCTCAAGGTCACGCGACCCGGAAAACTGGTATCGCGATAGAAGAAATCCACCTGACGACCGTCTGGTGAACTGATGCGTTTAAAAATCGGGCTTTCTAAATCACTGTTGCTGTCGTAAGTAATGTCTAATCGGTTGCCGTTTCGATCTTCAATGCGGGTTGTATAAAATACAGAGCTGGTATTGGCTAGAAAGTCCGTGCCGCCTTCGATTTTATAATTCATGGTGTACTTGATGCCTTGCGGGTCAATGACCTCATAGCCCTGTAACTGACCAATTTGGTTATTGATCAAATTAACCGCCCAGTGGTCTTTGGTGACAAATTTGGCATTAGTGGAAAATACCGAGCCACGCGTATTACACAAAAGCTGGCGTTGACTTCCGTCTGGCATTTCCAGCACAGGGTTATCCAGACTTGTGTGCCGCTCGGCCACCGAGTCATCTGGGCAGGTTGCGCTACTCAATTCAGAATCGCCTTTGCGAATGCGGCCAAAGTGCAACGACCAACCAACACCATAAGGGTTAGGTCGAGTGAGGCGATTATCGCGAGACAAAGAGCCCAACGACCCTAACAGCGAATACACATTGTTAGACGAATAGCTGCGCTGAATGTGAATATCCATGCCGCCATTACCAGGCACATACAAATCCGTGTGTACCAAGCTTAAGCCACCAGAAAAGGTGTCGATGACTTCATTGGGGGCCAGCGAAGTGGCACCCCGATCAGGGTTGGGTGATGAGGCTTCGGCGAAGAAGTCTGGCATCATGGCTTGCGTTGAAAACGACAGTAATAGGCAAAATGAAAAAATCACAGCAACGGCTGTGGTGGCTCTTCTAAGGTCCATATAGTTCCTTGAGTTAGTTCTCTGAGTGCGTATTTAATTAGGGTACTGCATTGTAAATCAGCGCATCATCGTCTTCAATCTCCACTCTTTATAAATTAATTTCCGATGTTTTTTATCTAACCCATCGTTGTTAAGCATAGAACGAACGGATTAATAAGAGAGAAAATACAGACAACAACCCATGAAGACCCGACTATGCCCAAGAGCAGCAGCCCAGATGTGTCTTGGTGGTGATTAAGAGTAGAGTGGCCTCCCCGATTGGGCTCGAACCAACAATCTATCGCTTAGGAGGCGATTGCATTATCCAATTATGCTACGGGGAGGTATTTTTTGATGTAACTTAAGCAGTCAGTAAAACGCTAGTGTAACGAAATAGTTAGCCGCCACCAAATCAAAATTCGAAGATCGCAGAACTCAAACAACAGGAACGTTTGAAGGTTTTGTTGTTACTCTCATTTTGTTGTTTTTCTTTGATTCCGTTTTTTAAGGCACCGCTTGCTAGGGACATCATCAACTCATTACACTTCATTACAGTTGTTCGTTACTTGCTTGATTTTTTCTATTTGCTTGCGTATTTTACGCCTAGAAAATGTTTTACCCATGGTCAATTATCACGGTCAAGGCCAATTATTTGCGTTTACAAACTTTTGCTTTAACAGGCTATAAGAATGACTGTTTCATCATAGATACGAAACAGTGAACTTTTGTATATTGTGGTGCCAATCACAGCAAATTTAATGGGTAAGACGCTAAAATAACGTATTAACGATTTGCATGTGTATAAGGGTCAAAAATGGTAAACACACAAGATATAGATTGGTTAGAAACCACCGAATTCAACGGGTTATCCACTAAGGGCATGATGTTGTGTTCACGCTTCGCTAGGGAACTAAAACGAGTGGATGGTCGCATTTTAAGCTTACGAGATCCACGACTACCCAAATTTATCAGCCAGTCGGTCAGAGCTAACCCTAATCCGGCGTTGGTTAACATCTTTAATGACTTAGTGGCTGAGCTTGAGGTATTGTCAGAGAAACGCGGACAGCCAAGGTATCGAGGTTCAGTTACCAATAAAGACGTCATTGAATCATCTAATGCCTCTGACAAAGGTCAAACATCATCACAAGGGGCGCCTAAAATGTACCGGGGTGTGATGGTTGAGACTACAAAAACAGCAGCCACGCACTCAGAGAAGGTAAAATCGCAAAACACTTTTTATCGAGGTTCGATAGTTAAGTAATCAGCCATAATAAGCGATTGCCTTCAACAATTAAGGGTGCTGTGTTATTCAGTGCCCTTATTGTTGAAGGCAGTCGCTTTTAGTATTCGAAAATGTTTAATGCTCGAAGTTCTTAAGAAACGTTACGATTCTAGCCGCGTTTGCGCCTAAGTCACTGCCACCAAATCTAGAAACGGATTTTAAATCAATTTCGGTGGTGCCATTTTCAGCTTTAATTCGAATAACTATGTCATCCTTAAACCCCCACAGCAAAGTCGTTTCTGTGGCTTCTATGCGGCCCTTTTCAACATCCACATCGACTATCTCCCACCCCATTAGTTTAGCTGTAGACTCGGCGCGAGCCATCGCTTCATCCACAGATAAAGTGGAAGTAAGGGTTTTAACATTAGGATAAGCCGCCGCTTGCAACTCACCCAGCGTACCAGTGTCACCGATCTTCAACATAGGGTCATAGTGATGAGGGTTGTCGTTATCATCGCGCAGCAACAACACTTTCTCAAAAGATGGTGCGTCTTGAATGTCGGTGGAAATATTATGAATAAATGGCACTGTTTTCGCTTTTTTTGCCTGCATTGACAAAGGCACTACCGGAATAACCGCGATAATGGCACCTACGATCGCGGCTTTAGCGCCCTCAGGATTTTTATTCCGCTTGAATAGAAAATAACCAAGACCGATCAAAAAAATCAGCGCCCCAATAACCGCACCGACCTGCAGGATCGTGAAACTTAACCCAAAACTGGTGACCTTTAAGCGGTACAATATCACGGCCAATGGAAACGCAAAGAAAGACGCAATACCAATTCGTTTAAGCCAATTACCCATTGTGTTTTCCTCTGTAAATTTTCGATTCTAAGTTAAACATTGATTGAGGCCGGTAATAATGCGTTCTGCATATTTAACCTGCGGCAGCAAGCCTGGCCAGTCTGCCAGAAAGCTTTTCATTTGGAATAAACTCCAAATCGGCAAGCAGTTGATCGGCAAAATCCGGACGATTACACACCAACACCATATCGCAACCGGCGTTGATGGCTCGTTGGGCGCTGTCGACGATGGAAGCACCATTTGAGCCAGCCGAGGCGTCTATCGCACCCTGCATTGATAAGTCATCACTGAATATCACCCCTTCAAAGCCTAATTTATCGCGCAATACGTCTTGCAACCAATAATTAGAGTGCGTTGGAATTGATTCATCGCAATTGGTAAATAAAACGTGCGCCGTCATGATGCCTTCGATATCGTTGATCAGTTTTTGATACGGAATCATGTCATGACCGAGAACTTCACCTTCATTTCTCGAATCATGAGGTAAACAATGATGAGAGTCGCCGCTTACCCCACCGTGCCCTGGGAAGTGTTTGGCAATGGACACCATACCCGCGGTATGCATGCCGTCTATATAAGCGGCAAGCAACTCGGTGGCCACATTGGGGTCGGGGTGAAAACATCGATCACCAATCACATCACTTTCTTGGCTAGCAACGTCAAAAACCGGTGCGAAACTGAAATCAACACCCACGTTAATCAACTCTGTGGCCATGGTGACGGCCGATTCAAAAGCACGCATCGGTGCGGTTTGTTTATTTTTTTGCCAACAATCGCCAAAGTATTGCGCCGGCGGCAAAATGGTGAATTCATCTTTAAAACGCTGAACACGCCCACCCTCTTGGTCTACTGCCACCAATAATGCCGGGGAACGAAGAGCCTTTATATCGGCAATGAGTTCGCTCACTTGAGCCTTACTTTGGTAGTTTCTGGCAAACAGAATCACAGCACCAACACTGGGGTGTAAAAGACGCTGCTTATCTTCTGCGTTGAGTACGAGGCCTGCGACGTCTAACATTACTGGGCCTAGAGGCATTCTATGTGTCATTTGGTGTTGTTTGTTGATATGAGTATTTGAGTCGTCTGGCTAGCTTGCGGCGTGAGTGGTGGCCACTTTTGTGTCTGTCACTGGCTGCACTGCGGGTCTATGGCCGTTATTTAATGATGGTTACTTCAGTGCCGACATCGACTAAATCAAACAACTCGATGATGTCTGCGTTTCGCATTTTAATGCAACCGTGAGAACTCGGCACCCCCATCGCATGCGAATCAGGCGCGCCGTGAATATAGACGTAGCGGCGCTGAGTATCAACTTGTCCACCACGATTTAAGCCACGTTCGTTTCCACACAGCCACATAATGCGCGTCAAAATCCAATCTCTGTTCGGATTTTTCTCAGCCAAGGCCTCAGAGTAAATTTCGCCGGTGGGCCGCCGACCAACAAAAACGGTGTTTTCAGGCACGCACGTCCCTATTTTGGCTCTTATTCGGTGCGAGCCTAAAGGGGTACATTCACTACCGTATTGTTGGCCTGTACCGTTCTTAGCCGTGGCTATTTGCGTTTGGTAAACCGGTTTTCCGCTATCAATAAAGCCGGTTAACGTTTGGTTGGTTACGGAGATATTAATACGTACCATTGTCATTAATGGCTCAACGGCTGTCTAATATGTGGTCGATAAGGGCATCACAGCCCTTGTCAACCAATTTAAAAACACGTTCAAAGCCAGCATCACCACCATAATAAGGGTCTGGTACGATTCGCTCCTCCATTTTCCCAATTCGATTGGCAAATTCTAAAAATAACCCGACCCAAGCACGCCCGCCTTCAGGAGCGTAGTAATTAATCAACTCAAGGTTGTCTTCATCCATCGCCAATATGTAGTCAAATTCATCATGATCATGAATGGAAATTTTACGGGCACGTATGTATTCCATATCAATTCCCGCGGAGCTAGCCTTGGAACGCGAGCGAGGGTCTGATGGTTCACCGATATGATAAGCGTGCGTGCCAGCCGAATCGATTTCTATTTGATCGTTTAACCCCCGCTCATTGACTTTATGTTGCATCACGCCATGCGCCGTCGGGGAACGGCAAATATTACCCATGCAAACAAACAATACTCTAGTAGTCATATTTTTCGTACACTAAATTAATGGCCATATCAGACAAAACGCATCTATTGTAAGATTATTCAATAACCTTAGCTCGCGCAAAAATAGCACGCACCGCCTCTAAGTCTTCTTGCGTATCCACCCCTGCACCGGTGCCGTGCTGCACCACCTCAACCATGATTTTCTCGCCATTATCCAGCACTCGAAGTTGCTCAAGCTTTTCAGTTTGCTCAATCGAACTTTCTGTTAAGCAGTGATAACTTTTCAGGAAACTGGCTCGGTAAGCATAAATTCCGATATGGCGATAAGCGTCAATTGCCCATTCTTGTTTAGCGGCCTTGCCGTCGCCGTCTCTATCATAAGGAATTGGCGCCCGTGAAAAGTACATGGCTTCACCTTTGCGGTTAAACACCAATTTAACCACATTCGGGTTTTCTAACTCGTCTTTAGATCTGATTTTTATGGCCGCGGTGGATATCGCTGCATCACTGGCAAGCCTTAATGATGTGGCCACTTGATCGATCAGTTTGCCAGGCACCAACGGTTCGTCACCTTGCACATTCACAATGATTTCATCATCAGCTATGCGTAATGCAGTCACGACCTCGGCTATTCTATCGCTGCCAGATTCGTGATCTTCTCGGGTCATACAGACATCGCATTCTAACAAGCTCACGGCCTCGGCAATACGCTCATCGTCGGTAGCAACAATCACCCGACTTGCGGATGACTCATGAGCGCGGTCTACAACGTGCGCAATCATGGGTTTACCGGCAATATCTAATAACGCTTTACCGTGCAAGCGAGTTGATGCATAACGAGCAGGGATAACCACGGTAAAAGCCATTACTAAGTTCGCTCTTCTTGTTGTTCTAATTCTCGTGCTTCGGTTTCTAACAACACTGGGAAACCGTCACGAATCGGAAACGCGAGCCGCGCTTGATACGAGATAAGCTCTTGTGCCTCTCGGTCAAAGTCCAGACGCCCTTTTGTGATCGGGCACACCAACATTTCTAGCAATTTTGTGTTCATCAAACGTTAAACGGAGTTATAGGCATGCCTTAAGCAAACTTGCCAATTGAGTATTAAATTGTTCACTGAGTTTAGCATTTACGGGCAAATACCAGTGCCTAGAATCAGCAAAAGCTTGGCACTTAACTGCGTCTTTCTCTGTCATTAGCACTTGAGCGTTCGAAAAATCAATATCGCTGGCACTGAAGGGATGATGATCTGCAAAACGGTGTTCAAAGAAATCGTAATCGAGTTCTCGGCATGTATCGAAAAAGCGTTGAGGGTTACCAATACCCGCTACAGCATGAAAACGTTGGTGAATATCAAATTCACACTCAGATATAGAGCCGCGCTCTGACATTGGCGCCTTTTGATCCGGTGATTTCGAAGGCACTCTTGTGGGTTGACCCGCTTGAAGAGTCAGCGAATAGCGATTTGCTGTATCCTGAGCTAAACCGTGTTCGATTATCAAATCCACTGAACGCAAACGTGACAATGGTTCTCGGCAAGGCCCTGCAGGCAATAAAAATGCATTTTGGTTCGGTGACGTGGCATCAAGCAAACACACCTCAATATCGCGGCCTAATGCGAAATGTTGCAAGCCATCATCACTAATAATGACGTCGACGTCATCCAGTTTGCGCAGTAACTGAATTGATGCTCTCCGGTCAGCCCCAACCACCATTGATACACCGGTTCGGCGAACAATAAGTGCCGGTTCATCTCCGCTTTCACTTACTGGCGAAGTGGCCTTAACATGATAAGGGTAATCCGGCGCTTTGCCACCATAACCGCGACTAATTACGCCCGGTTTATACCCCTGCCGCCGAAGCTCTTCAACTAAATAGATAACAACTGGGGTTTTGCCCGTTCCTCCAACCGTTAAATTCCCTACTACGATCACGGGTATGGGGGCACGATAGGTCAAGAGTAACCCTATCCTGTACGCGCTGCGTTTAATTAAAAAGCCACCCCGATACACAAATGTCAGCGGCCATAGCATGGCCGTTAAGAAATTAGGCTTTCGCCAACTTCGTTCAAATGCCGCGCGGAGACTCATAATTATTTAGGGTAACGGAATATCTAACGCAACGTGTATCAATTCTTAGTCAAATCAAACTTAACGGTTCCAAAAGAAGAACCCTTTCTTCAAGTTTCCAGATTGCGCCCGATGCAAGTCTGCGTAAACGCCGCTCTTTTTAATAAGTTGCTTATGTGGACCTTGTTCCACGATTTTACCGCGTTCAAGTACGATGATGTTATCAGCGCTTTCAATGGTCGATAAGCGGTGAGCGACCACCAGAGAGGTGCGCCCCTTCATTAACGTTTCTAAGGCGTCTTGAACAAAACGTTCAGATTTGTTGTCCAACGCAGACGTTGCTTCATCTAAAATCAATAAGGGTGCATTTTTGTAGATTGCACGAGCAATGGCCACTCGCTGGCGCTGACCACCGGATAAACGCAAACCACTTTCACCCACCATGGTGTCTAAGCCTAACGGCATTTCATCAAGAAATTCATCCACGTGCGCCGCTTTTATTGCGGCCTGTAAGCGGGCCTCATCGTACTGATCAAGCATGCCATACATGATATTACGGCCAATGGTGTCATCGAACAAAGTGGTTTCTTGGCTCACTAAAGCTACTTGAGATCGTAGCCCTTTAAGGCAAATATCATTCACATCAACCCCATCGATGAATATACGACCTTGTTGTGGGGTGTAAAAGCGCAAAATAAGCGATGTGATGGTCGATTTACCACTGCCTGAGGGGCCAACTAAAGCAACACGTTCACCGGGTTTGATGTGCAAATTAATGTTATTTAGTACCGATTGCTCATCGCTCTCTCGATACTTAAACGTGACATTATCAAACGTCACGTGACCGCGAATATTATCGAGCTGAATGGAACCCGTATCCACCTCGGGGGTCTCGTCAATCACTTGAAAAACACTGTCAGCGGCCGTAACACCCACTTGAATTTTCTCATTGACTTTGGCTAATCGCTTTAAAGGACTCATCAAAGCCAAACAAGCCATAATGTAAGTTGAAAACTGCACCACAGATTCGGGGCCAGTACGCAAATAATTCAGAAATATATAAAGAATGACCGCGATTGCAGGGGCAACAAGCAACATGGTCATCGGCACCAAACCCGCCGACACTTTGGCACGTTTTAAGTTTTGCTGTAAATTAAACTCATTAGCGCGGTTAAAATTTTCCACCTCTTGGGCTTGCCCGTTATAAACCTTAATAACCTTCTGACCAACCACCGCTTCTTTGACCGTATCACCAATGCCTCCCATTGAGCCCTGTATTTTCTTTGATGTTCGACGAAAACGCCTATTGGTGTAACCAGCAACCAACACGACCAACGGAACAATAAAAAGAAATATTAGAGTCAATCGCCACTCAGACCAGAACAAAAAAACAATCAAGCCAATGGCTTTAAACGACTCACGAAACATAATACTAAGTGTGTCCGTAATCGCCGTTGATGTGGCTTCTACATCATAAATAAGTTTGGCGATGGTTTGTGCCGAAGTCGTGCGATCAAAATAAGGCGTTGGCAAAGAAATCATCTTGCCAAAAATATCTTGTCGTAAGGAAAATATCACCAACCGACCTGTTTTAGCCATGGTGTAGTTCCCAATGTAACCAGTGATTGCTCGAGCAGCCAGAATTCCCATCAATAGTAATCCTGACCAGCGTACGAACCAATCATCTCCATTAAGAAAGCCGCTCTTTAAAATTAAATCTATCGACTTTACAAATGATGCCTCAATGGTCCCTGTGAGCATTAAAAAAACAATAGCGGTCAGAAGCAATGTCTTATGTCGTAACATATACGACATAAGGCGCAATAACGTTGCACGCGCATCAAGATGACTGACTTCTTTCTTTTCAAAAGCCTCAGTGTGTTGTGAGTTCACAGAAATTTTATCGGACATGGCTCTGTTTGAAGCAAACTTTATAACGACTTAAATGAAAGCGTGGTATTGGGTGTTTTAGCCATGACGTTTAACAGTTTTAGATTTCAAGCCCAGATAGCTAAGAACGGCAGAATGCTATTAATAGCTTATTCGCTTACACTCTACTCAGTAATCTGCTTAGTTGCGAAGGTGATATTCGTTAAACCGAGTTCTTGTGCAACGTCCATCACCTTTATCACAGCTTCGTGTGGCGCTTTGCGGTCTGCTCGAATAATCAGCAATAGCTTTTCTTGCGATTGATAACTCTCTAGGGCACGTTTCAATGTGTCTCTATTCGAATTAATCAACGCTTTAGCCGCCACTTCTGAGTCTGTGGCAATGGCGTATTGTGATTGCGCCCCTATTTGAATTTCCACACTGGTTGGTACCACGGCAACTTGTTCGCCAGAAGATTCAGGAAGGTTAATTTTTAACGAGGTTTCTTTGGTAAACGTGGTTGAAATCATAAAGAAAATTAACAATAGAAACACCACATCAATTAACGGTGTTAATTCTATTGCGGTTTCGTCCTGTTCGTTTTGTGATCCGAAGTTCATTAATGACCTTACTAACTTTTGTGACTGTCAATCAGAGCCAGAGCTTCTTCTTCAAGAGTTACAGCAAGCTCAGCAATTTTTCCCCTAAAATGGCGATAAAACATCAAACACGGTATTCCGACCGACAGCCCAGCTGCCGTTGTGATTAATGCTTCTGAAATACCGCCGGATAAGACAGTTGGGTCACCAACACCGCTGGCTGTAATTGCAGTAAACACCTTAATCATGCCAATGACCGTGCCCAACAAACCAATCAACGGAGTAATTGAGGCAATGGTGCCCAACGTGTTTAGGTAACGAGCTAAACGATGCACGACGACTTTACCGGTCTCTTCCAACCCTTCACGCACGGCACCTTCACCACGATGCCAATTTTCCAAGCCTGCGGCCAACACTTGGCCTAATGGGGAATGCTCGCGCACTTTATTAATTCTTTCCCCAGTCATGCGACCAGAGGTCGCTAGCTCAATAACCTGCTCGCGCAAATGGCTGGGCGCAACCTGGCGTGTTCTGAGCGTAAGCAAACGCTCGAAAATGATGGTCAGTGCAACCAATGAGCAAAGCAGAATAATCCACATAAGCGGGCCACCGGCCCGAAACAGTTCAAACATCGAATACCTTAAAATTCAGCCTAGCTGATATAACGCGTTTACTTCGAAAACCAAAACACATGATTCTGAACCATAAAACCGCTCGTGGCCCAAACATTAGGCTTTGGTCACCTTATTGCATGCGCTGCTGAAACCAGCAACAATTAAAAAAGACATTGTTAATGTCTTTTTACTTTTCTGCAAGGAGTCTATCAAACAATGGTTTTGTGCGCGTGGGTTTTTACGCTGTTAACTGGCAACAACAAAAAACGCTTAACTTGACTTTACTCATCCCTCCTTATACATAGAAAAATCATACTGAAATTTCATGGCATTATGCGCTTTTCTACGTTTAACCATACGTTCTTATAGTGTGTGCTTCGTGCTGTATTATTGATGCAATAGATTGCTTAAATCACCAACTAACGTCTAACCGCCGCCCCAATGCCATATACGTTGTGAAGAATGACGAAATCGATTTACTTGAACATGCCCGTTTTCAACCACGACCTCTATGCTGCCAGAATCGACTGTTGAAACCACAGTAATACCTCTATCACTGTAACGTTTAAGAACCGCTGAATCGGGGTGCCCATAGTGATTTAAATAACCCGCGGCCACCAAAGCCAATTTAGGTTTAACCACATCAAGAAATGTCGCTGTAGACGATGTTTTACTGCCTTGGTGAGGCACCAACATAACAGTGGCTTTGAGAGCAGCGCCCCGTGAAATCAGGTAACGCTCTACTTGCTTTTCTATATCACCTGTTATCAATATTGAGGTGCCTTGATGCTCTACCTTCAGCACACAGGAACGGTTATTACTGCCTTTGGGAGTGTGTTCATCTGGGCTGAGAATAGAAAAATGAGTATCTCCTTGCCGCCAATGCTGACCAGCCTCGCACTCTATGGCATTGGGCAGTTTATCGATGCGGCTGGTTAGTACATTATCAATACGCACAGCGTTTGATAAGACTGTGTAACCGCCAATATGATCATTATCGGCGTGACTAATAATCAGTTTATCAACCTTGTCTATTCCCTCGGAACGAAGATACGGCAGCAAAACGGCTTCGGCCGCGGTAAACCCAGAACTGTAGCGCGGGCCTGTATCGTATACGATGACGTACCCTTGAGTTTGAATCACCAAAGACAAACCCTGACCAACATCAAGCAATGTGATTTTCAAGCGTTGCAGTGAACTCTGAGCATTCTCTTGAGAGTGATTCAGGAATAAAATTAAACCACTTAAAATAAGGACAACGGACACAAAAATGACCGAGGGCGTTCTTGGGAAACTCACCCAAAGCACCACCATCACACACAACAGTGAGCCCCAAATTACTGGCTCAACACTTGGAATAACCAACGACGAATATGAATAGGCCGTCACCCACTCCAAAAATGAAAAGACGGCACGGTAAAACGATTCTAACAGCGTCAGTAACGGCCTAGCCACCAGCGTTAGCCCGATTTCATTGAGCAACACCCCAAATAATGTGGCGGGTATCAAAAACAAACAAAACAACGGAACAGCCATTAAGTTCAGTACGGGGGAAAGTACAGACAGTTGACCAAATATCATGACAGTAAGTGGTGCCATACCTAGCCACAAACTCAATTGCAACTTCAATAGCCCTAAGTTTGTGTCGTTACGAGAAGCAAGATAAATCACCAACACAGCCCCGCATGACAGCCAAAACCCGGCGTCAAGCAGTGCAAAAGCATCAATTAATAGTACAAAACTAGCGGCTAATAACAGAACTTTTAATAAACTCACCTCTCGAACTAAAAGCTTGGTGATCACAAATATCACCAACATTAATAGCGCACGCTGAGTTGAAACGGCAAACCCTGCCAGCGCCGCGTATAAGACAGCGGCCGGAATTGCTGGAATAAGGCACAAGTAAGGCCTAGGGAATCGACTAAATGCAGTAGGAAATAGATTAAATACGTGTTTAAAAACGAACATTACACCAAAAAAAACCAGCCCGATGTGCAACCCTGAAATGGCAAACAAATGACTCAACCCTGAATCCTGTAAGACTTGTCTCTGCTTAGCACTAAAGCCCGATTTATCACCAATGCTGAGCGCCATTATCACATTTTTACCAACGCGATCGTCGCCCACACGTGTCAATGATTCGTTTATATTCGCTTTGATTTTTTCTCGCCAGACATGCGGGCTTACTACACGGCGGTCATGTCTAAAATTAAGTGACGTTACTCGCACATACCCTTTACCAACAATACGATGTCGGAACAGGTATTTTTCATAATCAAAGGCCCCCTCGCTGGCGTAACCATGAGGTCTTTTAAGGCGTACGGTTAACGTCCATACCTCGCCTGCTTGGATTACCAAAGGACAACGATAACAACTCAGTTGCAGCTTCTTACTAATCAGCCTGTTAAGCTCAGGTGATTGGTGTTGTTGAAGTACTTGTACTCGAAATTTGACGTCTTCTTTTTTGATGATTGGCAAGCCAACTACTTTAACTATAAGCTCTATGTCCTTACGCTCCCATGTGGTCGGCATAACTGAACTTTGGTGATGATGAAATTGCAACGATGCCGAGAAAAGACCAACCGCGAGTGACAACCCAGGCAACAAGCTCGGCCACCGCATAGACAAAAATAGTAATACCGCAACGGCAACGCCCAACATCGGCATGGGAAATAACGACGCTTGAAACAACGTAAATGAATTACCAAACACAAAACAGGCTAATAGTAAGTAAGCGCTATTTTTTTGAGCCGAAAAGTATTGAACGCAATTGAAGAGGCCTAAATGGCGAAGCAATGTGGTTTTATGTACCGTCATGTGGTTTCCTTAAATCCATAACACACCAGATCCATCTGGTTTTAGTAACTATAAACGTTGGTGAAGCACTTTGATAGCGAATTTAAGTGCCATTTAAATTCAACTATGACAATCACGTTATGTAAACGAAGTATAGTACCGATTAAAGTTTTGGCTCGCTTATAATGTGACCAAGAAAATTTTAGCCATTTTGGCCTACCTAAATTATTAATCGAGCCGTGCGTTTATTTAGTCAACTTAAAAAGTTTTTACCTACTTATCAGGAAATCCAACAATATCGCTATTTGCACATTTTTGGCGACGGCTTGAAACAACCCGAAGTGTGGGCATTTAAGCGGCAAAGTGTCGCCAAAGGTGTGGCGATTGGAATTTTTTGCGCATTTTTACCCATGCCATTTGAGATGGTAGCGGCAATTTTTCTAGCGGTACTAATGGGAGGAAACCTGCCTTTTGCGATTGCAGGTGTTTGGCTTTCTAATCCTTTGACGTGGGTACCGCTTTATACGCCATGTTACTTATTAGGTGCAAAAATATTACAACTGGAACCGATTGCTCTGACCAGCATTACCTTATCTCAAGCGGGTACGCATTACGCGGCCTTGTGGTTGGGTTGTTTGATTATAGGAGGGGGGCTGAGTATTACTACACACTTTACGATTAGTTTTATGTGGCGTTCCCAGGTACGACAACGCTGGCATAGGCGGCAACTTATGCGCATTGAGCGTAGGAAAAAGCACACTCTTGAACGCACAGAGAAACAAGATTAGTTTAAGTCGTCGGCCTTTTGCTCAATCAATTCAATTCGGGTTACGGCCCTTGATGCAAAAAACCCAAGGAACATACTAGTTGACGCTAAGTTTTCCGCGCTCTAGGTGGTAGACCTTATCCATTCGTGAAGCCAGACTGGAATCGTGCGTAACCATTACTAAGGCTGTGCCAACACGTTGGTTAAGCTCTAACATCATATTAAACACGGCATCGGCGGTTTTTTCATCCAAGTTACCCGTAGGCTCATCGGCCAACACCACACTTGGCTCTGTAACTAAGGCTCTAGCAATCGCGGCGCGTTGGCGCTCTCCTCCGGACAACTCAACCGGCCTGTGCGCTAAACGATGTTCTAACCCCATGGCTGATAACAATCGGGTCGCCTCATCGCGAGCGGCGTTCGCATCAACGCCCCTAATCATTAACGGCATAGCAACGTTATCAACCGCCGTAAACTCGGGCAATAAATGGTGAAATTGATAAACAAACCCCAGATATTCATTACGAATATCGCCACGTTTTTTATCTGACATGCCCGAAAGTTCTTGACCGTCTACCCAGATAGAGCCGGTGCTGGGTAAATCCAAACCACCAAGCAAATGCAATAGTGTGCTTTTACCGGAACCCGAGGCCCCCACAATGGCAATTCTTTCACCTGCTTGGATGTCTAAGTTAACGCCATCGAGTACCGTAACGTCATTCGGGCCTTCGGTATAAGTCTTGCCGAGTTGTTGGCAATGCAAAATTCCAGTTGTCATAATGCCCCCTATTCGTAACGCAGCGCTTCAGCGGGTTGAGTTCGTGATGCCTGCCATGACGGATACAATGTCGCCAGCATGCTGATCAGTATTGACACCACCACCACGGCCCAAACGTCAGACCATCGCAATTCAGCCGGAAAATCAGTGATAATGTACACATCCGCAGGGAACAATTGATGACCCAACAGCCCTTCAATAAAGTTAATGATCGTGGTGATATTTAGAGCCGTAAGGACGCCGGCTATCGCACCAACGACCGTACCCGTCACTCCAGAGGTGACCCCTTGTACGAAGAAAATCCCCATTACACCTTTGGGTGATAAACCCAAAGTTCGCAAAATAGCAATATCAGCACGTTTGTCTGTGACCACCATGACCAATGTCGAGACAATATTAAACGCCGCCACGGCGACCACCAAAAACAACACGATAAAGGTCATCCTACGCTCGACTTCAAGGGCACGAAAAAAGCTTTTATGCTGCCGCGTCCAATTATCAACCACATAACGAAAGTCTGCCGAAGCCGCGATTTCAGCCGCAGCTTGGCGCGCTTCATACGGTTCATTCATGGTTAATCGAATACCAGACACTTGATTACGTGCTTTATAAAGTTTCGCCGCGTCTCTCATGTGTACAAACGCTAATGCGCCATCGTAATCATCGGGGCCAATTCCACCAAAGACGCCGGTAACCGTGAAACGTCGTAATCTTGGCATAAGCCCAGCAGGGGTCGACTGCCCCTGAGGCGAAATAAGCGTTACCTTATCGCCCACCTGGGCGCGCAACGCATTGGCCAAACCAACCCCTAAAACCACATTGTATTTCCCCGCTTGAAGTGAATCGAAGCGGCCTTGATACATACTCTCAGGCACCACCGACACCGATTTCTCATAATCAGGCAGTACGCCCCTAACAAGCGCGCCTTTGACGTTGCCATTTGACGTAACCAAACCTTGAGCATAGATATAGGGAGCATAACCTTTAATATCTTCTCTTTGCTTTAGTTCAGGTTCCAGTTTCTGCCAATCGTGTAACCAGCCACCTTGGCCCGTGATGGTAACGTGAGGAGTAACGTCTAAAATTCGCCCACGTAACTCATTGCCAAAACCGTTCATAATCGACACAACAGTGATAATTACCCAAACACCCAGCGCGATGCCAATCATGGAAATCGCCGAGATAAACGAGATGAACCCATTACGGCGCCTGGCTCGCGAATAGCGTGCGCCTATCATTAACGATATATTGACTTTGGCCATAATTAACGGGCTACCTGTTCTCGGTTAACGGCAATGTTTAAACACTTAGGCGGAGTGTCGGGAAAACAACAAGCCGCATCACGGTTTATTACTCGGCCTCTGGACGCATATGAGGAAATAACAGCACATCACGAATGGATGGGCTGTTTGTAAACAGCATCACCAAACGATCAATACCAATACCTTCGCCTGCGGTAGGCGGCATTCCGTATTCTAATGCACGAATGTAATCGGCGTCGTATTCCATTGCTTCATCGTCACCAGCCGCTTTGCCTTCAACTTGTTGTTGAAAACGAGCCGCTTGATCTTCAGGGTCATTTAATTCTGAGAAACCGTTAGCGATTTCACGACCGCCAATAAACAACTCAAAACGATCTGTTACAAAATCATCATCATCATTGCGTCGCGACAACGGTGAAACTTCCACCGGATATTGTGTAATAAAGGTGGGTTCCATCAAACGGTCTTCCACGGTTTTTTCGAAAATTTCTATCTGAACTTTTCCTAAACCATAGCTATCATAAATGGGGACGTTCAACTTCTCAGCGTAGGCAACTAACTTTTCACGATCACTCAGATCTTCCACACTCAGTTCGCTGTTAAATTGCAAAATCGAGTCAGCCACACTCAAACGCTGAAATGATTTATTAAAATCAATGACTTGACCTTGATATTCCACCATACCTGAATCGGTTACTGCTGACGCAATGCCTTGAAACATCTCTTCAGTAATGTCCATCAAATCATTGTAATCAGCGTAGGCCAAGTAGAACTCAAGCATGGTGAACTCAGGGTTATGGCGCGTACTCAAGCCTTCATTACGAAAGTTACGATTAACCTCAAACACACGTTCAAAGCCCCCCACCACCAATCTTTTCAAATAAAGCTCGGGCGCAATGCGCAAATACAAGGGCATATCCAAGGCATTATGATGCGTTGTAAACGGCCGAGCGGCTGCCCCCCCTAATACGGGGTGCATCATTGGAGTTTCAACTTCCAAGAAGTCTTTTTCAATTAAGAAGTGACGAATAAAACTAACGATTTTAGAACGTGTTTTAAACACATTGCGGCTTTCCTCACTCATAATCAAATCAACATAACGTTGACGATACGCTGTTTCTTTATCGGTCAGGCCGTGAAACTTTTCAGGCAATGGCCGCAAAGATTTAGCCAACAATTCTACGTGACTGACTTTAACGCTCAACTCACCTTTATTGGTTTTAAACAAAATCCCTTTAGCGCCACAAATATCACCAATATCCCATTTTTTAAACGCTTCGTTATAAAAGCCTTCAGGGAGGGCGTCTCGCGCCACGTATATTTGCATACGTTGCCCGCTGCGATCTTGCAAATGAGCAAAACTGGCTTTGCCCATAATACGCCGACTCATCATACGCCCAGCAACGGACACCTCAACGTCCCTCTCTTCTAACTCTTCTTTTTCAAACTCACCATAATTTGCGATTAAATCCGCAGACAAACTGTCTGGTTTAAACGTATTGGGGTACGCTTGAGTGTTTGTGCGCCAAGCACTTAGCTTTTCACGTCGTTGCTTGATCAATTCATTTTCATCAATTTGATCTGCGTTGTGGGACTGATCTTGAGTTTCGTTAGTCACTGTTCTTTCTTCTTAAAAATAAATCTAGCGTTGTAACGCCGTACTTGGTTAACTTTTCGATTCGACTTTAAATTCTATAGGCCTTGTTTCAAACTGGCTTCGATAAACTGGTTTAAATCACCGTCCAATACCGCTTGGGTATTGCCTGTTTCAACCCCAGTTCGTAGATCTTTAATTCGTGATTGATCCAATACGTATGACCGAATCTGAGACCCCCAACCAATATCAGACTTTTCATCCTCTTGAGCTTGCTGCTCTGAACGCCGTTTTTGTATTTCATGTTCATACAGCCGAGCTTTGAGCATGGAAAATGCGGCATCTTTATTCCGATGCTGTGATCGGTCACTTTGGCATTGTACGACAATGCCAGTGGGTTCATGTGTAATACGTACTGCGGAGTCGGTTTTATTAACGTGTTGGCCGCCTGCACCACTCGCTCGATAAGTATCAATACGAATATCGCTCGGATTAATATCCACCTCAACACTGTCGTCAATCTCAGGGTAGGCAAATAATGACGCAAAAGATGTGTGTCTTCGATTTCCCGAATCAAAAGGTGATTTTCGTACTAAACGATGCACCCCAGTTTCTGTTCTAAGAAAACCAAAGGCATACTCACCGCTGACCTTTACGGTGGCACTTTTAATACCCGCCACATCACCGGCCGATACTTCTACTACCTCAGCTTTAAAACCCTCAGCCTCAGCCCATCGTAAATATTGCCTAAGTAGCATATTCGCCCAGTCTTGAGCTTCAGTGCCGCCAGACCCTGACTGAATGTCAATGAACGCATTTTTTGCGTCCATTGGGCCTGAAAACATGCGTTGAAACTCTAATGCCTCAAGGTCTTTTTCTAGGTTAGTTAAATCAACGCTGACTTCGTCAACCAACTCTTGGTCTTGCTCCTCTTGTGCCAACTCGAGCATCTGCATGCTATCCGCCACACCGGTTTCAAGTTTAATCAGAGTGCCAACCACCTTTTCAAGGGACGCTCGTTCTTGACCTAATTTTTGCGCAAACTCAGGATCTTCCCAAATAGTGGGGTCCTCCATCTGACGCAATACTTCTTCTAGTCTCTCTGACTTTGTGTCAAAGTCAAAGGTACCCCCTAAGCAAGGTACCGCGCTCAGCTAAGTCTTTGCCTTTTTCGAACAGTGGGTTTAATTCCATGATTATTGAGTATGAGCCGTGATGTAAAACGTTTCATTCGAAGGTTGGTTAGCAACGAATGAAAACACAAATGATAAGACGCGAAAGATAACTGAATTATGACAAATTTAGAACTAGTTAGCGTTCATTAATCACGCTTTGTACCGCCTGAATAGGTCGTAACCAAGGGCCATGCTCACGTAACGCAGCGGTAAAGCCCGACCGTGCTGAGTTGGCCGCTTCTTTATTTGGGTATGCACCGTAAATTAGTTTATAAATAATCGCATCTTCACGTTTTTCTGCAAAATACGCGGCATTTCGATGTAAACCATGATCATCAATAAAATCGCGCACTTTAGCTTCGTCACTAAAAGCCAACATTTGGATAGTCCAATCGCTGGGCATTTGTTCTAAAATCCAACTTTCACGGTTATACCCTCGATGATCCGCCTCAGAGGTATTTCCCTGGGCTGGGGCAATTAACGTTGAACCCTCTGGTTTCGTTGAAATAGAAATGCCAGATGGTGCGCTAATGTCACTAACAACAGGAGGGCTCACAGGTTTAAGACCCAACTGTTCTCTAGCCAAAATAAAGCCAGCATCTGCGGCTCGGTGCAGCAACTGATTGGCATCATTATCTTGCCCTCTGGCTTGCAACCTCAGTGCAAGATGGTAATCAGCCGCTGCGTAACCCGCCTCACCTGACTTACTAAACCACTGGTCAGCAAGCTCCTGACTGGCACCTGCCACACGCTTACGTTCGTGCAACAAACCCAAATTGAACATAGCACGCCCATCGTTAGCCGCTGCCGCTTGTTGCCAATAAGACCTAGCCGCTTCAAAGTCGTTATTCATATAAGCCGACATACCGGCCGAATAATCAGGCGAAGTAGTGGCTGTTTGCGCGCCGACTTGTTGCGTCAGTACTGAGCTTAGTAGCAGTACGCCACAAGCAATATTTAATGCTGAGTGTTTCAATATCGTTTATCTGTAATAGTGTAAAAAAGGAGGTTGGCAACCCAACCCCCTTTCTAGTTCTTTATTGATAAGGCTTACGTACGAAAAGGTAAACCCATTTTCGCACGCAACAAATTAATCTACTGACTAATCTACTAACTAAATAGTAGGCCCCTCTATCAAGGGGCAACTTAGATAATTATAGATTGTATCCTGTTTCGCCATGTTGTGTAACATCCAAACCTTGTTGCTCGGTTTCTGCGTCAGCGCGCAATGGCATGAAGGCACCGATAAGCTTGAGCAACACATAAGACACCACAGCCGCATAAACACCCGTTGCCAAGACGCCAATCACTTGAATGCCTAATTGCGACCCAAGATTCATGCCTTCGGCGTACCCTGCACCACCCCATGAGTGTGAAACAAATACGGCCGCCAAAATTGTGCCTAATGCCCCGCCCACACCGTGTACTGGGAAGACGTCTAATGAATCGTCAATTTTCCATACGCTCTTGATCAATTGGGTTGCAAAATAGCACAGCGTGCCGCCACAAAGGCCGATAATAACGCCTCCCATAGGGCCAACAAACCCAGACGCTGGTGTGATCGTGCCAAGCCCGGCGACCATACCAGTGACAATGCCTAGCACACTTGGTTTACGAAAACGAATCCACTCAATAGCCATCCAAGCTAACGAGCCTGCCGCCGCACTTAAATGAGTTACCAACATCGCCATGCCGGCACCACCATCGGCAGCAACAGCAGAACCGCCATTAAAACCAAACCAACCAAACCACAACATTCCAGCACCAGCAACAGTCAGTGCCATGCTGTGCGGCGTCATTGGACGCTCAGGAAAACCAGTTCGGTTACCAACCACCATAGCAGCAACCAAAGCGGACACACCTGCGGTTACATGCACCACAGTGCCACCGGCAAAGTCCAACAACCCTTTATCAGCCAACCAGCCGCCTCCCCACACCCAATGCGTTACAGGCACATACACAATGAGGGACCAAAGGATTGAGAATAAAAACATGGCAGAAAAATTCATCCGTTCAGCAAAACCTCCGACAAACAAGGCCGGAGTAATCATGATGAAGGTCATCTGAAACACCACGAAAACGGATTCAGGGATGGCCGTACCATCCGCGACGGAATCAAAGGTTACGCCATTTAAAAACGCTTTATCCAAATTGCCGATCCAATTTCCATCGCCACTGAATGCCAAACTGTATCCAACAGCAAACCACAATAAAGACATAGCACAAGCAATGGAAAAACACTGCATCAATACCGACAGAACGTTCTTGCTGCGCACCAAACCTGCATAAAATAATGACAGCCCAGGCAACAACATAAACAATACTAATGCCGAAGATGTCAACATCCATGCAGTGTCGCCAGTATCTATTTCATTGGCTTGGGCCACAATAGGCATTATGAAAAACACCAGCGCCATTGCCAGTTGTTTAAGATATTTCATGATTTCCTCAAATATTATATTTTTCTCTCTTTGCTGCTCATAAGCAACCATTGTTGTCTTCGAGCAAGTAGAAAATTTAAGTACATTTCAGGCTTTCCCGCCGTTGGGCGCCTGCGTTACGCTTTTCTTTTGATGCTTTTCAGTCAATTTGTCTTAATTTAAGCTCTCCCCTAGATGGCTTCAGGGCCCGTTTCGCCTGTGCGAATACGAATAACGTTGTCTAAGTTAGTAACAAAAATTTTGCCGTCACCTACTTTATTTCCTTTAGCAGACTCGACAATCGCTTCGACTACTTTATCAAGTACATCCTCAGCCACCGCCACTTCAATTTTAGTCTTAGGAATAAAGTCGATCGCGTATTCAGCGCCACGGTAGATTTCGGTATGGCCTTTTTGCCGCCCGAAACCCTTTACTTCTGAAACAGTCATACCCATTACGCCCATCGCGGATAAAGCGTCTTTCACGTCGTCCAACTTAAATGGGCGAATGATTGCGGTTACCAATTTCATCTTCTTCTCCTATGTATGATCTTTCTATGGTGATCTGTGATTAATTTAAGCCGTTACTGCTAATCATTATGGCAGCTGAGCTTAGCTTGTTGCTTAATTGCGTGGCAAAAAGTCTACTTAAAACGACAGACAAATGAAAGTTTATGACAAAACTAAGGCTGCAAAAGCAAAAAGGCCACACAAACGGTGCAGCCTTGAATATGGTTTGCTAACAACAATGACGTTAATACACTTACGGTTATTGTCTAAGAACAGTCCGTGGCCAATTAAACTTAAAGGGCTTTTGGCTAATTACAGCGCTAAACGCTCCCGCGCCGCATCGTACTCAGATTTCATTTGAGTTACACGACCAGCCACCGATTGAACTTCATCAATGGCACCAATGCCTTGCCCGCATCCCCATATGTCCTTCCACGCTTTAGCATCGTTTTGTTGATCGGTCAGTTTATTCATCGCACTGATATCGCCTTTTGGCAAGTTATTTGGGTCTAGGCCCGCATCAGCAATACTTGGCTTTAAATAATTGCCAGCTACGCCAGTAAAGTAGTCGGAGTACACGATATCGTCAGCATCGCCGTCGACCACCATTTGCTTATAAGCGTCAACCGCGTTCGCTTCTTTGGTGGCTATAAATGCAGAACCGATGTAACCAAGGTCGGCCCCCATTGCTTGCGCTGCCAGCACAGAGTCGCCTGTCGCTATACAGCCTGAAAGTGCCAGAGGGCCATCGAACCATTCACGAGTTTCTTGCACAATGGCAAATGGGCTTTGCGCACCCGCGTGCCCTCCGGCTCCTGAAGCAACCGCAATTAGGCCATCAGCCCCTTTTTCAATCGCTTTACGAGCAAAACGTTGATTAATGACATCATGAAATACAACACCGCCGTAAGAATGTGCCGCATCATTGACGTCAGTATTCGCCCCCAGTGACGTAATAATAATCGGAACTTTATATTTCACGCACAGCGCCATATCTTCCTGCAATCGTGTGTTGGACTTAAATACAATTTGATTGACAGCAAACGGCGCCGCAGGTTTATCAGGGTTAAGCTGGTTGTAACGGTCTAATTCTTCTGTAATTTCAATCAACCACTTTTCAAATTGGCCGTCTCCGCGCGCATTAAGCGCTGGGAAGGAACCCACAATTCCGGCCTTGCATTGTTCTAACACCATTTCTTTGCTCGAAACAATGAACATAGGGGCCGCGATGACCGGAATGGTTAAATCTTTAAGTATTTCAGGGAGCGCCATAACTAGTTATCTATTGGTATTGTGGTTATTGCAGTTAACCTGCGTTGTGTGGATATCATACTAAAGCGATATCGAAAAACACTCAATTAGTCTTATGGATACTGACTATTTTTTCTAACAAGGGCGGCTTACTCTCTTGCCCTATTTTCAGCGGTTAGGCGTTGCGCTACCCGCATTGTGAGTTACTAAAATCTCTCGACGAGCCAATATTGAAAGTTCTAATTCAATTGCACGGTGAATTTAGTTCCTTTGTTTGAATTCGACGCTGGGTTATTTTCATCGTTTTTATTTGTCTTCAAATCGGCTTCTTGAATATCGATTGTGCCGTTGTAGGCATCGACAATATTTTTCACGATATCCATTCCTAAACCGTGCCCTGGTGTCTGAACATCTAATCTCACACCACGTTGTAAAACGGCATCTCGACGAGATTTGTCAATCCCCGGCCCATCGTCTTGTATTGTCATCACCACCGGTTTTTTATGTGACGCATTTTCACCCAGATCAACTTGCCTAATATCAACGTACACCTCAGAGGCCGCCCATTTGAATGCGTTGTCACATAAATTACCCAACACTTCCATCCAATCGCCATGATCGCCATAGAAAACCGTACCTTTTTGATAGTTGAATGTGACAGCTAACCCCTTATCAAGATGCAATTTTTCTAAGCTTCGTATTACTTGTCGGCTGGATTCTGATACGTCGATGGCTTTCGTAAAACGGCGGCGCCCTACGGCAGAGGCACTTTGCAGCTGATAGTCAATAATCGTTTGCATCGCCGCAAGCTGTTCACTGGTTTCCGATTTTAGCTTTTCCGAATAATTCAACCCCTTCAAAACGGCAATGGGTGTTTTAAGGCTGTGAGCCAAATTTCCCAAGACTTCTTTTTGTCGTTCAATTCGTTGCTCTTCAAAATTCAGCAACTGATTTAAATTTTGAGTTAAGCGGCTCACCTCAGTTGGGTAGTCCTCATCAAACCGCTGACGTTTGCCCTCTTCTATTTCATTAATTTGCCTGCGAACGCGTTCTAATGGCTTAAGCGACCAACCCAATATACCCAACAAAAGTACGACTAAGGCGCCGCCAAAAAACGCCAACCACAATCCGACCTGCCTTTGATATCGCGCTAATCGACGTTGATAAACAACGTTGGATTCGGCCACTTGCACCACAAAAGGCACCATTCCGCCCTCAGTCTCCCACTCAACGGCAAGCGTGGTTGTGTTTATCGTAATACCTTGCCAGGCTCGTGATGAGACAAACTTAAAGTCTCCTAAGCGGCCGCGTTGCTTTGGCAATGTTCTATCAAGCAACGAAGGCGAGCGCCAAATTAACGTTTGTGTCTGATCTGGACTAAAAGCGTAAACTTGCGCAAACATATCTGAATCGGGTTGCAGCAGTCTTGGCTCGGCTAAAACTTGCGGCGCCACAATCTCACCATCAATCACTTCAACGGCTGAAATAAGCAGCAGTATTTGGTTTCGAAGGGTATCTTCAGCCGCACTCAAAACACTGCGTTCAAACGCTCTATTTAGGCCAAACCCCATCACCCCCAAAAACACGAGCAGTAACAATGTGGCTGAGGCTAAAAGTCGACGACGAAGTGAGTACAAACCCGATTTCCGTGAATTATTTAATTCAGCAATGCAGCAGACGTGCTTAAATATAAGAACACAAGCACTTACGGATTATCCCGAGGAATACTGAACCGGTAGCCTCGACCACGCTGAGTTTCAATCGGTTTCAACGTTCCGTCGGGATCAAGTTTGGTTCTTAAACGCCGAATAAACACTTCAATCGTGTTGCTGTCACGGTCATCATCTTCTTCATAAATATGATCAACCAGTTCTCGTTTGGACAACACTTTACCGGTGTGAAGCATAAGATACGACAGCAAGCGATACTCATACGCGGTGATGGTGACCGACGCCTCGTTAAGGAAAACTTGTTTGGCCGACGTGTCAATTTTAATGGGGCCACAGACCAGTGAATTATCAGCAAGCCCCACCGAACGCCGCAATTGAACTTTGATTCTGGCGAGCAATTCTTCGGAGTGAAAGGGTTTGGTTAAATAGTCATCGCCACCGGCCTCCAAGCCTTCGACTTTTTCTTGCCAGCGGTTGCGCGCCGTTAAAATAAGAATGGGGTACGACAAGCCTTGTTCACGTACCTTTTTAATCAACACTACGCCGTCGAGTTTGGGCAAACCTAAATCAACGATGGCCATGTCAATGGGGTATTCTTGAGCAAAATACAGGCCTTCTATTCCATCACTGGCCGTGTCAACAACATAACCTTGCTCACGTAAGCTGTCGGCAAGCTGTTGTTGTAAAGAAGGCTCATCTTCGACGATTAATATTCTCATGTTGACTCCTTAGGGCCGAGCAGACTGGATTAGTGAGCAATCGTATTTGCTATCACGGCCTTTCGTTCTTATCTCAATGCGCTCACAGTAATCTGGCGCACTCGACCATTAGGCATTAACACACGAACGTTGTAGGCCGTGCCTTTACTGTTAAGCGATATCTTTAACACGTTAGCGTTATAACGCTGTTTGATTTCTCGAACCACTTCACTTTTGCTGCGAATCTCTCTTTTTGGTTTATTCGTGCGATTTTGTGCGTAAGTCTGTTGGTAGCCGAACGGCACTGCGTATCGACCATCACTCATAAGCTCATTACTTGCAATACCTACTGGCACTTGGTACGCCCTTACCCCTGAACTCAACAGAAAACCTAACAGTGACAAGACCCTCATCGACCTTTTTAGCATTACCACACTGTCTGAGTGCTTTTTCATCATTTTGATCTACTGTTCATGATTAAAGGGAGCGCTGAAGCCATTTACATTCATGGCTCCAGCAACGGTTCTTAAATACTTGGTTAAAGGCTTTTTTCAACGGCCCATTTTACAGCGGTGCTGACTATGCATTAACTGACTTTGCTATGTATTAGCACGTCAATTTACAGTTATTCTATACCGGATCAACGGTAACTTTAACCTTAATTCGGTCACCAGGGTGTTGATCGAGCTGGCGATAAAACACATTACCACGGTACTTATAAGTCACATCGTAGCCAACCAACTCCTGACGCGTTGTGTACGAATCGCGTGTCTCACATCGTTGCACAGTCTCATAACGGTCAGATCGAGTGTTATAACGGTCGTCATAATAACGCTCATTTTTATAGCGATTGTTATGCTTTACATCTCTGGCAATGCTGCCACCCAACACAGCTCCCACAACAGTGGCAACATCACGGGCTTTACCCCCTCCTTTTTTGCCGATGCGATTGCCTATGGCTCCGCCAATAATTCCACCGATAATTTCAGGCGTTTTACTGTCGTGCCGCTTGTATCGGCGATCTCGATGATGGTCGCCTCTAACCCTCACTTGTTCATCGTAGCAATGCTCAACAGGATTATTTACTTGGTAGGTTTCGTAAACAGGGTCTACATTAACCACCTTGGCATAATCATAAGCCTCGTTGGTATACGAGCGGTACTTTTTCGCTGCGACTGGCACAGAAATCAAAGTAACGACACTGGCCACAGCCAAAGGTAAGGCCAATTTCTTAAGACTCACCATGCCATGGGGCGCGTCAATAACAACCGCTTCGTTTTCGTTTTTCGACTTAATGTTTGTGTGTGTCATAAGTGACTCCTGAATCATCGTTTGTATTTCGATGATGCCACTTTATAATAGTGTTGCTGAATGGAAGCTGAATCTGTCAAAACACAGAATAAGCTGATACTTGTTATCCGAATTGCTTTTAAATGTGATTAGCACAATCATGCTTCAACACTAAATCAACACCGCTCAATAATGATTTTTATAGAGTATTTATGAAAATATTTAACATAATGGCCATTAGCATTGCTTGCCTAATTACCATTAGCCTACATACGACCTCCGCACAGGCGCCGCTCGACGAATCAGATGATGTTTTCGGTCCACCGAGGCAGGTTAACCATGCCCTTAGTATCGACGAAAATGTGATCAAGCACGCGTTGTCTGATGACGGAAATTGGTTAGTTTATGAGGTAGAAAAGTTTGGTTCACCTCGTACTTCGGCATTATATTCGGTTCCAACAACGGGTGGCTCCCCGGTTAAAATTAGTCGAACAACACAGGCAAGCAGTAGAATCAGGCTTTGGTCGATTTCGCCAACTGGCGGCCACGTTGTTTATATTCAGGTCGACCCTACAAACGATTTCACACAAAAGATATTAAGCGTGCCAATAGGTGGTGGCGAGTCGACCTTACTAAATAATCAGGCAGACAATTTTGTAGTTATTTCAAACTTTGCCATTTCTCCGAATGGAGAAACCGTAGTTTATCTGTCTGACGAATTGGTAAGAAGTCGATTCGAAATATTTCAAACCTCTATTAACGGTGGCATACCAAAGAGAGTCAATCAATCAATTATATCTGGCGGAGATGTCGCATCTAACTTTAAAATTGACGACAGCAATGCCTACGTCGTTTATATTGCTGATCAAAACGTAGACAATAAGAGGGAAATTTTCTCAGCATCATTAAGCACTGGCGATGTGGTCAGGCTAAACCTTGACTTACCAAACGCAGCTGACGTTGTCCGAGACCCGAACCAAAATGAGTTTATAATCGACTCAAATGCAGGAAGAGTAATTTATCAGGTCGATGATAGATCTGGAGAAGACATTCAGCACGCTTTGTTTTCCTCCTCCCTATCAGATGGAAACACTATCGAAGTTTCCCCTTTCGCAACATCTGATTTAACATTCGCATTACATCCGCCCACATCACGGTTGGTGTTTTCCCGAGATGGCGTTATCAAATCTACTCTGAGCAATCGTGTTGAACAACTAACGCTCGGAACGCTTTCAGATAAAGTCACGACGTCAATTAAATTTTCCAAAAACGGACAAGCGGTTATTTTCGACTCAAGAAGCTCAGGCCCTAACCGGTTATTCTATTCTTTAGCGGCTTTAAGTAACACCATCAGCATGGTTGAAGCACCCATTGATGAATTTATTAACGTCCGACAGTTTGATTTTTTACCTAATAATTCAAGCATTATTTTTACGCCTGATAGCGATAATTTCAGCAACGATGCATTGCTCTACAGTGTGGATATTAATAGTGATGGTTCACTCAAACCTGCCAAGGTACTATTCAATGGCCCAGTCACACTCAACATGTTTGGCGATTTTTTAATATCGCCAGACAGTCGAAGAATTGTTTTTGATTACAATGAAAATTCCTTTCATGGCCTCAGTCGTATTCAAGAGTTGATCAGCGTGAATATCTCTCAAGCCACCTCTTCAAAAATTAGAATGAGCGCCAATGAGGGTCGAAGGTTCGGACCACTTAATTTTACGCCCGACGGGCAAGCACTTGTGTTTGCAGCAAGAGCAGCGCTTCAATCCCAAAGGTTACTTTATATCAGTCGTATCAATATTAGCCGTAACAAAGAGCCGGAAAGTGAGATATGCGTTCCGATTAAAACTCGTGATGCCCATATTTCATTAGTGTGTTTTTAACCTTAATTTAATAACTATTATCTCAAAAAACACACCGAAGGGAATGACATTACCTCATCGTATTTACGTCAATTTCCCAATATGGGTTTAAAGCCAACTCAATATAACGTTATGATTTTATATGGATACACATACAAGAGCTTTATCGCCGTGCCTTATATAAGGAATAGAGCTTAAATCTCTCAGAGTCAGAAAATAGCACGAACATTGCGTTAGACAACCCCTTCTTCAGCCAAAAACTCCATTAAAGGTTGGCCAATATACTCTTGGCGCCAACCACGCAACAACTTCTTAGACTGGCGGTGACGGTAAAGCGATTCCACGTCTTTACGTGTTGCCAACAGTGCTTGAGCGACGTCTAATTTTTCAGAAGAAACCGACACCATTTTCATCATTCGGCTGCAAAACGCTTTATCAGCCTTAGTGAGTGGCTCGATTCGTCTCCAGATTTTTTCATCACCCGTTTTGGTGCTTTTAATTACATTTAATGCTTGCAGCGCTAAGTAGGAGCCAGACTTGCGGCCAAAGACACCTAATTCAAGAATATCACCCTCGGTTTTTACGGCTGACTGAGCTAACTCGTAAAGTTTATCATCACGAATCACCCATGTACGTGGGATGTCTCTCTCTTGCGCTGTTGATTCTCGCCAATTGGCTAAATTTTTGAGTAAATATTGGTGCTTTATTTTCAACATTCCACCCGATAAACGCTGATACGCTGATTCTGGGTCTATCAGGTAGAGTGATTGATCGTAATAACTTTCAAGCTCTTGTTCGTACCACGACAGCTTATCTTGGGAGTTAAGCTGAGCTAAGGTGTGATGGTATAGCGTTTCTAAATAAGCCACGTCTTCACCGGCGTATTTAATTTGATCCGATGTTAAGGGGCGGCGCGTCCAATCCGTTCGAGACTGGCTTTTAGGTAGCTCAACTCCGGTAACTTCTTGCACCAAAGCGCCATAACCAATTTGCATATCAGCACCGCAAAAAGCAGCAGCAAGTTGGGTATCAAAAATAGGGTTGGGTAGCACATTAAGAGTCTGCAAAATCACTTCCATATCTTGCCTTGCCGCATGAAACAATTTGACAACGTTGCTCGCCACAAATAATTTGACCAACGGCTCTAAATTTTCAACCTTAAGTACGTCAATACAATACTGGTGCTCACCAATGCCTAACTGAACCAGACAAAGTTTCGCATTGTAGGTTTTTTCGCGCAGGAATTCAGTGTCAACAGAAACTGAACCGCCTTGTTCGCACAGCGTTTGAATGATGGGTTCTAATTCCGTTAGTTGATACTGCTCCTCGATGAGGTGATTCATTAATGCGTCTTTGTAAGTTGTTAATCTTTGTTCTTATCTTAAGGATGGGATGCTAACATGCGCAGCAGTTTATTCTTAGCTCAATTTACTGTTACGTCTTCTAAATATTATTGTTCTTATGATCATTTTAAATCAACTGGTACAGTTTATTCTTCATCGACGCCAAGTCAAAGACATCGAATACAATCCCAATATTTGCGCCTTGGCAATTATTGGTGACGCACTGCCGTTGTTTTTCTTTATCTCTTTAGTCAATCGCAACGGTTTAGAACTCGAAGGTGCGACGATAAACCACATTTCACTTGGCATTCCTATAGTCTATTCAGTTATTTTTACCGCTCTGTTTTATTCTTTTTTTGCGGCAAAGCAACTGCAAACTCGGTTTATACAAGCGGCCACTGCCTTTTTCGGCGCATCGCTCATTTTGAGCTTAGCTAATGTTCTTATCGCTCAGATACCCGGGCTTGGAATACTGGGCTTTGTGGTTTTGGGCTTAAAAATATCGTGCGCAATCAGAGTGGCTACTGAATCATTAGATTACAGTGTTCCCAGAGCGCTGTTTTCTTTTATAGGTATTGGAATGATGGCGGCCTTAGTCGCCCTCACTTTATTTCCAGTAAACATTACAGAAACAAACCTGCCCAGCTAACCCAGCCCTTCTGACGCTCTAAAGAGCGATGGTGATACATGCCCTCTAAGCAAAACAACATTCATATTATCGGTATATGCGGCACGTTTATGGGGGGCGTTGCTCGTCTAGCCAAAGAGTTGGGTTATACAGTCAGCGGCTCCGATGCTAATACTTACCCTCCCATGAGTACGCAGTTGGAATCTTTGGGTGTACGTTTATTTGAGGGCTATCGGGCGCAAAACGTGCCCGACAATGTCGACATCGTAATCGTTGGCAATACCATAGGCCGAGGCAACCCAGAGTTAGAGCATGTATTGGACACCAACATTGTCTACACCTCAGGGGCACAATGGTTGGGTGACAACGTACTGCGAGACTGTTGGGTTCTTAGTGTGGCTGGCACTCATGGCAAAACCACCACCAGCAGCCTATTGACTTGGTTATTGGAGGACAATGGACTTAAGCCCGGTTTTCTCATTGGTGGCGTGCCTGAAAATTTTGGCGAATCGTCTCGTTTAGGTGACACGCCTTTTTTTGTGATCGAAGCCGACGAATACGACACAGCGTTTAGCGATAAGCGCTCTAAGTTTGTACACTATCATTCAAGGACTTTGGTCATTAATAATTTAGAGTTTGACCACGCCGATATTTTTCACGACTTAGCCGCCATTCAAGCGCAATTCCACCATTTGATAAAAACCATCCCCAGTCACGGCCAAATCTTACACAACGCCGGTTCACCCGCAATCAATGAAGTACTCGCGATGGGCTGCTGGAGTGACACTCAAAGTTTTGGAACTCTTGATATGAATCTCGCGGCCGATTGGCATGTTAGAAAATTAGAGGACGACGCCAGTGCCTTTGAAATCACCTATCGTCACCAAACATATTCAGCACAATGGGATCTGATCGGCGAGCATAATATGCAAAATGCATTAGCGGCGGTGGCCGCGGCCCATCACGTAGGCGTTCAGGTTGAAGACGCCGTTAACTCGCTTAGTGCATTTAAATCGGTTAAGCGGCGCATGGAAAAAATCTTCGATGAACAATTAAACGGCCAGCAAATTCGGGTTTTTGATGATTTCGCTCATCACCCTACCGCCATTGAACAAACCGTTAACGGATTGCGAGACAACGTCGGCGATGGCATGATTATCGCCGTACTGGAACCTCGTTCTAACACCATGAAACAAGGCGTACACAAACATTTACTAAAACAATCTTTACAAGCAGCCGACGCCAGTTTTATTTACGCCAATGACCAAGTGCAATGGGATATACAACAATTACAAGATGAAAACACATCCACCTTTAGCAATGTTGATCACTTGCTTGACACCCTAGTTGATACCATTTCATCTTGTGCTGGCGATTGCTCTGTACTTATTATGAGCAACGGCGGTTTTGAAGGTTTATACGGCAAGCTAATTGAAAAGTTAAGCTAACGTTCATCTTTGACATTTTATAATTGATTTAAATTTCCGGTTCATCGCCAAATCTTTTACAGTATGGTGATGTTGGTAACTGGATTTACCCTAACTGTTTAACTAAACGAGAGAAAAAACATGTCTTTACGCTCAAAAACACTGAAATTGTCCGCCGGCTTAATCACGGCACTTTCATTGGCTTTTGCCATCACACACAGCAATGCACAGTCATTAAGTGACTCTTCTTATAAGCCAGTGGCGTCACCATTTAAAGTTAGCACTGGTGATAAAATTGAAGTTGCGGAATTATTTTGGTTTGGTTGCGGGCACTGCTTTGCCCTTGAGCCTTCCATTAAGCAATGGAGAGCCAATAAACCAGACAATGCTGAGTTTGTGAAAATTCCAGCTATTTTTAGCAAACGCTGGGAATTTCATGGCAAAGCGTTCTACACAATGCAAGCCTTGAATGTGCCCGAAGACGCATACGATGCTTTTTTCCGCCGTATACACGTACAACGTAAGCCTGTAAACAACTACAACTCTTTGGTTGCATTTTTGGCCGATTACGATAAAACCGAAGAACAGGTTGAGTCGGCGTTTAACTCATTTGAAGTGGACACCAAAGTTCGAGCAGCGTCAAAGATATCTCGCCAATCTGGTGCCACTGGAGTACCAACCATTGTGGTGGACGGTAAATATATGACCAGCCAAGGCATGAATGCAGGCAACGCAGGCCTGTTTGAAACCGTAAATCTACTGGTTGAGAAAGCGGCCAGCGAGCGTTAATATACAGCGCAAGGCACTTAAATTTTAACTGAAAAGGCCATCCCTAAAGATGGCCTTTTTTATGCCCGTTATAACCATTATTGAACGAGGAAAAAACTCTCATGACAGACGTCGTCATTAGCCCCAAAGGACCCTTAGATTTACTTTCGAAAAGTGAGATTGATGCATTGCGCGTAAGCAGCGATAGTAAATTCCAGCAACTGTTTCGAGATTGCGCACTGGCTGTTTTAAGCACCGGAGCCAACAGTGACGACGGGCATGCGCTATTAGCAGCCCACAAAGACTTTGACATTGAAGTCGTTTCTTCTGCACGCGGTGTAAAACTCAAACTTAAGAATGCACCAGAAAATGCGTTCGTCGATGGGCGCATGATTGCCGGCATCCGCAATCACTTGTTCGCCGTGTTGCGCGACATTGTTTTTATTCAAAACCAGTTCGAATTGTGGGAAAAGCAAGACGAATCAATCACTGACATGGTTTTCAAAACATTGCGTAATGCGCACGCACTAAAACCACGCAGACAACCTAATCTGATTGTTTGCTGGGGCGGACACTCAATAAGTGAATACGAGTACGATTACACCAAAGAAGTAGGATACCGACTGGGATTAAGGGGCTTGGACATATGCACCGGTTGCGGTATTGGTGCGATGAAAGGTCCTATGAAAGGAGCCGCGATTGGTCATGCAAAACAACGCATTGAGGACTCACGTTTCATTGGCATCACCGAACCCGGCATCATTGCTTCAGAAGCACCTAACGCCGTGGTTAACGAGTTAATCATTATGCCTGATATTGAAAAACGCCTTGAAGCGTTTGTCAGGTTGGGACACGGTATTGTCGTCTTCCCTGGCGGCGCAGGCACCGCAGAAGAGATTCTTTATATTTTAGGCGTGATGTTGAATGACAATAACAATCGCATCAAACTGCCTCTGATATTCACTGGCCCAGAAAAAAGCAAACAGTACTTTGAAGATATGGACCGATTTATTGGCAACACCTTAGGTTCTGAAGCGCAATCTTTGTATGAAATTATCATTGATGACCCAATAGAGGTGGCACGAGCAATGAATAAATCCATGAAGAAGGTTTATAAAAATCGACGCAAACTGGATGATGCCTTCTTCTACAACTGGTCTTTGAAGATAAACCAAGACTTTCAAGGTGCTTTTGAACCCACCCATGAAAACATGGCGGCCCTTAACTTAAGCAAAGGTCAACCAGCGGCCGACCTTGCGGCCGATTTACGCAGAGCATTCTCAGGCATCGTGGCAGGCAATGTAAAGCCACAAGGAATAGAATCTATTGAGAGACACGGCCCTTTTAAACTTAAGGGTGACCCAGGGGTTATGGATGAATTGGATAGAATACTTGAGAGTTTTGTTAAACAAAAACGCATGAAACTGTCTGGCGAGTACACTCCCTGCTACGTGCTGAAGCACTGAGCGTAAACTGATCTAAGACAAAAGCCCTGGTAGAAACGGTTACCAGGGCTTTATTAACCAGAAAACACTTCTCCCAGACCCCAATATCATAACTTAAAGAAATAAATGATATAGCCTTCACGCTTACCATATTCGTGTCAGGTAAACTTCGAAAAAGGGTTATCGCAAAAGAGGTCATCCAATCTTGCACAGGTATTTAACAATCTTGGGTATCACTCTACCAATCCGTCTATTTTTAAGTCAAATAACATCAGAGGAGAAGCAATGACAGATAACAAACCTTGTTCAAGCAAACAACAACCTGGTGAGCCAGTAAAGCCACGTTCTAAATTTCCCAGACAATCGGCCATCTCATTATTGATTTGTGCTATGAGCATGAGCGCAACTTCGGCGTCAGCGCAAGACACCAGTGCAGAAGAAAGCTTAGAAGAAATAGTGGTGACAGGCACCTATTTAAGCCGCAAACGACAAGCGGATAACCCCTCACCGACAGCCGTGCTTGGCGCGGGTGAACTCAACGAGATCGGTGCCGTGAACGTTGCCGACATCGTCTCTAATTTAACCATAAACAACGGTTCACAAAACAACCCAGATGCCTTTACTCAAAATGGCACTGTTGGGTCCTCAAATTTCAACTTGCGTGGCCTTGGTGTTGCCTCAACATTGGTGCTTCTGAATGGTCGACGCCAAGTGACATCAGGCTCACTGACCAACGACGGCGTTAATTTTATCGACACCAACGCTTTAGTGCCACAAATTGCATTGCAACGCATTGAAATCGTGAAAGACGGTGCGGCCGCCATTTATGGCACTGACGCGGTTGCAGGCGTTGTTAACTTTATTACTGATAATGATTTTAAAGGCTCGGCTGTGAACGTGCGCCTTGCGACTCTTGACGGCGAAGGCGATCAAAACGATGCCAACATTGAAGCTAAATTCGGTTGGGGATCTGGTAATACTGACTTTGTAATCGCAGGTAGCTACTTTGATCGTAGCCCACTCAGCACCGCAGAAAGACGTTTTAGTCGCCCACAAGACGACAGCTCCATACTAGGCAACCCAGGCTCTTTCTTTTTAACAGGCATTGCCGGGGGTGCTTTGCCACTTATCGATCCAACCGGCTGCGAGTCTCAAGGAGGCATAGCCAACCCAGTTGCTAGCGCGCAGCCATTGTTAGACGCAGCAGGCCTACCGTTTCGAGCAGGAACCTGTGGCTTTGACTTTGGTGACTTTTTTACCCTTGTCGCTGAAGAAGAACGCGTCAACCTGTTTGGTTCTGTAACCCATGACTTTGGCAACGGCAGCGAATTCAGAGCCGAAGTTTCTTATGCCGATTATGACGCGAGCCGAGGCAATTCACCGTCATTCCCGTTCCTTCAATTAGGCAGTGCGGTGGTGCCCTCCAACAACCCAGGCAATGTATTTCCTTCGGCGCTGGGCACTGCTCTTTTCCTCGGCCGCATTAGCGGCAATGGTGGCACAGCGTCTCCCACCAGCGTTGATTCTGAAACCATTCGGGTGAGCGCTGAATTAAGTGGTTCACTGTTTGGCTCAAACAATTGGCAATACGACATTGGTGCAACTTACGGTTCGAATGATCACCTGTTGAGAACCGAAGATACGGTCACTTCTCGCTTTGGAAATGCTTTACGTGGTTTGGGCGGTGCCGGCTGTGATGTTGCAACCGGTGTACCAGGCCAAGGTCCATGCCAATTCTTCAACCCATTTGCAACCAGCTTTAACGTGCTACCAAACGATCCAGCCTTGCTGGATTTCATTATTGATACTCAAGTGGTTGACTCGCAATCGGATCTCGTGGTTCTTGATGCTGTGTTCAACGGCACAATCGGTTCTACTGCCGCAGGGGAAATCGGGCTTGCGGTCGGGGCTCAATACCGACGTGAAGATTACTCTCGTGATCTAGACGATGCCATTTCGAATCAAGATGGCTTTGCCTTCATTATTGGCGGGCCTGACTTCGCTGATGATCGTGACGTCGTAGCGCTGTTTGCTGAAACCTTGATTCCCTTAACTGACACGTTGGATTTATCTGGTGCAATTCGGTATGAAGATTACGGTGGCAGTATCGGTGACACGGTTGACCCCAAGGTATCTCTTTTATACCGGCCTACGGATAATCTCGCATTCCGTACCAGCTACTCAACCAGCTTCAGAGCCCCTAGTCAATTCCAAACCGGCGGAGAGCTAACCAGCTTAAGGCAAATTGTCGATCCATTGGGCGGCACAGCTTTCGCTGCGGTACGCTCTCTAGCTCCCACGTCAGGTACGCGCAACATCCAACCAGAAGAGAGTGAGGCACTGAACTTTGGTGTGTCATTCTCACCGGCGGAAAATTTATCAATCGACGTTGATTACTGGAACTTTGAATTTACTGATGCAATCATTCAGACCAACGAACAAGCGATTGTCAACGCTAACCCGACCGGGCCAAATGTTATTCGCAGCCCGGGCGGCACAATTTTATTTGTATTTAATGATTTCGTTAACGCATCCAGCATCGAAACCGATGGCCTAGACATTGCTGTACGATACTCGTTTGATACCAACGCGGGTACGTTCTCGCCTTTCTTCGATTTAACTGAGGTATTTAACTACGACATTATCGACCCGCAAGCGGGCTTTGTTGACGGTGCTGGTAACCGTAACTTCACCAATTTTGGCAGCCCAACGCCTGAAACCAAGTATACGGTGGGTATTAATTACGCAACACAAAATATCAGTGCGCGCTTGGCTTACCGCAGTGTTGACAGTTTCACGGACGATCAAAACAACCTTGAGGTTGACTCGTTTAACACCGTAGACGCCCAGCTTAACTACACATTTAACGAAGCGCTGAATGCGACTTTGGGTGTTACTAATCTAACCAATGAAGACCCACCACAAGTGTTTACTAACGGTGGCTTTGAAGCAAGAACTCACGATCCACGCGGGCGCATCCTATACGTTCAAGTGGGAATGGAGTTCTAAACTTTTAGTTCGCTGATAATAATGGCCGCTATGATCGAATCGTAGCGGCCTTTTTATTGTTAATGGTAACCTTTATGCCCTGGCCTGAATAATTCGTGACATACGCCCTACCCTAGACACCACTGATCCGCACACATCGTTTTGCATTAAGATAAGCTCCTGTTTTCTCAGGCTAAAAAGACCAGATAGAGAACGCCTAGAAATAACGTATATTTACCGGCCACATAAACGGGCTTATTCCATTTCTTGATTCTTCGAGACACGGTTCTAATTGAATACAGTCTGGAAAAAGCTCGATTTAGCACACCGATCTCTTCACCGGGTTCATTACCAGTAGCCGATGCCTTGGCCACGGTTCTACTCATAAAATCATTAATGCGATCCATGGCTTTAACACGCATGGGTCGACGAACATCACAAAACAAAATGATACGATCTTGGTCTGTTTTGTTGTGTGCCTCGTGAATAAAAGTCTCGTCAAACAGCACATCTTTGCCGTCGTGCCAAACGTGTTTACGACCGTCAACTAAAATGAAGCAATCATCATGGTTCGGGGTCGATAGGCCTAAGTGGTAACGCAGTGAGCCCGGAAATGGATCACGGTGCCGATTAAGTAAGCCACCCGATGGGAGTTTAGCAAACATCGCCGCTTTAACTTCTGGTACCTTAGAGAGCAATTCGACGGTCTTAGGGCAATCACGTTGAGCTGACGGCAGAGTATCGCCATACCATTTTAGATAAAAACGCGTCCATCCGTATTTAAAAAACGAGTTAAAACCGGCGTCATCTAACTTATCAGACTTTTTAATTGCCCCTTGTTCTGATAACACTACCGCCTCGTCTCGAATTGTCTCCCAGTTTTCTCTTAGCAGCGACAGCCCATCGATGTCATCACAATTTAAGAAAGGGGTATTAGGCAACTTAGAAAATGTGTTCATCAACAAGTTATAAGGAGCCATATAATTAGTGTGGGTCAATAATTGGCGTGCAATAGGGAAGCGCACGCTTCCACGAAAATGCATCTGCAAAATCGCAATCGAATACACGGAAAAGATAATCAGCGCAATAGACATAATTAGATAAAAAGCATAATTTAAAAATTAATTGAAAATTGTAAGCTTAGAAAACATTTAAGGGCTGTCAACAATGGGGGGCAATCACCGCCATGAATTTATTGAAAACCCAACGAAGCATACATAACCTTTACTGGCCTTCCTCTTTAAAGAGACCTTCATATGTGAGTGATTAAAGCGTTTATTAACGCCTTCTATCCGATGCTTTATGATTCAGCCCCCAGCCTTCTTTAGCCAAACCAATGGTATAAGCTATCGAATACAGGCCCCCGAATATATACCCAAGGATGACTGTATTAAAAATTTCCGGTGTACCCGATAAATAATTAACCAACCAAGAGCCAGAAAACACGATGGTACATGATGTGACCACCGTGATAACAATAGCGGCAAGCTCCGATTTAAGAAAATGAAGCGCTCGAAGATAAATAGCCTCAAGCAACAAAGTCATAAAAAAGGTCAGAATAAAGCTGTAACCCCCTTGCACAAGGCCTGCCTTAATCGCCGATTCTTTCCCGTGCATAAAGTTAACAAATATCGCCCATGCCCCATAGAACGCAAAACCGATCAAGGCACTGATTAGGCTGCGTTGAAGCGTCGAAAGGCGTTTATAGAAATCAACAATAATACGCATGAGCTAAATATGAAATGGATTGACTTGCTAAATCAGCGGTTATTCTATTTAGAAATTTTGAGGTGTTTACGTAAATTCTAACCAATACTTGGGCCAGAAGGCTTACCACCAGAGTAAGCCGTTCTACCACTTCTACGCTTATTCTTTTGCTCACCAGAAAACGAATTTGAATCAGCTTTTTTGCTTCTCCGAGAGTCGCCTTGGTCGCCAGCTTTACGACCTGCATCAGAGCCATTAGCACTGGTGTTTCGTGAAGCGCTCTTCGAACGGTTTACCCGTTTAGCTGATTGGTTATCATTTGACGCCGGATCAGGCCTGTTAGTTTTTCGCCGGTTACGGCCTTTATTTTCGTTATTCGCATTACTATTCCTACCACGGTCGGCCGACTTACCAGCCCCATCAGACTGAGGCTTGAGTTTCTTTGGTTTTTTCGGTTTCCTATCGCGGAAATCACCCTTTGATTCAGGCAATGAATTACTGGGTTCGTACCCATCCAATTGAACTCGGGGAATCAGCTTTTTGATAAACCGTTCAATGTCCAGAAGCTGCTTATGTTCATCATGACTAACCAAGGACACAGCTTCACCGCTGGCACCGGCTCTTCCCGTTCTGCCGATGCGATGCACATAATCTTCGGCTACATTAGGTAAATCAAAATTAACAACGTGTGGAAGTTGAGAAATATCGATGCCTCGTGCCGCAATGTCCGTTGCCACTAACACTCTTAGCTTGCCTGATTTAAATTCAGCAAGCGCACGCGTACGGGCACCTTGGCTCTTGTTGCCGTGGATTGCCATGGCGTGAATATCTCGGTTTTCCAATTGTTTAGCTAATCGATTAGCTCCGTGTTTAGTACGTGAAAACACCAACACTTGAAACCAATCATTATCTTCAATCAAACGAGTTAGCACTTTGGTTTTGTCTGACTTTTCAACCGCAATCAAGCTCTGTTGCACCGCATCGACGGTGCTATTTGGTGGAGTGACTGACACCTCGACTGGTTTATGCACTATGGTGCGAGCCAGCTCTCTAATTTCACTTGAGAATGTTGCTGAAAACAACAAGTTTTGTCGCTTTTTGGGCAACAATTTGATGATTCGTTTAATGTCGTGAATAAAGCCCATATCCAGCATGCGGTCAGCTTCGTCCAACACCAGAACCTCCAGTTTGTCGAACTGAACTGCTTTCTGATTATGTAAATCCAGCAATCGCCCCGGTGTGGCAATAAGAACGTCAGCACCACCGCGCAGTTTCTGCATTTGAGGGTTAATGCTCACGCCACCAAACACAACCACGCTCTTGACTTTCAAGTGTTGACTGTACTCTTTAACGTTTTGCGCAACTTGGGCCGCTAACTCTCGAGTTGGTGTTAACACAAGTACGCGAACCTGATTACCATTGTATTTGGGTTTTTCTTTGCTCGCCAGGTTATGCAAAATCGGCAAGGTAAAGCCCGCTGTTTTTCCTGTTCCGGTTTGTGCGGCGGCCATAACATCATGGCCGTCAATAACGGGGGGGATCGCCTTTTCTTGAATCGGAGAAGGAGTGGTATAACCCAATGCATCAATAGCACTGAGGATCGGTTTGGCAAGGCCAAGGTCTTTAAATAACATTCGATATTGTTTCCAGAAACTCACAAAATTGGATGTGAGCTCGTAGAAAAAAGTCTATGCCCACCGCAGAATAGCGCGCAGGTTACAGTAAAGCGACAGCCATGGCTACGAAAACACGCTAATTTAGAGCGCTTGTTCTAATCAAAGCACCCTTAGTAAGCCGATCATTGGCCCTTGAGAGCCTGAATGGGTCCTTTCTCTTGCGTTTATATTACGACTAAGGCGGAAAAAGCTGAATTCTTATGTTGGAAATCCCATCACAAATTTCACCCAAATAGGGGAAGTTTAAACATGATCTGTTCCGTATATTAAACCATAGCATTTTTAGGAAAGCTGGGCTTATCTTGGAAAGATACAGCCCTAACATTGGACAATAAGACACATAACATAATACGAAAAGGAGTATTAAAATGACTTATAACGGTTTGAAAACGAACGCAGTAATCTGGCTAGCCCTGTCATTTGGTGTGCTACACACATTAAGCGCTCAAGGGCAGCCAGAACCGGAGCCGATCGATAAGGAAGTTAAAAACACAAAAGAGAATCACCCACACAGCCACCACCCATACGCCCCCACAGACCAGAAGAAAGGATTCGAAATTGACAGCTGGTTAATTGCCGAAAAATTTGGTTGGGACCTCAAAGAAACAAAACAGCACCTAAAAAACCAAGATAAATTTGGCAATCTTGTATTTAAATTAGAAAACAAACATGCCGATACTTTTGCTGGGTCCGCAATGGGAAGCCGGCCTGGGGAAGCCGCAACCGTGTGGATAAAGAGAAAAACGCAACCACAGATTAAGGAAATGGTGCAGAACTTCATGAATAAAAGTGACATGAAAGTTCAGATAATCGACCAAATGAAATACTCAATAGCCGAGCAAGAACGTCGGATGGACTTAATAAGCGATGCTCTTGAAGAGAAAGGCTTTGATGGTATGGGCGCAGCACTGTTGCCTGGCGATGTGATATTAGTGTCTCTTCCAGCCTCCGAAAAATTTCCTGAAACACCTATGCCAAAAAACCCCGATAATATGAAATTCGATGGAAACTATTTAGACCCTATGTCTAAGAAACTTTTATCGGAGAAAATAGACCCTCGTGGAATTTATCTGACTTTTACCAAACAACCAATTGATGTTGATGAACATGCACGAGGTGGCCGGCAAGTCTCTAGTTCAACAGCCGTTTGCACCAGTGGTTTTAGTGTAGAACGGCTTTCTGATGAGCGGCATGGAATTGCAACCGCCGCACACTGCACCGGTATAGACACATTTGATGCGGAAAGCCCCGAAGATGATTTTGATTTGTTTCATCGAGGAGAACACTGCGGTAACCATGGAGACGTTGAATGGAAAAGTTCAAACCATTTCGAATTAGCCGAATATTGGGCAAGCCCAACAGACCTTCGTGAAGTTAATTCAAGAGAAACGTCATACAGCGTAAACAATACCTATTGCGTCTATAGCCGCATGACAGGAACTCGTACGTGCGACTTGGTGTACTCAACCAGTGTTAGACAAAAAGGCTCAAAAGGAGCGTGTGACGGTGTTAAAGCTAAAAAGCTTGTGGCAATGGATAATGACAACACCGTCGGTGGTGATAGTGGAGGCCCCTGGTCATTTAACACAGAAGCCGCAGGCATTCACAAAGGTGACAAGTGGATTTGGTTTGGAACTCGAAACACGTTCACTAAAGCCTCAAGGTTAGACGAGGCTTTAGGTGTAAGAATTCGGACTCAATAGCAACTTAAAACAGCAATAACCCCATCTTGGCCATACCCAAGGGGTACCGTTCATATTAAAATTGGGTGTAATATCTCACCCAGTTTCATTGATTATTTTTGACTTTCGATGCCTGTTCACACGAGAGAATCAACAAAGTCTTAATGACTAATGTGACAGGTTATTTCTTGTGCTGCAAACGAGCCGTCATCAGAATGCCTACTAAATATGGTGGTCAGGGAGGGGCCATTGTTAATGTCTCTTCCTCCACATCAAGGATCGGCGCTGCTGGAGAATACATCGATTATGCAGCCTCGAAAGGAGCAATAGATACATTAACTCTTGGTCTAGATGAAGGCATTAGAGTAAACTGTGTTCGTCTGGGCTTTATTTACACAGGCATGCACGCGTCTGGTGGCGAACCAAATCGAGTAGCCCGATTAAAAGACACATTACCGATGAAGCGAGGTGGCCAGCCTGAAGAGGTGGCGTCGGCAATATCGTGGCTTATTTCAAATGAGTCTAGCTATACCACCGGTTCTTTTATCGAAGTTTCGGGTGGGCGGTAAGTGCCTAACAAATTGGGCACATTCACTCTAGGGTTAGCCCCTGCATGAGACGGTTTACCCCCCCTTTATCGAAAGGTTAATACGATATGAATCACCAATTAAAGACGAATATAAGTGAGAATTTTCAAAACACTGAGTTGGGTATGGTCAGAATAAAGCGAAACCTACAATTATCTGATCTATCTACTGGTGAATTAGAAGCCTTTTTAAAGAATGTGTTAATTTCAACACCGTTGGAAAAAATTGAAACCAAGGGGAAAAACCACTACTTCACAAATCATTATCACAATGCTGTTTTAACGGTCAATTCGGGGAGCCTAACGATAATTACGGCTAAAAAAATAGACGCTAAAAAGTAAGTGGCCACGAGACTTTTGAACACTACCAACTTGGAGGCGTCAGTAATGCAAACATCACTAATAAACTATTAACGTTCACACCGCATACAATTCGGTAACCCTTATCAAAGGGTTATATACACTTCAATGTATAAGCTTGAACTCGATCTAGCGCTACAAAAATTGAGGTTAGATGAAGTCTGACAATTAGGCTTTACTTGTCAAAAAGGCAGAATCATACTCAAAGCGGACACATGCTCGACCTAACGACCTAAAATAAACAACCAAGAAATAATCCAAATAGATGAAAAAGGATAATAGCTAGAATGAATTTTAATTCAATTTTTAACGGAGCATTGCGATTAGCCTTGGCTTTTTATTTGATGATTGTATTTAGCGGTTGCGCATCTTTGGTTGTAAAGCCTTATGAGCAATACGATTCAACTGATAGAGCGTTTTTAAAAGTAACATCGGGTTCTCTAAATGTAGGTATGTTACAAACATATGTCACACATCAAGATTGCACTGATCGCAGAAGGATGGATGGAGTAGATGGCACGTTCCGTTCGCCAAGTAATATTCACCATATACAACCCAATAAACCTTTTGTGATATCTATTTATGCAAGTAAAGGTTCAAAATTTTGCACTTATTCTTTGTCGTTCATTCCTGAGGCAAAAAAAGATTACGAATTAAAAATCGAAATAGATCCGAAGAACTATTGTTCTAACTCATTAAATGAAAACGGAGTGAGTATTCCTGTTTTAGTCTCTGATGCACCTCCTGCTGGGGTAGTTGAATCGAGCCCTTTTTGTAAAGGGCAATTTTTTAGAGAATATAATGCCGGTTTTTTTGAAACAACTGTCTACAGGCAAGACGGTTTTGGGGCAATTCCTCTAATTCGAAAATAAATAGTAATTCACCCGTGGTGCATTTAGGACTTGATTCTGTAAATTGAAAAGCGAGTTGCTCATTAGCCAAGAAGGTTTATCATTACTTTTTCGCCAAAAAACTCAATGATATGAGCAACTTACTTCGTAGTTATACCAGAATACACGCT
>CALJWL010000045.1 GCA_937974565.1 uncultured Arenicella sp.
AGAGAATATTTAGAACATCATTTTGAGAGAAACCCAGATGATAATTTTGACGTTGAGAGTTAGGCAATCGGCTTTAGCCGATGATATGGACTTTCAGTCCTATTGGTTAACCCACCGTCTTTAGACGGTGGTTGTTAAGTATGGTGGCTTTGCTGCCTTTTGGGGCAGTGACATGTTAAAAATTGTTTGTTTTTAGGGAGGGTGATAGGCATTGAGTTTTGCCTTGTGTAACTCAAGTTGACCGCCGTATAGTCTTTCAATTAAGTTGCTCGATATGATTAATGGGTCTGTTTGAAGTGGGGCTTTGATTCGTGCTAAAAGAACGCTACTAAACCATTTTAACACTCCTTGCTTGATATGGTTCACTTTGAGACGCTTAAGCATATAGCGTGCGTTTTTTCATCAAAGAAATGTTGTTTTTATAATTATTTCACTATAATATGACACCGGTTACCTAAAATAATATTCAGAAAAGTACACTGTACGAAAAGTTTATCAATCAATGTGTCTAACCTTGATGTGTTGGTGAAAACAAGAAAGCTTTAAAAGATCGATGTCTCTGTGGTTACAATGGTCTTAATCTAATTTAATGATTGGTGATGAATGATAAAAAATCCATTTGATTTGGCCTCTAAGTGGGCTGTGGTAACGGGTGCTAATACTGGGCTTGGTCAGGCAATGGCTGTGAGCCTAGCTAATGCTGGCGCCAAAATTGTGCTGGTGGGGCGATCCTCTTGTGCTGAAACCGCCGATGAAATAGCGCGCTTGGGTGGTGAGTCGTACGAAATTAAAGCCGATTTGGGCGACAAAGGCATTTTGTCTGGTGTGATTGATGAAGCACACGAGCATGCAGGCCATCTTGATATATTAGTGAACAACGCAGGGATTATTCGCCGAAATGACGCGTCGGACTTTGATGAGTCCGATTGGGATGACGTTATGGACGTCAACCTCAAAAGTGTCTTTTTTCTATCGCAAGCATTTGCGAATAAGGCAATTGAGAACAATCAATCAGCTAAAATTATTAACATTGCTTCCTTGTTATCATTTCAAGGAGGGATTAGAGTGGCATCTTACACCGCTTCGAAGTCGGGTGTTATGGGGCTGACTCGCATTTTGGCAAATGAGTGGTCAGGCAAGTCAGTGAATGTGAACGCCATTGCTCCTGGTTATTTTGCCACAAATAATACGACCGCTCTGAGGGAAGATGAGCAGCGCAATCGGGAAATATTGGGGAGAATACCGGCTGGAAGATGGGGTGATCCGTCGGATCTTGGAGGGGCAGTTGTGTTCTTGTCGTCTTCAGCGTCCGATTATGTGAATGGTATTACACTGCCTGTTGACGGAGGTTGGCTGGCTAGGTAAGTGATTTATATGTAAACTAAAATGAGTATAGATGTGAGGATGAGATGAAGAGTAGAATAACAAAAAAAGACAAAAATGATGCTAAGAGTATCATGAGTTTTCAAAAAATGACGCCAGTGGCGTTGATGGTTGGTGCCTGCCTTGCGGGTTCAGAATTGGCTTACGGGCAAAATTCAGAAGGCGAGGTTTTAGAGGAGATTGTGGTCCGCGGGATTCGTTCTTCTTTACAAGGCGCACTTGATGAAAAAAGAGCGGCGGTTAATTTAAAAGAAGTGATCATAGCCGAAGACATTGGTAAGCTGCCTGATCAAAACCTAGCCGAAGTGTTAGAAAATATTACCGGTATTCAGATTACTCGTACAGCGGGCATCGGTACCGGAGTGCAAATACGTGGCACAAACGCAAACCGAATTGAGGTTAATGGCGTTTCAACTGTGGGTTCGGGTCCGAGTCGCAGCGGCATCGATTTTGAAGATGTTAATGCTTCAATTATTTCAGCGGTTGAGGTTATTAAAGCACCACAAGCAAAAACAATTGAAGGTTCAGTGGGTGGAACCATTAACCTAAGAACGATTCGTCCTTTGGAGCTAACCGAAACTCTTGGCGCAATTCGTTTGCAAGGCGAAGACAGCAGTCTAAGTGTTGAGGGTATTCAACCTAGGTTTTCGGCCGCTTGGGGTGATAAATGGTCTACCGACGCTGGTGAATTTGGCGTTGTGATAAGTGGTAGCTACACAGAGCAGGAGGCCGTGTCATTTCGCCCACGTGCTGACCGCGATAACCTTTCTCAACCAGAAGGCGCTCCTTTTCAATATCAAGGTATTCAGTTTCTTGTTCAAGAGCAAGAGAACGACGATTTCGAAACAACCAATTTGGCCACAACTTTTGAGTGGGCGCCGAACGATAATTTGAAATTGTATTTTGATGCCATCATCAATGAGCAAGAGCGAAGCCGGGATCAGTACCGACTTCAAGCTTCTGGGGTGAGTGCCCTGCGGAACTTCACAACCAGCATCCCCACGCAATTCGAAACCGTTGATTTCGGTGTCGGCCCAGGCACATTGCAGGCCGCGTTAGTGGGTGTTTTAGAGCCTAACTTAGGCATAGATGACGATGATCCTAACTTGAGGTTTTCAAGCGAAACAGGGGCTCGTATTACCGACAGTGAAGTGTTTATTCTTGGTGGCGAGTGGCAAGATGAAAAATGGGAGCTAAGCGCCCAAGTGTCTGCTTCTAGTGCTGACACGGTGAACCCAAATCTATCGACCACGCTGAATTTCATCAACCCGAATTGCCCACTTGATGGCACCAGTAATGATAACTGTGTGCCATTTCGATACGATTTGTCGGGCGGTTCTTTGTCGTGGGGAATCAACTTTGATTCTCCGTTTGCGCCTTCACCAGAAGATCTGTTGAACCCTGCAAACGTCGTATTAGATCAAGTGATTGTGGGTCGAAATACGACTGAAAATGAAGAGAACGCATTCCGAGTTGATTTCAGTCATGACTTGGAGTTTGGCGCGTTGACTTCGTTTGATGTTGGTGTTCGATATAACGAATCTTCCAGCGTGTTTAACGATGTTGAAGATCGAATAGGTGGCTTTAGTCAACTGGTTGATAGCCCTAACGGAACGCTGTTTGCGGATTTGTTAGTGGCAGGGCCGAGTAACTACAACGCGGCGGATGGTCGAAGCTTATTTATTGAAAATTTCCTTTTGGTTGACCCAGATCGTTCATTTTCAGACCCAGATGGCACGTTAGCCATTTTGCAAAACGCGGTAATACAACACGACCCTGAAAGCCCAGACATTCTGAACCTTCAGTCTGATCAAAATGCGTTTTATGACGTTCAAGAAGAAACCACGGCTCTATACGCTCAAGCCAATTTCGATTACGGAATCTTTAGCGGTAACTTAGGTGTTCGTTACATCGAAACCGACGTTGAGTCCATTGGTTTTGGTCCAGAAGACGCCAACGGGAACAGAGTTTTGCAATCAACTCGCGGCGAATACGATTTTCTATTGCCTCGCTTAAACCTAGTGGCAAACGTGAGAGACGACTTGATCATTCGATTTGGTTATGGCTCTGACATACGTCGACCTAATTTCGACGATCTAGGTACAGGGTTCTCATTCACTCAGGCTGAGAACTCAGTTGTGCAATTGGGTAACCCAGGGCTAGAGCCTGAAGAGGTTGATTCATTCGACTTGTCGGCCGAATGGTATTTTGCGCCAGCTGCGGTTGCCAGTATTAGTTACTTTAGAAAAGAACGGACTAATATTTTTGGCCAAGACTTTCAGGGCGCGCTCTTAGTTCCTAATCCCGCCAGCCCCAGTGGTTTAGGCCGTGAGACTGACCCTGGTTGCCCAGGTGGTGGTATCTTTAATCCTGAAGTAAGGCCTCAAGTGCTGGGTGACCCAGATACTCAAGGTTTATGTGTTGATTTTACTAGACCAGGTAACGACCCAGATGAAACCACTCAAACGGGTGTTGAGCTAGCCTTCCAATACGACTTGTCCGGTTATGAAGATCAATTGGGTTGGGCTTCGGGTTTTGGTTTGATAGCCAATTATACGATTCAAGACTTTTCTGGTGGCTCCATTGTTGATACAACGTCAGGAAGGGGTTTTCAAGTACTTGGTGACGTGAGTATTCCAAGAGGCTTGTTAGATTTCTCTGAAGACGCTTATAACATCACGTTGTTCTATGAAAAGTATGGTCTTTCTGCTCGCATGAGATACACATGGCGTGAAGCCTTTCGTACTAACGACTTTGGTGGCGGAGCCAACACAAGTGGAAGTAGTACATTGAGCTTCCCGGTGTGGACTCGTGATCGTGGTCAGTTGAATGCCAGTATTAGTTACGATGTTACTGATAACTTCAATGTTGGTGTTGAGGTTGTTAACTTAACAGAAGAGCGTATTGACCAACACTGCGTTAGCCCAACAGGCCCTCTATGCTTTGTTGGGTTCCCAGACAGACGTATTACGTTTGGTGGAAGCTACCGATTCTAAAATCGTAGTTTACCCACTATAGGCTCGGCGTATTGTCTTTTGCTGAGCCTCTTTAAAAGCCCCAAGTGTGTCTATCTTGGGGCTTTTAATTTTTGGGTCTCTTGCTCAATGAGGTGGAACGATTTGAGTGTAAAAGGAGACGGCAACGACTCCTTTTTTTACAAAACTCTTGAGTTTAGACTGCATGTCTATCGTCGAGAATATTAAAAAAGTAAAGTAATAATTATTGTTAAGGCTTAGAGAAATATGACAACACGTATCGCGGTTATTGGTGAGGGGATGATTGAGCTTTCAGGGTATGGTGGCGATAAAACGACCTCCGAGTCCCGGTCTCTTAACTTGAACTATGGTGGGGATACAGTAAATACCGCTGTTTATCTGTCTAGGCTTGGCGTTGATGTTAGCTATATTTCTGCGGTTGGGGATGACCCTCTAAGTGACTGGTTGATTGACCAATGGTCACTGGAAGGGGTTGATTGCTCAATGGTTGAAAAAATGACCAGATCAACCATAGGGATGTATATGGTAAGCGTTGCGGAAGACGGCGAGCGTTCATTTCACTATTGGCGTAATGGCTCTCCGGCAAGCCGAGCTTTCGATGACCCGCTCAGAGTGGATCAATTGGCTGACTCAATTAAGCAATACCCATTTGTGTACTTATCGGGAATCAGCTTAGCAATATTGCCGGAAACGTCCAGGAAAAAACTAATGGATGTTTTAAAACACTACAAATCTCTGGGTGGAAAAATAATATTTGATGGCAATTACCGCGCAAAATTATGGGCCAGTGAAGCAGTGGCAACGGAAGCCTACATGCAGTTATATATGATTGCGGATATAGCGTTGCCAACCCTCGAAGATGAAATGGAGTTATTTTCTTACGAATCAAAAGAGCAGGCTCTTGCCGCTATTAAGGGGTGGGGAGTTCCAGAAGTGATTTTGAAGATGGGTGAAAATGGTTGTTTGGCGGCCACAGAAGAGGGGGAATTTCTGGTTCCTACTCAACCAGTGAAAGCCGTCGATACCACAGCGGCTGGCGATTCTTTTAATGCCGGGTATCTTGTTGCTCGATTGAAAGAAGGTGAACCTGTTCAGGCATCATGTAAGGCCGGTCACAAAATGGCAGGCAAAGTGATTCAGTACCCCGGAGCCATCATCCCTTTAGATTCATGATTAATGAAAAACCAGCATGAGCGTTAGCGGTAAAATGAGGAAGGCCGCTTGAGATGTTTATTCGGGTATTAATTATTGGCGGCTAGGTGGGTTGTTGACTCTCGTTCAACCAGCCATGGAGTTGATTCTGGCCCAGGCGCATGACTGTTGTTCATGCCTAAAAGGTGTTGTGCTGCCAGCCGCCCTATATCCAGCGTTGGAGAGTGTACGGTGGTTAATCTTGGCCACACATTGAGCGCTATCTGAAAGTCGTCAAACCCAACAATTGATATGTCATTTGGCACACTCATTCCTTTGACTCTCATGGCTTGCATAACACCGGCCGCCATTTCATCGTTTGCTGCAAATATGGCTGTGGGTATTGGATTTAGTGATATAAGTTGATGGCCGGCGGCAATGCCTGATTCAAATGTGTATTGGCCTTGTGCAATGTATCTAGGGTTTAATGAAAGATTGTGCTCAGCCAAGCCAACTTCAAAGCCTTTCTGCCTTTCTTCGGAAGATCGAAACCCTTTTTTTCCGGTGACGAACGCAATGCGTTGATGTCCGAGTGAGCAAAGGTGTTTTGCTACTAAAACCCCGCCTTGCATATCATTGGATACGAGCATATGCTTAGGGTCGTCTAGACTTACTGAAGCAACCCGTACATAGTCGCAATCTATTTCTTTCAGCATCTTAGCCATGCGCTCATCTTCAGAGGCCGAAGGAGTCAATATCACGCCCCTTAACTTTTGGCGTTCAATAAATTGTTTTGCCTCTTCAACGAAATCTTGTTGATTTCTATCGCAAGGGTGAACAACCAGTTCATATCCAGACCCTTTTAGCCCATCCAAGATGCCTTGTTGCATGTTTAGAGTGTATTGTGCATTTGGGTTGTCGTAGATCATGCCCACTAAAAAAGAATGTCGAAATGCTAAGCCTCTTGCTTGCATATCAGGTTGAAATTTGATTTTGTTGATAATCGTTTCAACCCGCGTTCGCGTCGTTACTTTTACAGTGTTGGGCTGATTAATAACTCGAGAGACGGTCTTTTTTGACACATTGGCCAGTTTTGCAACATCATTAATTGTGGACTTTTTTTTGCCCTCATTTTCCGTTAGCCAATCATTGGCCAACGCCAGCAATTCATTTTTGTTAAGGTTGTCCAAATTCAAACCTCAATTATTGATGTTAATCTTTGTCTGACTGTAACATTCTTTTTAATGGAAGACTTCAAATTGTATCTGGAGCTTAAATAAAGTGATTAGTGTTCTTATCATGGCAGAGCTAAATAGGCCGCTCTATAGTTTTTTTCACAGGAAAGGCTTCCGAAAGTTAAGGTGCCATAGAAAACTTGGTGTAACGACCTTTGCTTCCATAAAGCCCTGAGATAAAAATTGTTCGTGTAAATCAGGGCTTTTATTCTTGCTTCTTCTGTTTTTACCGCCGTATTAAAAGCGAATATTCTAGGGCGCTGTGCCTTGGCCAACTATTACAATCCCAGTTTGTGATGAAGCATAAAGTTGAAAGGAATCGGCTTTAAGTGTTTCAAGGGTTGTTAAGTTTTGTTGCAGGTAAGGGTTAAGTCGATTTCCCCTTGATCTTGAAAAAGTATTGTTGATTGGGCTCCAACAGACGCATCGTGTACGCCGGTTATTGCACCACTGGAAACCAAGGTTCCGACCGGGATTTGATATCCGCGAGCTTTTAACTTCTCAACTAAGAACTTAGTTGCGCCGAGAGGGCCGTCAAATTCTGGTTTGGCGTTATTCGGGCCGAAGGTCACGTTGTCTATGATGACGGTCACGTTGGTGTTGAACAACCCACCTTCACGCCAGTTTTCGATCTCTGGGCCGACGATCATTCCTGAGTTATTACCAAAATCACTGATGGGGCCTGCCGGGCCAAGATCGTTTATTTTTTTAATTGGGCTGCTTGCTATTTCAACCCCGATGTAGACCTTTTCGATGACCGACTCAATTTGCTCTTGGGTGATTTCAGTGTCTGGAAGAGCAGAGACATCTCCCAACTCTATTATGAATTCGGCCTCAATGGCGGCCGACCCCTCTTTGAAAACAGGCATTTCTATCAAGCCCGAACTTGCTGTGCAGTACTTTACGTTAGAGGCGTAGATTGGGCCACACAACCATTTTTCTCCAAATTGTTGTTGCAGGTGAGGCGGGATTCCGCCAACTTTCCAACCGGTCAAATCGTCTTGCCATGTCTGCATGCTCAAATCTTGGATGCGATAGGCGTCTTCAAGGGTTTCTGGTATACGCCCAGGGTAAGTGTCAAGACCTAAGCAAGATGTTCTGGCCTCTAATATTTTTTTTGAAATAGAAGCGATGTCTTGTGCTGAATGTTTCTGTTTTAAACTAGGATTCATAGTATTTTTCCAAATATTTATTTGCGTTTAATCCGTGTTTTATTGTATTTTGGTAACCGGTGTCATTGTATGTCATTACGAGAGTGTTTTCAAAAGCATTTTAGTGAATACATAACTGGTTTTGCTGCAATATTGGCTGAACTTGGTCACTAAGAACGGGTTAAAATAGGTCCAGGTATACCGTATAAATCAAAACTATGACTACAAGAAGACGAGCACTATTGACGCTGGCGGGGGCTGGAGTGACTGGGTTGGTTACCGGCTGTGGGCAAAACACGTCTAGGCCACTGTACGCTTCTGACCACCATGTCGCCGACTATCCCACCGTAAGAGCCGTCAACGCGATGAGTGAGTTGTTGGCGGAAAAAACAGACGGTCGGTTGAGCATTAAGGTTTACGCTGGAGGCCAATTAGGTTCAGAAAGAGACACTCTTGAAATTACACTCTTTGGCGGCTTGGATGTGAATCGCGTTAACGCGGCACCGCTCAATTCAATAGCCCCCATGACCGTGGTTCCTTGTTTGCCGTTCTTGTTTGAAAACGAACAGCATTTGCACCGAGCTTTGGATGGCAATCCAGGCCAGTACATATTGAACTCTTTGCAAGGCCATGGTTTGGTCGGTTTGTGTTATTACGATTCAGGGATGCGTTCGTTTTACAATACGAAACACCCGATACGAAACCCCGATGATATGAAAGGGATGAAGTTTCGGGTTCAAAATTCCGATGTATACGTTTCAATGGTCAACTCATTAGGCGGTGACGCTACGCCAATGTATTTGGGTGAGGTGTATCAAAGTCTTGTTCAAGGCGTGATAGATGGGGCGGAAAATAATTGGCCCTCATACCATGCGGGCCGTCATTTCGAAGTGGCAAAATATTACAGTTTAACTCGTCACGTGATGGCGCCAGAAATGTTAGTCCTCTCTATGCACCGGTGGCGGGCCCTATCAGACTCAGATCAAGCTGCGGTAATGGAAAGTGCGCGCGAATCTGTGAGCATTATGCGTGAACTGTGGGCCGAGCGTGTTGTGGAGGCTAGAAAGTTGATTCTTGCCGGCGGCGTCGAAGTGAACGAGGTTGATGATATCAGTGATTTTTCAAATTTAATGAAGCCTTTATGGGAGAGAAAAAGTACGCAGCCTAAGCAGAGGGAACTTATTGAAGAAATTTTGGATATGCGGGGTTGAATAGATGAGCTTTGATAAAATTAAGCGTATTACACGAGGTTTGTCCAACACCTTTATCGTTTTTGGCGCTATTGGTTTGTTGATAATGACGGCCATCATAACGTGGCAGGTGTTCGGGCGTTATGTTTTAAATCAATCCCCTGATTGGACCGAACAAACGGCCCTGATTTTGATGATTTGGTATGTCATGTTCGGTGCAGCCGCCGGGGTTCGGGAGGGTTTTCATATCCGCATCGAAGCATTGGAGAGAATGCTGCCAGCGAAAGTCAGTATGTTTACTCGTTTGTTTGCGAATTTGGTTGTCGGGCTTTGTGGTTTAGCCATGCTGATTTGGGGCGGGATGTTAGTGGTCGGAACTTGGTCGCACGTTGTCCCAACGGTTGGTGTATCACGTGGCGCGGTTTATCTTGCCTTGCCCATTGCTGGGGCATTAATAGCGTTGTTCTCATTTGAAAGAATGGTTGATGAATTGCATCAGCGTACGACAACAGAAGGAGGGGCGTAATTATGGAAATAATCGTATTGCTCGGCTCTTTAATATTGCTGCTGTTACTTGGTGTGCCAGTTGCATTTGCATTGTTGGGTTCCTCAATCTTAACGTTTATCGCACTGGATTTTCATCTGGTTGTGGTCTTTCAGCGAATGGCGTCGGGTATGAGTACGTTTACTCTCATGGCCATCCCATTCTTTGTGTTTGCGGGTGACTTAATGTATCGGTCGGGTATTGCTGACCGGCTGGTGCGAGTGGCCGAAGGTTTTTTTGGGCATGGCCGAGGAGGACTTGGGCGTGTCAATATCGGTGCCTCAATGCTTTTTGGTGCCGTCTCAGGGTCTGCGATTGCCAGTGCTTCAGCGATGGGTTCTGCTCTGACGCCATTGATGCGAGAGAAAGGGTATGATGGGGATTACGCTGTCAATGTGACGGTAACAGCGGCGATTGTTGGCCTGCTTATTCCTCCTTCGCATAACATGATTATTTATGCCGCCTCGGCCGGTAAAGGTGTGTCGGTTGGTGATCTGTTCTTGGCTGGAATCGTGCCCGGAATATTAACCGGTGCTATTTTGATGGTGGTTGCATGGATGGTAGCCGTTAAGCGTGATTACCCGAGTGGTCAGTTCCCAGGATGGCGCGAATTGTTAGGGTCATTCATTTGGGCTATTCCAGGCTTAATGACGGCGATCATTATCATGGGAGGAATACTGTCTGGTATTTTTACGGCCACGGAGTCATCGGCAATTGCGGTAACGTACACCATGTTGATTGGTTTGTTGGTGTACAGAACGCTGGGGTGGAGACGGCTTTTTGAATCGGCAAAAGAGTCGGTGAAAATAACCGCAATGGTGTTGCTTATTATTGGTACGGCCACCTCTTTTGGTTACGCTTTGGCGATATTAGAAGCGCCATCTCAACTGGCTAATTTTATCACGGCACTCACAGACAACCCGATCTTGATATTATTAATAGTGAATGTGTTTTTGTTGTTTTTAGGCACCTTCATGGATATGTCGCCACTTATTATTATTACGACACCTATTTTTCTGCCCGTGGTTGCTCAGGCCGGAGTGGATCCCGTTCACTTTGGAATCATTATGATGATCAACCTGGGTATTGGCTTGGTAACTCCACCTGTTGGTGCGGTTCTTTTTGTGGGGTCCGCCGTTGGGAAAGTTCCCATTGAAAAAACCATTCGCTCTATCGCGCCTTTTTATGGGGCGCTAATTGTGGCTTTGCTGTTGATTACTTTTATTCCAAGCTTGTCACTGACTTTGCCTGGTATGTTTAAGTAATCGTATTGTTAGTGACGTTTAGAGTGGTGTCTAAGTGATTGCCAGCGATGAAAATAATTAAAAATTAGAACTAAGAGAATATAAATGCTGTTAAATTTGAGCAACAGGTGTGGTGAGTTTAGATGCGGTTGGTGTCTAAGGCTACTCGTTGCTTGTGTTGTTTATACTGTCATGGTGTCAGCGCAATCAACGCCATCTATTTTACAGAAAGCCGACAGCAATGAAGTGCGATTGCCTGATTTTTCATTCGCAGGTTATAAAAACGGCTTGTCCGAAATACCTGTGGTTAGAAAAAAACTTATTAACGTCACACGTTTTGGTGCCATTGCTGACGATGAACTTGATGACTCAAAAGCCATATTAGAAGCACTGGATAAGGCCCACTCCACCAAAGGTTTCGTGGCGGTTGTTTTTCCTAAAGGGAAGTTCATTGTTTCTGAAATTCTACGGATAAAACGAAGCAACATTGTTTTGCGTGGTGCGGGCTCAGGAGAGGGTGGCACAACACTGTACTTTCCTCGTCCTTTGAGCATGATTGATAAAGGAGCATCCGTTACGGAATTAACCGAATACATAACTCAATACAACAAGAGGCAAAGGGTTCCAAATCGAAATATTGATGATCTGTATTCTGAGTACTCATGGACGGGTGGCTTTATTTGGATTCAAAAAGAGGGAACTAGAGCCGCCTCGTACCTTGAAAAATACGACCTTGAAATTGAAGTGCTTGCCGATGTAAAGGCTGGCCAAGCGGGCAATAACACCGTGATTGTTGAAGACGCTAGCAAGTTATCGGTGGGCGACGTATTAGAGTTGCAATGGTTTAATAAACACGGAGAACAGGGCGCACTTTTAAACGAATTATATGGCGATACGAAGTTAAAAATAGGGTCTCATCATTGGACGAAACCAGAACGGCCTTTAGTACGACAAAAAACAGAAATTTTAGCGATTGAAGATAATAAGGTCACAATTAGCGATCTATTGTTGCACAATATATCGTCGGCACTTCCGGCTCAGTTTGCTTATTGGGGGCATTTGACCGAAGTCGGTATCGAAGACTTACACCTTGAGTTTCCAAATGCCCTCAATTTCGGTCATCATCACGAACAAGGTTACAACGGTATCTATTACACGAGTGTTTACAACGGCTGGGTTCGTAACTTGAAAGTCAGCAACGCCGACAGCGCCATGCTGACTTATAACAGTGCTAATGTAACGATTTCGGACATTAAAACCACGGGTGATCGGCGTGCTCATTATGCGGTTCATTTAGGCAATGTTCATAATGTGTTAGTGGAAAAGTTGATGATCTTTAACCCAGTAATTCACACGTTGTCGTTCAATACTCAGTCCACTAAATCCGTGTTTACTGACGTGCATGCTTTCACCGCCCCTGTGCTTGATCAGCATGCCGGTTCCAATCATCAAAATTTGTATGATGATGTTAAATTGTACGTTACGGCCCAAACAAACAAACAAGGCAAAGCCTATTATCCTGTGTGGAATGGCAGTGGCGCTTCTTACTGGCAGCCTGGTCATGGTCGTTACAATACCACCTGGAACCTACGAGTCACCGTGCTAGGCGGGGCTGAGGTGACCGAAAAAGTGATGCTTCTTGGTGCCGATGAAGGGCCCGATGGCCGTATTGTGGGCGTCTCTGGAAACCGTGAATTTGATATTGATTATCACCCAGCCCCTTACACAGAGAAGATCAATCAGTCTTTAGATGAAATACCATCTCTGTATCGTTGGCAGTTGGAAAAAAGAAAGAAGTCATTCAAGTAATAAATAACCTATTTTTAATTTTTTAAGGCTTGTAATCTTGATCATAAAACAAACAAAATGGCAGCAAGCTAAAAAAAAGTAAGATATCTTACAGTCAAAGCCTCACATATATAAGAAGGCTCAAAATAATAATCAAAATATAAACAACTTAGGAGGATGTTCTATGAACATTTTATTGCGTGGTTCGCGATTTAAAAAGTGCTTAGTGATGCTGTTGGCGTTACCGAGCAGCACAATGGCGGCCACTTACACTGTGGACACGGTTGGTGAATTACGGCAGCGGTTAGAGAATGCACAATCTAATGACGTTATTCGAATAGATGGCAATGGTGGGAATAATGGCGTCTATACTTATAACAGTGAAAAATACAATATTTATACGCTTGATGGCGTAATCAATATATCAACTAATTATCTGTTGCGTGATGTTTCAAACGTTACGATTGAGGCGCTAAATGCTTCTAATAAACCGATCCTTAGAGGCACCTCTTTTGAGAATGGTTACGTATTTTACGGTCAGAATGTAGACGGTCTTACTCTCAAAAACATCGAGTTCGAGAAAGGTTACAAAGGCGTCATTGTTGATAGATCTAATAATGTGACGATGGATCGCATTAAAGTATCTGAAATAGGACAAGAAGGCGTACATATCAGAGATGGAAGTGATTACTTTGTACTTCGCCACAGTGAGATAACGGATACTGGGTTGCAACGCGCAGACCGGGGTGAAGCTGTTTATCTATGTAACGACCGAAAGCAATGGAACGCTGCCTACCAACCTAGCCCCGTTGAAGAAGACAAGCTGCAAAACTGTGACTTTGCTTATATTCACGATAATATCATTGGCCCTAATATTGGTAATAACGGAGTTGATGTTAAAGAGGGTACGGTGGGTGCATACATTGAAAACAATACCTTCTTATTGAGTTGGACGCGACCTGAGTTA
>CALJWL010000046.1 GCA_937974565.1 uncultured Arenicella sp.
AACTGAAACGCCCCCGACTGATTAACCGCATACGACGTTTGCGTGGCGCCCGGGATGTCTTTCGCAGACACCGCCCCTAACGACAATAAACCTAACATTGAAATGCTTAAGTAAAACGCTGATCTAATATTCATCTTGAATACCGTGTTTTGCATGGGTCGGCTCCTTACAGTACCGACCCATAATAGTGATTTTGTTGTTTATCGTATCGGCATTTGCCGATATTAAATGACGAACTGTTAGGGGAAACACTGCGTAGCTGATTGCCTTGGGTACGCATCTTGAGCATCGATAATGCCATCTTGGTCCGAATCAGCATCTTCATTTGTCGTGCATGACCCGGCTTCACGCACAGCCCCAGTTGCTCTGTCGATGCAGTTAATTAACGACTCGCCTGAGAACCCATATAATTCAATAATCTGATCATCGGAGCAACCGCGAGAGTCAACGGTGTCACTATTAAAATCAGTGTCTGCGCAAAGGTCTAAGGCATTAATAATTCCATCGCTATCCTGATCATCAGGGTTCACGACAGTGACTTTTCTAGGGGGGGTCGGCAAGCCACATTCACCATCAGCACATGCGCTTACCCTAAATAGGTGTTCGCCAAGTTCCAAGTCTTCGATAGTGTGACTTTGCCCCCCACCGCCGTAAACTTTAACCCAATAGCCAGAGCGACTGGCTCTATGCTCAAGCTTATAATTTGCCCCAGTGACCTGCCCCCAAGTCAGGGTTGCATCGTAAAGTTGATCAAGTACAACCGACAGATTACTGGGAGTATCAAGCGTAACCACTAGCTCAAACGGCACCACAATGCCATTGACCATAGTGAATTTTTTGACAGTGGTTTGCGCATACGTTGATGAAGCCAACATAACAGCACAACAGACAATCAAAAATAACGAAACAGGCTTTTGATTACACAACACGCGCCCTCCCTTCGGCCGCAAGGCTAGAGTGGAAATCTAAAATAGGGGATAAATAACTTTATATAACTTAAACAACCTTATCAGCTAATCCAAAAATGCGTAAGTCACTAAAAGATACCGGCCATCATCACTGCAATCTCCGGCAAATCGCATCGGTGTTTGGTTTAACTTTGAGGCCATAACCAATGCCAGAATATTTTCATAGGCAGGGATGTCTTTTGTAATGTAAGCATAGACAGCACCTGGGCAATCGTCTCCACCCCAAGTCACTAAACCTACAGGCCTAAAAAAGGCACTCCCGGTCTCTTTGATTTGAATACGTTGCACTACTTGGAAGTCAGTGATGGCGGCTGTTGCAGTAGCACTCATACCAAGTAGCAAAACTACAGGAGCCAATATACGAAACAGGGTTATCATTATCATTTCGAGTCTCAATCAGGGTAAAATAGAATTATAAGTTAGTCACTTTTCGCATCACAGTGCGACCAAAAACGCATCAACGCTGGCCAGCTTCAGATTCAAGCAACTCCAATTGTTGGTGCAGCTCTATCTCTTGCGCTGAGGGCATGAATTCATCGGGAATTGTGCCAGTCGATGAGCTTTTGTAATCCGCATCAATCTCAGCGGCTAAACCACGACTTGTTGTATTTAATTCGTCAACACCACTAATCCTTTGTCGACCCGCTCGAAGTTGGGACGACAGAGGAGCAGCAGGAACAAGGGCACCGGTCTTTGGACTTTTCAACTCATGCTGAGAAATTTCCGCACGAACGGATTCACTTTGACGCACTTCACTACTAGCGTGCGTTTTGCGAACGCTCGTTTCTAGATCGTGAACTCTTTCTGATAACCGGTTGTTTTGAACCAGAACAAATGAAGCAAGAAACACAATCAATACGTTAATGGGCAATAGAATTTTAATATAAAACGGCATGGGTTGTTTGTTTGACCAAGAATTAACAACGCAAAGAGCAAAGAACCTCCTTGTGTTTAATATCATCTGACAGACCGCCTTAAATTGCAAGCTAAAAACTTAACAAGCGATGTTTTAATTGAATAAAATGTTGAGGGCTATTACCAAAACCGACTTTCAGCGGTCTTGTTTTATTCATCTCAATCCAATGCACCATAACGGTATGATATTGCCATCATAGTTATTAAGCCACCAACAAGAACGTGTTGATAAACGCACCACACGAATGAAGCAAATTCAGTAAAAATTTTTCTATTCTTCTGTCAGCAACACACGTCAGAATGATGGCTTGAGCAGGAGGCCCAACATTATTAGTGAAGCGTGGTTTAGGTAGGTATGCGGCTCTACTCCATTCGCCTTAACTGTTTCTGTTAGGCTGCAGCGGTTTGCGCTGACTTTTTGGAAATACCTGAAAGCGTACTTATTTTTGAAGGTCTGAAAACATTGAAATACCTTGTGGAATCGCGAAGCTTTGTGATTCTAAACAGCATTCTTTGGGACAACGAATATAAACTCAAAATCTTTTATGCTCATTATCGTAGCACGATTGAGTCTCTTAATAAGTGCGCTCTTGGGTCTGCTGTATTTTGATGCTAATCTGGGCGTTTTTAACCGCTCCTAAAAAAACAATGGCACGCTCCCCACAAATCATTGATGCTCTCAAACAGGAGTTAAGGGCTAAGGGCATTCAGTATAAGCAGCTAGCAGAAAAGCTGGATTTATCCGAGTCCACCATTAAGCACATGTTTTCAACCAAGAACTTTTCGTTGAAACGACTGGATCAAGTGTGCGAAGTTGTGGGTATGGAACTCAGCGACCTTGTGGCTCAGCATGAATCCAGAGTGCCCAAAATTGAGCAACTGAGTATCGAATATGAACGGGAGCTGGTTTCCGATTCCTTATTATTAATGGTGGGCTATTGCGTGGTTAATAATTGGACAATGGAAGAGATCATGAACACCTACTCCTTAGATGAGCCTGAATGCATTAGGTGCCTAGCCCAGCTAGATCGCATGAAATTGATAGAACTGTTACCAGGCAATAAAATAAAGCGGCTCATTTCAAATAGCTTTACTTGGCATAAGAATGGCCCTATTGAGCAGTTTTTCCGCAGCGAAGCGCAAGAGCGATTTCTTAGCGCGTCTTTTTCCAGCGATGATGCTATGCGCATAATAAAACTCGGCGACTTATCAGATAAATCAATTTTACAAATTATCGAGCGTTTAGAAAGTGTCGGGGCACTGTACGACGAACTCAACAGCGAAGACAGCAAGAAACTTTCCTTTAACAAACGGCACGGCGCCAGCATGGTTTTGGCTATTAGAAAGTGGCAATTTTACGCATTTAGAGACCTGCTTCGCGATTAATCCAACCCTTTGCTGATACCACAAAAAAAGAATACTGAGAAACAGCGGCTCTTGCAGGAGGCTGATTGCCTGCCACGAGTTTACTGCTTTAAAATGGCTATTTTAAACCCGCTACTGCGGTGCCGCCTCTAAGCACACACCCGAGAACGCTCTTGACCAGTGCCTTCAAACTAAATACTTTTGAATATGCCTTAGATCGATTACTCTATCATTTTCCCAAAAACTACTTAAAAAGACGTTTTTAAAGACACCTTGACAACTAACAATAAATTGCACTACCTACACCTTGCTGTTAAAAACCCGCATGCACTAAGAAAGTGGTGGCTCATCGCCACACTCTGCATGATACTGGTATTCATACAGCAAGTAAGCAACGCCAGCGAAAGCCAAATGGAATCGGTGAATACGATTCCACAAAAAGACCAAAATAATCATGTTCTTTCAAATGGCGACAAAGAATCAAATTTAAATCCTAAGGGAAGCATCCAGAACCACTGTCTTGTCACTTATGAGTCAAAAAAACTGATCGCACTTTTCGCAAAGGAGAGATCAAAACCCAGAACGTGTGGACGAAAACGCCATCGCGCAAGCAGCCCAATGCAAGCCGACTGTCGACTAATGCAGGTTGCACAAATACACGCAAATGATTTAAACGACCATCAAACCTTATCTCATCAAGGGTCAGACAACTCTAGTGTGGGGGATAGAGCCAAACGGGCGGGCTTTGATTGGGCAATCATCAGCGAAAATATCGCACAAGGGCAAAAGACCGAAAACGAAGTACTCACTTCATGGCTTGAGAGCCCTGCTCATTGCAACAATATTATGAACTCGAAGTTTGATAAACTGGGAGTCGGGCGCTCGGGTGACTATTGGGTGGCTGTATTTGCTCACGCCCAGTAATCCGCTTTCATCAATGGGTGGCTCTCATATCAGACCCATTCGACACCGTCACTCACATCGCTTCATTTCTAATAGCGCTTTTCTAACTTCAAGTGTAATGCACACAGCGGGGCATTATCGAGAAGTTCAGCTTTATGCCCATGTATTTGCTCAGAGTATGTCACCCCTTTGGCCAAATAGTCTTCAGCAATAAACATATCTCCAACGGTAAAATCTTTATGATCGCCGCTTCTTATACTTATTCTAATTTTCCCAGCTAAAATAATCAGCAAGGTCGGATCACCGGCCACGTGGAAACCAGATGCGTACCCAATACCACTTTTTCGTAAACGAAAGTTCTCGGCGGGTATCTGCTCTGACAAAGATCGAGACTGGTCGCCGCTAAGTTCTATTTCCCTGACTGTAAAGTAGGATGCGCCAACGCCATCACTACTAACACAAGGTATGTCAATTTTTTCTGTCATCTTTATTTTAAACTGTTGGCAAATAGCCATAGAAGTAAAGCAACCGTGGTTGATACCCTGAAGGAGCTTTGATTTGGTTGCCTTGTTCGTCAACGACGTCTTTACGTCACCCAAGCAAAGCATTTGCAAATCAGGTGTAGTGACTTTAATACAATCAACAACAACATAGAACGGTTATTGCGCGCCGCACGAACACTTCAACCCAACGATTTTTAAAATTAGCACAAGATCTGAACTCGGCTACAACAACGGTCAAAAAAATAATACCCAAAACCGAGCCTTGTTGAATGCTTACTAAGCCCGTAGTATTACACACCAACCTCGCCTATTTAATTAGGTTGTTCCGAGGCTTAAAACATAAGCAGAAGGAAAATATATAATGACTTTTGATACTCGCGCCATTTCGGTGTCGCTCGTTATACTTGCCACCATCGGCGTTTTTTATGTGATGGTAGTCGGCAAAGCATTTTTAGTGCCGTTAGCCGTGGCATTAATGGTTTGGTATGTCATCAACGCCATGAGCCGCAGTTACACTAAATTGATTCCATGGATCAAAGAACCAAATTGGCTAACCATGTTATTAGCGATTGTGAGCATTGGTTTGTTCATCAGCCTCACCATTGACTTGGTACAAAACAATGTTTTGAACGTGCAAGAAGCAATACCTCGGTACCGCGCTAACTTCGAAACCTTATCCGCGAAAGTGAGTGAGCTGTTACCACCACAAGTGATTGAAAGCCTGCCGAATTTCTCAGAATTACTTCAAGGCGTGGAACTTGCACCAATTTTGACTGCCTTCACTGATAATGTGTTGGCCATGATAAGCAACATTTCACTGGTACTCATCTACGTTGCATTTATGCTCGCTGAGCAAGGCACATTTCGAAAAAAAATTAGCGAAATATTTCCTGATCAATCTAAGCGTGGTTCGATTATGAGCATTCTTTCACACGCTCAAGAAGACATCCAGACTTACCTTTGGATTAAGTCATTGACCAGCACTATTACTGGGATGATTAGTTACTTCGTGCTTAAGTGGGTCGGCGTGGATTTTGCCGCTTTCTGGGCTTTCAGTATCTTTATGCTGAATTTCATTCCCACCGTTGGCTCAATCATCGCTACGTTTTTCCCAGCCGTACTTGCTTTAATACAGTTCGACACATTCATTCCGTTTTTTATTGTCTTAATTGGTGTCGGTGCCATTCAAGTCATTGTAGGCAATGTTTTGGAACCCAAGCTGATGGGCAACTCCTTAAACGTAAGCCCATTTGTCGTCATGATGAGCTTGACTCTTTGGGGCAGTATCTGGGGCATTGCTGGTATGTTTCTCAGTGTGCCAATCACTGTGATGATGCTAATCATTTTTGCTCACTTTGATCGAACGCGTTATATCGCTGTTATGCTTTCAGGGGACGGCAGCTTGAAGTTTGCCAAACACACTGAACGAGTGTTAGAAAAAACAACCGCACCGTAGCCTAAGAAATTCATTAGGAGAGCAGCAGAAAACTTAAACATACACGAATAAAGATCCACGTTCTCAGAACGTGGCTTTGCCTTAAGCCCCCTAAAAGGGGGCGTGTATGAAGTGCCTTCCTAGAAGGCACTTCTGAGTTAATTCCGCGTTTCATTAACTACTTCAAATCTAACGATTGCTGTACTTC
>CALJWL010000047.1 GCA_937974565.1 uncultured Arenicella sp.
GTTCGATTCCGACCCTCGGTACCACTGGAAAATAAAGAATGCTCTGTTCTCTTTTTGAGACAGGGCTTTTTTTTGTCCGTTTTATATTGCATTACCGGCCCAGCTATTTCACTCTTTATCATCGCGGCGTAAAAACACTAATTTATAAAAGGTCAAATAAATGAAGGCCTCCGTTGATCTGAATAAAAACCTTATAAACATCTGAAATATATAAATTTTCACCTTTCCAAAAAAACTAGAATAGTTATTGTTCTTTAATTAGTTCGTTTAAATACAACAAAGAATACTCCCTGAAAATAAGCCGTTTTTTGAATACGTATGTAATAAACAGCTTACCTCTGATGAATACGTATTCATCAGATTGTCTAGCAAATCATACGGGGTTAACCTGATATTCCTTACGATCACACAACCCATAAGAGAGGAGAATATGCTTAAAAAAATAAGCGTGTTAATAACAGTCTTGATCAGTTGCGGCACCAGCCTGATCGCACATGCACAGAATAGAACCGCCTTTGTACATCTTTTTGAATGGAGCTGGAACGATATTGCTCTTGAATGCGAACAACACCTTGGCCCCAAAGGTTTTGCGGCTGTTCAAGTTTCACCACCACAAAAATCAATCACTCGAAGCGAATGGTGGTCTCGCTACCAGCCACTAAGCTATGAAATTACCGGCCGAGGAGGCACACGAGCTGAATTTCAAAGCATGGTGAATCGCTGTAAAGCCGTTGGCGTTGATATTTATGTGGATGCCGTTATCAACCATATGGCCGCATTAAATCGCAGCTTCCCAGAAGTGCCCTATGGAGCCAATGACTTTCATAACTGTACTGACGATATCAATTACGGTGATCGGTTTTCGGTACAAAATTGCGATTTGGTTGGGCTAAACGATTTAAAAACAGAATCGGAATACGTCAGACAGACAATCGCTAACTATATGAACGATTTGATCAGTCTTGGTGTTGCTGGATTCCGACTTGATGCCTCTAAGCATATGGCAAGCGCAGACATTGCCGCAATTAAGGCCAAATTAAGCACGAGCGCTTATATATTTCAAGAAGTTATCGGTGCCCCTGGAGAAGCAGTTCAACCTTCAGAGTACACACAAAACGGAGACGTGACTGAGTTTAATTACGAGCGAACTTTGGGCTTTTACTTTAAAGGCCGTGGGCCATTAAAGGATTTACGAAATATTCGCAGCTTCTCTGGCTGGTTACCCAGTAACGATGCCGTTGTGTTCGTATCTAACCACGATGACCAACGCCAAAATGCCAACGCCACACTTACTTACAAAGACTCCGGCGATCTTTATTACATAGGCGAAATATTTAGCCTAGCGTACCCTTATGGGTACCCAAAGGTGATGTCAAGTTATCGGTTCGAGGATCACGATCAAGGCCCTCCAGCCAACGGTGTGCATTCGGGTGACGCTTGTGGCGCTAACTGGATATGTGAACACAGATGGAGAGGCATTGCCAATATGGCCGAGTTCCGTAATGTCACCAGCAGCCGATTTGAACTTAGTAACTGGTGGGACAATGGCAATAATCAAATCGCCTTTGGGCGAGGTGATCTTGGCTTTGTGGTAATCAACCGCGAAGACAACGCCAGTCTAAACCAGATTCTTCAAACTGGCATGCCAGCTGGGCAGTACTGTGACATTATTAATGGAGAATTTGATAAAAGCGACTCGAGCTGTGACGGGCCCGTCATTACCGTCAACAATAACGGTACAGCAAGTTTTAACGTTAACTCTATTAACGCATCGGCCATTCATGTGGGTGCCAAATTGGGTAACACTGGCGGTGGCGACAATACAGGCGGTGGTGACAACACGGGCGGCAATGATGATACTCCTATTTGGTCCAATGCTTACTTTAGAGGCACGGCAAACTCATGGAGTACAACTCCCATGACTTTTAGTAATGGTTTATGGCGCACGACTCAAACGTTTGGCACGGACAATCCAAGATTCAAAATTGCCCGTTTTCAAAACTGGAACGAAGCCTACCCAAACCAAGACGTTTTGATTAGCGCCCCTGGAACCTACGAAATCACATTCGACGACAGTAACCAAGAAATTACGGTTTCTGAGCAATCGGACAATGGCAATGGTGGCGGGCAAGCAACCACGGCAACGGTGACCTTAGAATGCAGTAACGGTTTTACCCAATTAGGTCAAAGTGTTTACGCCGTAGGTAATGTGGCGGAGCTAGGAAATTGGAACCCAGCAAACGCGGTTAAATTAGACCCAGTGAATTACCCTACTTGGAATTCAGACGTGGCATTTGAAACAGGTCAAACGATAGAGTGGAAGTGCGTCAAACGTTCGGAAACCAATCCTAGCCAAAACGTACAATGGCAAGGTGGGGACAATAACAGCGTTGTGGTTGACGGTGACAAACAAAGTAACGGCAGCTTCTAATTCACGACCTTAGAAAACAAACATCGCATTGATAGTTGGCGGTCAACACATTGTTCGCCGCCAATTATTTTTTCAATATAGCCGTTCTAAAGGAATAAGGAATACGGCATGAACCACTTCCGTTCACTTATCAAGCCACCAAGGTAACCTCTTTGGTCATCAACACAGTCAGAGCTATGTGTCTTAATTTATAACTGTCCTTCACCAAACGCAAAGCGTAACAATAACGTACCCCCATTACATTGCTGTCAATCGCGCTTGCTCTTATTTACCAGTTTCTGAACCACAAGCTGATAAACTCATACTCTCTGGGCCATACAATGCACCTATTCAAAAATGCCTGAACTTCGTAGTTTTCTGATTTTAGTACATTCTCGTGACGTAACTTTAAACTGGGGTATATCGGCCCAGGTGCTGCCTCAAACAACGGCGCTACGTTATTGAGCTGTTTATACGCCGCCTTCATGATTGGTTTATTGGGTGCAATGGAAAGTATCATTCATGGAATTTCATCATTCACCTCACGCACTTTACTGACCAACAGTCGTCACTATTGAAAAACCCGTGACCTCTTTTAGAAACCTGGCTTGCCAACAAAAATCGTAATTTACTAAAATCAACCAATCAATCAACGCAAACGGTAACAACTGCTATAAAACTAAAGTAAACTAATATACCTACAATCATTAAAATTTTGAGATAAGGCAGCTCACAATATGGCATTTCCGCATTCAATTTTTAAGGCTTACGACATCCGAGGAATAGTCGATCACACTCTCACTCAAGACATTACTTACAAAATTGGTCAAGCAGTTGGTAGCGAGGTCATTAAGAGTGGCGGAGACACCATTGTAATTGGGCGAGATGGCCGCTTATCAGGCCCATCGCTGGCAACAACTTTAGCCGATGGTTTAAGAGCCACAGGTGTCAATGTAATCGACATTGGAGTTGCGCCCTCCCCTGTTGTCTATTATTCCAGTTACTCAAAAGAGGTGCCGTCGTGCATTGCGATTACAGGCAGTCATAACCCACCTGACTACAATGGGTTTAAAATGGTCGTCGATGGCACAACATTATCTGCCGGAAGAATTCAGGCCCTTAAAGAACGCATCCTTAATGACGATTTTGAATCTGGTGAGGGTTCTTACCAACAAGAGGAAATAATCGACGACTACATTGCGCGTATTGTCAACGATGTGAAACCCGCACGTAAAATGAAGATCGTAATCGACTCAGGTAATGGCGTTGCTGGTGCAACCGCGCCAGAAGTATTCAAACAACTTGGGTGCGATGTGATAGAACTGTTTAGCGAAGTTGATGGCACGTTTCCTAATCACCACCCAGACCCAAGTCAAATTGAGAACCTACAAGACCTAATCACAGCCGTGCGCGAGCATGGCGCTGAAATTGGTCTGGCTTTTGATGGTGACGGTGACCGGTTAGGTGTGATCACCCCCAATGGTGAAATCGTCTGGCCTGACAGACAAATGATTCTGTTTGCTCGAGATATTCTGAGCCGAAACCCAGGCGGCGAAATTATTTACGATGTAAAGTGTTCACGCAGCTTACCTGCTGAAATCGAAAAAGCAGGTGGCAAAGCAACTATGTGGCGCACTGGACACTCGTTTATTAAAGCCAAATTAAAAGAAACCGGCGCAACCATTGCTGGCGAAATGAGTGGTCATATTTTTTTCAAAGAGCGCTGGTTTGGTTTTGATGATGGTGTTTACGCAGGCGCGCGACTGATAGAGCTTCTGTCTAACATGTCAGATACGCCACAAAAAATATTCGACGCCCTGCCCAACAGCATTAACACGCCTGAGTTAAAAATGGACTTTGAGGAAGGTGAACATTATGCGTTTATGGACAAGCTTAAAGACTCCGCAACGTTCAATGCTAATGCTCAAGTCAGCACCATTGATGGCATAAGAGTGGACTACCAAGATGGCTTTGGCCTTATTCGTCCATCTAACACAACGCCGATATTGGTATTGCGGTTTGAAGGTGATGATGACGCGGCTTTGGCGCGTATTCAAGATGACTTCAGAACGGCAATCAAACAAGTTGATGACCAGATCAGCGTTCCTTTCTGATCTCGGTTTTAGTTTCTAACCTCACTAGATCAGTATTGGCTATTTACAACTCTTGGTGCAACTACGTTTGATTCAGTCTGTTAAACAATGGTGTAAAACCACTTATCAAAACTTTGTTGAATCTCAACAAGTTAGGCTTTCGAATAATATCGAAGGCTTGCCTCAGCTTGCTCTATTGGGACTGCTTTGTGGTATTTTTTCAGGCGGAATCATCATATTGTTTCGTTTACTAATTGAATCGAATGTCACAGGCCTTTTACCGGCTGGCAGCCCAGAGTATTTTGAGTCACTAGGTCCGCATGTTCGCTTTTTATTGTGTGTGTGTGGAGGACTGCTGGTTGGGTTAATACTTCACCTTTTACGCCCCAAAAATCGCAACGTTGGGGTGGTGCATGTAATAGAGAGGTTGGATTACCATCAGGGGAAACTTCCGATTCGCAATGCCTTAGCTCAGTTTCTAACTGGCGCCATAGCCCTTATCTCTGGCCACTCAGTGGGCCGTGAAGGCCCCAGTGTACACCTTGGTGCAGCGGGTGGCAGTGCATTGGGCCGATTACTCAGCATCCCAAACAACGGTGTTCGCATTCTCGTTGGCAGCGGTGTTGCAGCGGCCATTTCAGCGGCCTTTGACACGCCCCTAGCCGGTGTTATTTTTGCCATGGAAGTGGTTATTATGGAATACACCGTGATCGGTTTTACCCCAATAATCTTAGCATCAGTCAGCGCAGCCACATTAGCACGAATAACGTTCAATGATGCCAGTGGTTTGTATGTGCCTGATTTAGCCATTCAATCTTTAGCAGAGTTACCGGTCGTTGCACTGATGGGCGCCGTAATCGGTGTGCTCGCAGCGGGTTTTATTCAATTAACCATGCTAACCAGCACGGCATTTAGCCACCATGCTATCTGGGTGCGAACAACCGCTGCTGGTGTGCTTACCGGTCTCATTGCTTATGCATTGCCCGAGGTCATGGGTACTGGTTACGACACAGTGGATCAATTGCTAACTTTAAGCCCTGAAATCGGCATGAGTTTGGCTTTTATTGTCTTGCTTTTATTCGCCAAAACCATTACCACGGCTTTTGCGGTCGGTTTAGGAGTGCCAGGCGGCCTAATTGGTCCAACTCTGTTTATTGGGGCATCAGCAGGCGCCGCGACCGGCCTGATTACAGCGTCATTGTTTGCTGATTTCTCACATATAGGCTTATACGCTGTACTGGGCATGGCGGCCATGATGGCCGCCACATTACAAGCACCGTTAGCCGCACTGGTGTCGTTGCTTGAATTAACGTCGGATCACGCGATCACATTACCTGGTATGACCGCGGTTATTACTGCCTCATTAATTACTCGGTCGGTTTTTGGTAAATCATCAATCTACCGTCACCTTATGTTGGCTAGGGGCTTGGATTACCGAAATAGCCCAGTTGCAAAAGCGTTAAGACGAATTGGCGTTGCCAGTGTGATGGATCGCGGAATATTGCAACAACATCGGCACATATCTGTATCGATGGCACAAGAAATATTAAAACAAGAGCCACGTTGGATGCTGTTGATAGATGAAGAAGACAACAGCAAAACCAGCTTGTTACCAGCCACGGATTTGGCATGTTACCTTAACGAACTCAATAAACGCGGAGATACGGATCAGGATCAACCAGACCCGCACAAAGAGATTCTGGATTTATTGCAAATACCGGCGAAGCGCTTGGATACGGCCGCGATCACCATCATCGCAACCTTACAAGAAGCGCACGAACGTATGCTGTCTGAACAGTGCAATGCGCTCTATATTACAGGGGCTCACGGTCAATCAAAAAACAAAATATACGGCGTAATAGCACGTGAACATATCGAAAGCAGTTACCGCGTCTAAAAAAAGTAAAGCTCGGTCCAAAAACACCGCAGTCTCTTAAGAGACCACTCTTTTAAGGGATTATGCAGTTTAGATAAAAAGCGGTTTTGTGTGGACGTTATCGGCCAACAATTAACCGAATCCCTTCAAGTCGCTTTATCACTGCCGTATCGCCGTCAGCTAGCGGTTGATCTTGGCCCTCATCAATGCGCGCAGGCCAGTCAGAACCGGACCAAAACACTTTGCCTTCTTGCTTAGCTGAAATTGCTTCTATTACTCTGACTCGTTGACCAATGGCATCATTGCCAGCAATAAGCCCAGGTTTGTTTTGCCATCGTTTTAACGGTGGGTACAGCACAGCCGCCGACAGTAATGAAGCCAACAAAAAAATTAAAGTGGAAATCATCCACGATAGCTCTGGTGCCACCCATGCTATCAACGCTGTGACCAATGCACCCAGCCCAAAAAACAAAAACCAAAACACTGAAAATTGCATTATTAACAGTTCAGCGCCGATCAAAGCAACGGCCAGAACCAAATAAAATACAGCTGGTGACATAATCATCCACTACCCTCCTAAATTTGTTTAGACTTTTCAATTTGCCCTTTAAGAGCATCAAACGCGGTAAACGCTTTGCTCACCACAGAAGTAACATCAGAACCGTCGGTTGGAAGTAACGCAACCGTACCCTCACGGGCCAACTTCTCAAATGCTGAGATGTATTGTTCAGAGAGCTGTTGAGCAACAGCCGTGGTGCCACCTTCATTATTGATGGCCTCAGAGATGGTCTTAATTGCTCTTGCACGTGCTGTGGCTTCAATTTCTACGGCATCAGCTTGACCTTGAGCCCGCAATACTAAAGCTTGCTGATCACCTTCAGCTTCATTAATTTGTGCTTGCCTGTAACCTTCAGAAGTTGTTACATCAACACGGCGCTGGCGCTCGGCGGCCATTTGTTTCTCCATCTCGTCAAGAATCGTAGCCGGTGGTGAGATGTCTTTGATCTCATAACGCAATACTTTAGTGCCCCAAGCTTCTGAGGCTTCATCAATGGCGTTAGTTACAATAGCATTGATATTTTCACGTGACTCAAAGGTTTCATCTAAGGTAATTTTACCAATCTCAGCGCGCATGGTGGTTTGTGCTAATTGAGTAATGGCAAATCGCAGGTTTTCCACGCCGTAAGACGCAGACTTTGGGTCCATAATTCTCAGATAGAGTACACCGTCGATACCTAGCGGTACGTTATCTTTGGTGATCGCTTGCTGTGCAGGCACGTCAATAGCAAACTCTTTAAGTGAATGCTTATAGGCAACTCGATCTAGAAACGGAACTAATAGGTGAAAACCAGCTTCAAGTGTTGCTGCATACTTCCCCAAACGCTCGACCACATACGCTGAATTTTGCGGAACAATCCGCACGATATTTTTAAAAATAAGGAACGCAATAATTACGCCCGCAATGACAAAAACTAAATTGTCCATTTTAATCTCCTTAAAATTATGTGTGATTAGCTTACCATTAATGATCTATATCGAGCCATCATCAAAATTTGCAAATGGCAATATAATGGTAATTTTAGAAGCGTGGCTTCAGCATGCATTTACCCAAAAAGCCCAAGACAGAATGAACATTCTATCTTGGGCCCTGAACATCAAAAACCTATTGGCTCTAACTAAAGTTTTGAAACCGTTAAACTGATACTGTGAAGGTTATCTGAACTGTTTCCCAACAAAATTTCAAATTGACCTGGCTCCACGGTTTTCTGCATGTTGATGTCATAAAAAGCCAAATCACGTTGTGCATCCAGTTCAAACTCAATCGTTTTACTTTCACCCGCTTTCAGTTCCACACGAGCAAACGCTTTGAGTTCCTTAACCGGTCTGGTAACACTGCTCACCGTATCACGAACATAAAGTTGTATGACTTCTGAACCCAACTTATCTCCGATATTTTTAACATTAGCCGAGACCACAACTTGGCCAAAGGGAGTAATTTCAGAAACGCTGAGCTTAGGCTTACTCATCGAAAACTCCGTGTAGCTCAAGCCATACCCAAAAGGATAAAGCGGGCTGGCATCTGCGCCCAAATAACCGCGTTTTGCCGAAGGTTTGTAGTTGTAATAAGACGGCAAATGGCCAACGGAGCGCGGAATACTGACGGGTAATTTACCACTGGGGTTCGCCTCACCAAAAAGTACATTGGCCACTGCTGTGCCTGTTTCTTGCCCTAAAAGCCACCCTTGAATGAGTGCATCGGCCTGTTCAGCAACAGTGGTAACAGCCAGAGGGCGGCCACTAATTAAAACAACAATGATGGGCTTTCCGAGTTCATGCAATTCATCAAATAACTGTTGTTGCTCGCCAACCAATTGAATGCTTGTACGATCACCGTAATGCCCTGCTACGTACGCTTCACGACTGGTTGCTTCATTGCCACCAATGGCTAAGACTATCGCATCGCTGTCTTTGGCTACATCAACGGCCTGTTTAATTCGCTCTTGATTTTCTTTAGGGTCAGCAAACTCAACTTCATCACGAAACCAGGCCTTCCAGCCCGGGTTTTCGGTGATTCTAGCCCCTTCAGCATACACAACCTCTATGTTGTCCTTAACATAACTACGCACACCCTCAAGTATGGAGACCGTTTGTCGTGGCTGGTCAGAGTATCCCCCAAGAACCACATTGTCAGCATTAGGCCCTATAACGGCGAGACGTTTGATAGTCTCAGTCTGCAAAGGCAGAGTGTTATTCTCATTCTTCAGCAGTACCATACTTTGCTCTGCAGCTCTGACAGCCAGTGTACGGGCTTCATCATTGCCGGTGATGGCATCCGCATAGTCAGCATCAGCGTAGGCATTTTCAAATAACCCAGCTTTGAATTTAAGGGACAAGATACGGGTTACAGACTGATCAATCGCTGACATCGGGTACAAACCGTCTTTAACTAACTGTACTAAAATTGGATAAACGTCAGGGTCAGGCAACTCCATATCAACACCGGCTTGATGCGCTAAAACAGCGGCTTGCTTATAATCCGGCGCTATATGATGAATGTCCTTCAGTTGCTCAATGGCATCGTAATCAGAGACCACTACCCCATCAAACCCCCACTCACCACGCAGCACGTCTTGTAATAAGAACTTGCTGGCGTGCGACGGAACACCATCAATTTCGTTATAAGAAGCCATAACGCTAGCGGCATTGGCTTCTCGCACTGCCGCTTCAAACGGGGGAAAGAAAACTTCACGTAAAATACGTTCAGAGATATTCGCTGGTGCAATATTAATGCCCGATTCAGGTTGACCATGCCCGGTCATGTGTTTGAGAGTAGTATACACTTTGTCTTTTGCAAGCGTCTCACCACCGCCTTGAAAACCTTGGATCGCTGAAACCCCCATGCGTGATACCAAGTAAGGGTCTTCGCCGAACGTTTCTTCAATTCGCCCCCACCTAGGGTCGCGAGCCACGTCAATCACAGGCGACAACACATGATGTACGCCTCGCGCTCTGATTTCACGTGCCACAATGCTGTAAATGTTTCGAATCAACGCTTCATTCCACGTGCTAGCCAAACCAATAGCTTGAGGAAAAGACGTTGCGTCTTTGGCTTGAAAACCATGTAGACCTTCTTCATGAAACAACACCGGAATGCCCAAACGCGTGTTTTCAATAGCCTCTTTTTGAATGCTGTTAATAAATTCAACACTTTGCCTAGCATCTCGCGCTGGAGTGTTTTGCACATCGCCGAAACCTGTGACGTCTTGCGGACGAGCTACGCAACCCACTCCATTAGGGTGTGCTTTGTGCAGAGCCTGTGGTTTGAGTTTACCTTCATCATTGAGAAACTTGCGCTTCATTTGCCAAACGCAAACCATTTGCGCCACTTTTTCTTCCAACGTCATGCGCGAAAGTAGGTCTTGAGTGCGTACCTCAATGCTTTGCGAGGCATCTTTATACAGCTGCGCGCTAGCATTACTAATGCATAATAATCCGGTAAATAAAACACCGACAATTAACTTTAATGAAAACATCTCATGCTCCTCACAATAGAATTTTGTGGTTCGATATAATGGGTTCTGTATTTATAATTAAGGTTAGCTAAACCGGTGAACCGACGCGTCAGTTCTAAAACTCGAAGACAAAGCCTTTCCTTTGCAGTTTTTGGTACACGCCAGAATCAAATCGGTAAAATTGTGCGGCACGATGCGCACGTCCAACTTGTTTCTCACCACAATCCATTAGCAACTTCATCCCCAACATCTTGCGTCTGAAATTGGGTTTATTGAGTTCTTTATCAAGAATGGCTTCGTACAAACGTTGTAATTCTAATAACGTAAATTTTTTAGGCAGCAAACTAAAACCTATCGGCGCACTTCGAACTTTGGCTTTCAAGGATTTCATCCCGTAGTCAAGGATTTGCCCGTGATCATACATCAGTTCAGGCAACTCCTTCACTGGAAACCAATTTGCGGCCAGTTCGTGTGCGCCCGCAACGGCTTCATAATCTTGAGGCCTAACCAGCGCGAAGTATGCGGTGGTGATAACACGTTCACTAGGGTAACGATCTAGAGAACCAAAGGTTCTAAATTGCTCTAGAAAAATATCATCAATTCCGGTTCGGGTGCGTAGGGTCCGAATGGCAGCATCTTCAAGACTTTCATCGCCTTGAATAAAGTCGCCAGGCAAACCCCATTGGCCTTCAGCAGGTCCGCTGGCATGCTGAATCAGGCAAACTTCCAGTTTGCCCTTTCGACACCCAAAAATAACGTTATCGACGGAATGGTGATACATTTTAACCTCGCATATTTTCTAAGCTGACTCCTCTTGTTTCTTGCACCATTTTAATAACAAATATAACGGACAATGCAGCAAAGAACGCATAAACACCATAAGCCCCTGCTAGGCCAATGCCGGCCAGCATAATCGGGAAAGACATGGTGATCAGAAAATTGGACAGCCATTGAAACAGGCCAGCAATGGCCAAACCGGAACCACGAATTTGGTTAGGAAACATCTCGCCTAACATAACCCACATCACTGGCCCCCACGAAAAGTTAAAGAACATGACGTATGCATTTGCGGAAATCAAAGCAATCTTACCGGTGCTGTCATTCAACACCAGTTTTCCATCTGCCACCTCGGCCCCCGCAAATGCCAGAGTCACAATAACCAAAGTGATGGCCATGCCCACTGAACCAATTAGTAACAGCGGCTTACGACCAATTTTGTCAATCAAGCACAATGCGAATACAACCGCAGCAATGCTCAACAGGCCCGACAGAATATTAATTTGCAATGCATCGTCTTCAGAAAAACCAACGGATTGCCAAAGAACAGCACCGTAATAAAAAACAACATTAATACCGACTAACTGCTGGAACGTGGCTAAGCCAATACCCACCCAAACAATGGTGCGAACCTTTCCTGCCCCATCCTTCAGGTCTGATAAGCTCGTCTTTTTAGGCTCGGCTTCAAGGGAACGTTGAATATCAGCTTGCAAGACCTTAGCTTGATCGTCGCCTTGCAACTTGGTTAGAACCTGAAGAGCCGCCGCATTTTTACCTTTTAGCACTAAATACCTTGGGCTCTCCGGAATAAACAAGAGCGTGACTAAAAACAACGCCGCTGGAATGGTTTCAATCCAGAACATCCATCGCCAAGCTTCGTAGCCGGCCCAAAAAATTTCGGTGGATCCACCTGCAAAATTCGCCAGTAAATAATTGGAAAAGAAAGCCGCTGACAACCCGCTAATGATGGCCACTTGTTGAATACTTGATAACCTGCCGCGAATCTCCGTGGGCGCAATTTCACTGATGTAAGCAGGGGCCATAACGCTGGCCGCACCCACCGCCAAACCACCTAAGATACGGTAAAAGACAAATTCTAAAGAACCAGTAGAGATGCCTGAGCCCCAGGCACTGACCAAAAATAATATGGCCGACACCAACAATAACGAACGCCGACCATACACATCAGCAAGCCTTCCAGCGAAGAAAGCCCCTACCGCACAGCCCAATAACATTGAAGCCACGTTGAAACCAGTGCCAATGCTGTTCGATTTAAACGCGGTTTGTAAACCGTCCACAGTTCCATTAATTACACCGCTGTCAAAGCCGAATAAAAAGCCGCCAAGTGTGGCGACCAGACTAATACCTATGATGAATGTCATATTCGTGTTGGAACTAGACATATCAAACCTCCTGATGAATATACGCCACTGCTCAAGGGCAGTGGCTTTATTGTTATAGTGCGTTTAAGAGCCTAAAACTGTGACTCTAGTCAATACAAAATAGTGCGTCGTTAATTGTGTTTTCAACCCATTCTTGCTGGCCGCTTTCCGCGGCAGGATAACCCGACTCAACAGCATGATTAAAAAGATCATTTAAGCGTAATTTGCCCGCTTCAAAGTCCGCCCCTTTGCCTTGTCTAAAACTTTCATAACGGCGTTTTTTAAAAGCGTCAAGCTTACCATCACGGATCAGTTTATCGGCAACAAGTAAACCACGAGCAAAGCTGTCCATACCACCGATATGTGCAATAAAAAAGTCTGACATATTAGTGGACTCTCGCCGTAGTTTGGCATCAAAGTTTAAGCCGCCATTAGTAAACCCACCGTTTTCCAGAACCACAATCATAGCCTGAACACAATCGTACAGGTCGGTGGGGAACTGATCGGTGTCCCAACCATTTTGGTAATCACCACGATTCGCGTCTATGGAACCCAATAAATCAGCATCGGCCGCCATTCTTAGATCGTGTGCAAAGGTGTGTCCAGCCAAGGTGGCGTGATTAGCCTCAATATTCAGTTTAAAGTCTTTATCTAAACCATGATGCCTTAAAAAACCGATTACGGTTTGCGCATCAAAATCGTACTGATGCTTAGTCGGTTCCATCGGCTTGGGTTCAATCAAAAAGTCGCCTTTGAAGCCAATGCTACGGCCGTAGTCTCTGGCCATGGTTAAGAATCGAGCCATGTGTTCCAATTCTTGCTTGGTGTCGGTATTAAACAAACAAGAGTAACCTTCGCGACCACCCCAAAATACGTAGTTTTCACCCCCCAATTCAACCGTGGCATCAAGCGCCATTTTCACTTGCGCGCCCGCGTGTGCAACCACATTAAAATCAGGGTTAGTACTGGCACCATTCATGTAACGAGGGTTAGAAAAGACATTGGCGGTGCCCCAGAGTAACTTAATGCCTGTTTCTTTCTGCATTTCTTTAGCGCGATCAACCATGGCTTGCAGATTTGCTTGACTGTCAGAAACACCGCGGCCCTCTGGAGCCATGTCAATGTCGTGAAAACAGTAATAAGGCACATTAAGTTTGCTGGTTAGTTCAAAAGCGGCATCCATTTTCTGATTAGCCACTTGCAAAGGGCTGTCGCCATTTAACCAAGCATGCTGGCGTGTTTCGCTGCCAAAAGGATCCGCCCCACCCGAACAAAATGTGTGCCAGTAGCACACAGCAAAACGTAAATGATCTTCCATGCGTTTTCCTGACACCAAACGATCAGGGTCGTACGCTTTATACGCCAGTGGGTTGTCGGATTGCTTACCCTCGAATTCAATACGAGAGATATTGGGGAAATATTCAGTGTCTCCAATGTAAACGGGACGGGACATAATTACTCCATTACGTTGTGTTGTTTGGGCTTTACTAGCTAAAGAAAGGCCGCATGTGTCGTTGTAAATTTAAATAGTTTTGGTAGATGCTTTGATAAGCTTCAACCAAACTAGGATTGGGGGTGTATTCAATTTGATCATAGTTTGCCAAAGCGGAATCCGTATACGTTGCATCAATGATGCCGTGATTGTCCACCAAACTGCATGCTTGAAGAGCGGCCCCAAATGCCGCACCTTCGTTATTTTTGTACACAGAAGTTTTTACGCCAAACAAATCCGCCACCATTTGACACCATTGAGGGCTGTTCGCGCCACCGCCAGTCAAGGTAATTTGAGTGGGGTTAATATTGTGGGCTTGTAGCTCATTAAAACCATAATAAAGCCCAAAGGTCACTCCTTCAACCGAGGCTCGTATCAAATTTGTCTGCGTGAGGTTCTGCGAGTTTATACCGGCTAAGACACCTTCTGAGTTTGGTAAGTTTGGTACTCTTTCACCGTTCAAATAGGCAAGCATCGACAAACCTTCGGCGCCAACCGGAGACAGTTTTAATGAGGCATCGATTTCTTCAACGTCATACCCCAAAAGGTGTCGTACGCTTTCGGTGGTGGTGGTGCAAGCCATGGTACAAACCAATGGCAACCAACCGCCATTAGAGCTGCAAAAGTTAGCCAGTTCACCGTTGCTATTATCGATAGCATGCTCTGAAAAAGCAAAAATTGTACCCGAGGTTCCTAAACTGAGGGTCATTCTCCCCAAATTGGTTGTATTCGTGCCGATGGCGGCCATCATGTTGTCGCCACCACCGATGGCCACTTGCACATCATTTGAAAGGCCTAAACGTTGGGCCACATCAGGAATTAAGGTGCCAATAGACCGGTTCTCTAAGCTCAACGAGGGCAAACAAGACGCCAAGTGTCCGCTGTCATCAATGGCATTGATCAAGGCGTTGCTCCATTCTCGCTTGCTGACATCCAATAGGCCGGTGCCAGATGCATCACCCATTTCCATACAACGCTCTCCGGTGAGCCAGAAATTCAAATAATCATGCGGTAGCAAAACGGTGCGCATTGCTTGAAAAATGTCCGGTGCATTGTCTTTTAATTGCTTAAGTTTCGGTGCGGTGTAACCCGGCATCATCGGATTACCCACCAAACGAATGCACTCTTCTTGACCGCCAAGCGCTTGCATAATGTCTAAACATTGCTCAGAACTCGTGGTGTCACACCAGAGCTTAACCGGTGCAATCACATCTCCTTCTTTATTCAAAACAACTAAACCGTGTTGCTGGCCGGAAACAGCCATGGAACGCACGTTATTAAGGTAGTGTTCTGGCACCTGCTTCACTACCTCAATAAAGGCGTTAATCCAATCCACCGCATTTTGTTCAGCCAAGCCGTTACCGTCTTGCGTGATATCCAGTGGCACTGAAAAAGTACCGCAAGTCGCTTTAGTTTTAATATCCAGTACCAAAGCTTTTATACTTTGAGTGCCTAGATCAATGCCTAAAGTATAGTGTGTAACGTGCTTATCGAGCATCTTATTATGTCTACTGCGCTTATTATATTCAATATGACTATAAGCCTATCAGGCCTTTGAACATCATTCAAGAGACCGGCTCGCCATAACAAATATTATTTTAATAAAAAAGACTCCCTTCTACCTATCTTTTCTGATCTCAAGCAATAAAAGCAGTATTACTCACATTCAAGGCAATAGCCACCGAAATAGCACGCCCCAAACGCTCTAACGATTATGGTCGGTTTTTTTTCGACTCAACAGTGCTTTTTGAAAGCGTTGATGAATACTGTCCGACACCTCTTTCAACTCAGTTATAGACACATTAAGAGCGTGGTCACCGATTGACGGTGTTGAGTTACCGATCTCCTTACCGGCCAATTCGTCGGTCGAATTAAGCACTTTTGTCACTTCTTCAGTTAACTTACGCCTTATCTCAGCTTTATTATTTGGATCTACATCGTATCGTTCACCAAGTTCAAACAACTCTTGTTCGTTAAATGACACACCAATGCGGGCACGTTTTGGTGGGCTGGACGGCATTCCGACGATTTCACGAATCATTGAACTCGGCGCCTTGTGTTCACGAGCCGCTAATGTACGCAATAACGTATCGGCCGCATCCGGAAAGTCCAAGCTGATTTGAACCTTACGAATTTGTGCCGACTCGCGCTCCCACTTTGGGTTTTTATCAGTTAAATTTTTGCTCTTATTAGTGTGATTTGACATTGTATTTAGCCATTAGGCAGAAAAAAGTCGACGGCGGTTGCCGATACCGTTACTTCTGCAAAAAACTCAGTCTCACCATCTTCCCACACTTCGATGGAAATCGAATGATGATTAGAATCGCCCTCCAACTCATGGTAGGTAAACGGCATGGATTCATCTTCATACTTAGAAATGCCGCGATTTCTACGGTCTTCGTTGTAATAGTACGCCTGTGCTTCACACAAAGTTCGGGTGTATCTAGAGCAAGTCCACTGGGCACGCCGAGGATCCACCGCAACCTCACGCAACCGCAAACCAGCGCCCTCACACTCTGGGTCAAACACCGCTGCCAGCTCATCACCATCAAATATCTCAATAATTTCAGGATGACGAATTTTGTGTGAAAACGTAATAGAGTCGTGATCTGCATCGTAAGTCGCGTTGACTTTTAAACCCGATGCATGGCTTAAAGCAAAGTCGGACACAAGCTCACCCGCGTAATCGTAAGTATTCACAGTCTCAACCGACAACGTTTCGCCACTAAGACCTTCTGGTAAAATTTCACGGAATTTTAGCGTCACTAAGTCGCCTTGATGCAACTGATCAAAACGCTCAACGGTTCGCGTCGACTCTGATGATTTTTTTCTTTTAAAAAACATAATTACTCCAAAATTAATCAGGTTTACCCGTTAAACTCAAATGAAAACCAACGGTCAACGGCAAATGATTTAATCATTCGTCTGACGGCTAACTCTAAGCAGTCAATTTTTCTGAACGATAAAAAGCACTGACCATCAGTGTTGAAATAGGCAAAGTGGCGTATTTCATCGCTAACTCAGGCAAAAACCGGAATAGATGATCGTGTAAGATTTGAGGCCACACTAAGTGATAGTTCCAATATATAAAGGACGGGGCTAGAGCCACTAAAATCAACGTCACGATTTTTTGTCGGTTCAGCTTTAACAAATAATAGGCCAGCGGCGCCTGTAAGAAACAATAAATAACAAGGTCATGAGCTTTGTTAGCCCTCTGAAACCATTTCTCAGTAACACAACAATCAAACAAAGCACCACTAATTGGGCTGATAAGCGGTAAAAAACCTCCCACCATCAACACCAAATAGTGATAAGCAAACCCCATGATCGCCACCAGTAAACAGTGATATATTAAGTTGTCGCGTTTAACCATGAGTGACGCCAAAATCAGTTTTAATGCCTTGAATTAAAGATAACGATTCACACGAACTCAATAATCGAGTTCATGTGAAATGGCAACGTAAAACCTTACTCAGCCTACTTACGTTAAGTAACTACTTTTTTAAGCTCGCCAAGATATCGTCAGCACTGGTGCCTGTTGACGACAAACCCGCATCGGCCAGCTCAGCATCCAAATCCGCACCTTTCTCAAGATCAGACAGCCATTTATCGGCATCCATACGATTTTCCGCTTCTTCTTGACGCGATTTAACTCGTTCCATTGCGCGCTGAACACGCTTAGCACCTGAGTCATTGGTCGGCATGGCCGCTGCTACTGCAGTTTGGGTCTTTTGTACTTGTTCATACGTTTTCAGCTTTTCAAGTTCGATCTTGTTCTTCTCGATACTGGCTTCGCGTTCTTTCACAATTTTGTATAAACGGTCTGTCTGAGCGGTTAACTCTTCACCTTGCGCATCAACATCTGTTTTTTCATCAGTGAGTTCAGCAATTTTAATCGCCACTTTTCGTGCCAAATCTTCATTCCCTTGCTCTAAAGCAGCTTTGGCCTTTGCAGTGTATTCGGCAATGTCTTCTGATAATTCGATGCTTTTTTTATCAAACTTGATCGCTTGCGCCTTTAAATTTCGAATATTGACGGTTGCCTTAGCAATGCCTTCTTTTGCCTCGCGAATTTCTTGTTCTAAGATCGTCATGGCTTGGCTATCAACAATGGCCTCACCCGCTTTATTTACGTTGCCTTTAATGGCTGCAAACAGGTCTTTTAAAATACTCATAAAATACTCCTAAGTAATAAATTGAATGGATTAAAGAAGCAATACTGTGTTACTGAATGTAATCAGCAACGGCTTCGAGAACGTCGTTGTAGTTATCAATTTGCACCTCAATTTCGTGCAATAGGTTGGTCATCGTCGTTTCAATGGCCATCGCACCAAACAAGACATAACGGTTATCTTGAATACCGACAGAAGATAAAGCCATCGGTAATGAGATGGTTAACAAACCCCGATTCAACTCAGCACGCAGATCCTCGCGAACGCTGGCTTCATCAAACAAAGGGGTAATGGTAAGAATTTGCGTATCAGTTGCCACCACAATCACCACCGCATCGGGGGTGTCGCTGTTTTCAATGGTGACGGTTTCCGTTTGAGCATTAAACTCAGCCGAAAAAGTATTGCCACCTGGCACGTTACCGCGATTAATTTGATAGGCTATTTCTTGTAATGTCTCGTTCATAGTTAATTCCGTATAGTTTGAATAATGTCAAATGGTTAAAAACAGGTTTTTATCAACAGATTCGTAATTGTTGTTAACGTATTTGGGTTATAAATACGCCTTCTTGTTTGCGCCAGCCTTCTGAGTGATAGGCGTATAACACTGGCGAGTTAAGCCGGTTTGCCTTAATTTTCTCAAGCTGATTAAAAAACGGTTTGGGGAACGTGAACGCTCCTAAAATAAAGTCATTATTGATTACGTCGCTTTGTAGCGCTTTGGTTTTGTTCCTGATTCGGCTTAAGGGGTCAGCACCGATCTTACTCGCGATAGTCCAACCCCACTCACCAAAGGACGGCACATTAGCGTGGTATTGCTGCGCACTTAATCCGGCCTCTGAAATCGTTTTGCCTATTGATAAAAAGGCGTTTTTGCTGTGATATGGACTGGTGGATTGAACCACCATGGCCCCATCACCATTAAGCAAATTAGATAACTGGCGATAAAAATACACGCTGTATAACTTGTTTAAATCTGGATGGCTTGGGTCGGGCAGATCGACAATAATGGTGTCATACGCTTGCCGCTCAGCCACCAAATTTTCAACATAAAGAAACGCATCCTCGTTTATCACCGATACTCGCGAGTCATTTAAGGCGCCCGCATTAAGTTCAGTCAAACGCTTGCTCAGCCAAAAGTCGACCTCATCATCTCGCCCTGAAAATAAGCGTGTCATGGCCGGGTCTAAGTCAATCACCGTGACCGATTTAGGTTGGTAACGTAATATGTCGCGCACGGCCAAACCATCTCCACCACCGACGACCAGAACTTTTTCATTGCGCGCTGATGCCAGCATTGCCGGCGAAACCAACATGGCATGATAAATATCTTCATCCGCACTAGAGAATTGTAAGCGCCCATTGATATACAAACTTAGTATTGGCTGCCCCACTCCGCCAATAATACGTTCAGTAACCACAATATTCTGAAAGCGTGTGTTGTTTGAATAGATCACCTTGTCTTTGTAAAGCATGCTGTTCATTGAATTAATCCAAGTATTACCTTTGAGCAATACGGCAACCAATAACATCCCTACCATCATTTTCATTAGCACGAGTAAGGCTACCCAGCGAATCTTGTGCCAAAATTTTGCAATAAAGATCGCGCCTAACAGTAAATTTAACAGTGCGGTCGCGGCCGCTGAGATGATTATCGGCTGTGACAAACACACGGTGACCCAAATCGCGGCACCAACACCACCACCGATGTAGTCCATGCCATAGACGGTGCCCGCATTGTTTTCTACTCGCTCATAGAGGTCTTCACGAATGCGCGCGATAAACGGAATTTCCATCCCGATAAAGAACCCTAGCACGGCTCCTAGCAAGTAAGGAGTGACTTTGGATACTTCACGTAAGGCATGAACCGGTCCACCATCCGCAATAACACTGGGGTCTAATCCAAAGGTTTGTTGAAGTTCATTTGGCAGCACAAAGGCATATGAGACCACGGCCGCCATGAGTAAAATCGAGGTGCCACCAATGACCGAGATAACGGCTTCTAACCAAGCAAAGCCAGTGTAAGGGTTATCAATAGTTCGAGCGTAGAATGCGCCCACACCCATGGACGCGACCATAACGCCAATCATGCCGTAAACCGCCACATCCACACTTCCCAGCACCCTACCAGCGTAATGCGCTAACAAATACTCATAGATAATGCCGCACGCCGCACCAACGGCCATGATTCCTAAGAGCATGGCATCTTTACCAGACAATCCAGACTTAGCGTTAATGTCTGTGGCAAGATTTGCAGTGGTGGTAGGTTTTGAACTCATGGAAACAAATACCAGTTCTATTAAATTGTTCTGGATAAGCCGAATTAAACTAAATAGGCTAAGGCCATGAACGCCAACGCAATGAACAACGCTGCTTCAACCGCCGCCACGCCCACATTTTGCTGGTGATCAACCTCTTCGATCACGTTAACTTTGAACAGCACCAAGGGTAGAAACAGTCGATAAGAAACCCACACGATGGTGGCAAGACCAAAGGCGTAAACTGCCCAATAAAACACAGACCAAAGCAAATTAAGCTCAGCCGCATCCACTAAAAAACTGGTAGTTGTAATAGCAATACCCGTGGCTATCAGCTGCCCCGCATAACGTAATGCAATCGCGACATTGCCGGTTTGAATTGCCGCTTGCCACGAATCGGCCGCATCAATATTGTTAGCCACATTTTCTTTATTGCGAGACCGATAAACCGCCATACGCAGCACGGCCACCGCCGCCAACACCAATTGTGAAACAACAAACACAGCTACCACTGGAATCAGGCCCACTAAGCCTTCACTGTCCACCCACATCAATGTCTTTTTTGCTACTAATCCAACAACCGCCATATTGGCCGCCACAATGATTGCAGCGCTCATATTTCCGTTTCGAATCTCGGCGGCTAGGCTGATGTTTCTTATGACAATTTTGTCTTGAATTAACACGCCTAAAATTAGCAGCACCGAGCCTAGCGCTCCGTACATTAATAAGCTGGTAATTTCAGCAATGTGACTTGGCAGTGCCTCACCTGATTGCACACCAGTAAGCATAAAAATCAACCCCAACACGCCGCCAGCAATACTTACCCCAAACGCAAAATTGTCTTTACTATCCAGTTCACTTTTTGCGTCAACGCCTAAGTGTTTAGCAAGTGCGTAACGAACCGGCACAACAAACAGCAGGCAGACAACAATGTTAATAACGAGCGTAATAATTTGATCAATGGTCATAATGTTCCCCTATTTACCGCCAAAACTGGATCTACGACTGCCTGATGAGCGAGAGTTGTAACCGCTTTTGTATGACTTACTGCTGCTCGAATTCGACTTAGCGTAAGCGCTCTTAAAGGGTTTGGGTTTTTGAATTTGCGAACTTCTCTTCGTATAAGGTTGCCCTTTAACACTGGTGTTACGTGCATAAGGACTCTTAAATGATTTGCCTTTCGCGGTATACGACTTTTTTGTCTTAGCTAAGGCATCCGCTTGATTGGTACGCGCTTTCGGTGAACTGTAAGCCCCTCGATTACGATCATGATAGTAAGATGGCCGTCGATTCGAAGACCAACTGTCGTAATAAACTGGGCGATTGCCAAACAGTGATGAGAAAAAGGCGTATTGTCCATACCAGTGCCAAAAAGACGCACCGGTTGACGATGTGCGCCACTCACCGTAGTTACTGTTACCAACGTACTCAGACCCAATTGCACCACCTTCAGCCTTACTGTCTTCAAATTCGATTTCACGCATTTTGGGCAAGGCACCTTCGGTAAAATCAGCAAGCATATTGATGGCATCCACCAGCATCGCATCGTAGTTACTGATTGCGGTGCGGATATTTAACAACTCTAAGTTTATTGCTGAACCTTCGGCTGTTGTTTGAATTTGCTTTTGCGCATCCGATTCAGCATCCGACAATCGTTGTTTAATCGATGAATACGTTGGCCCCCGCTGGGTCCCTTCGGACGCCAACGTGTCAATAATTTGCCTGAATTCGGGCTTTTTATTTCGCGCAACCTTGGCGTAAGCCGGCAACAATGATGCGTTTCGCAACGTGCCATTATTGATCTGTGAGTTCAACGTATCAAACGCACTTTGAGCCGCACTTAAGTTCGCAGAAATCTCAGCTTTAATTTCTTTTGTTGGATCTGAGCCACAAGCCGATATAGCCATGGCTAGCAGAGAAATGATCACAATTTTTGTGAGTCTCATTTATGTACCTTCATGTGAGTTCTTAGGTTTATTGTTAATCTGTATTTTTTTGAGTTTTGCCATGGGCAATGAACTTGATGCTTTATTTGGCTTACTGACCTAAAATCAATATTCACTCAAGAATCAGCGTGCTGTAAGTTTTGCTGATTTATGCCTCGAAGAGCTTCGGCATTATAATGACTCTTGTTCCCAGGCATTGCTCTTTCAATAATTTGACAAAAAAAACGCCCCTGCCGGTCCGCCGAACGCAATACATCAATTGCGGCTTCAACGGGCTCCATTGCGCTATGTTTATCGCTGCACACAAATATATCTATTGCCGCGTAGTTGTCTTCAGGCCACGTGTGTATCGAAATGTGGCTCTCAGCCAACATCAACACACCGGTATTACCCAGACCATCACCAAAATCATGAAAATGAGCAACTAATACCCTCGCGTTAGCCGCGGTGGCTGCCTCTCGCAATAAAGCTTCTAACTGAACACAATCTAAATGGCTGATTAAACCAGCATGCTCAACAATGGCATGAAACCCTTTTGCTCTGAATTTCGCTGGATTGGGGCTGCTCGCCCTTATTACATTTTTCTGCAAGAGAGTGTCGTCGTTGTTTAGTTGGTGAGAGACATATTATGTCAAGTGTCATAATATGTCAAATGTTTCTACGAATTAATTGTTGCGAACGATTTAACTTTCGTACGACGTTCGTTGAGTAGGCAAACAGCGCTCACTTACGACGTTGGACAAACGCGTAGACTATCCCCGCCACTACGCCACTAAAATGCCCTGCCCAACTAATGCCGTACTGAAACTTGAACAGTGCAAATATCATCGCCCCGTAAATAAGAAATGTGACGAACGCAATAACCACGTCCTTGATCTGTTTTCTCAGAAACCCGTTGGTGATCAAAAAAGACCAATAAGCAAACACCAGCCCCGATGCACCGATAACAACCCCAGACGAACTAAGCAGCCATGTCAGCCCGCCTGAAATTACAATTAGTATTCCCGTCCGGCGGCCAAACTGTGATGGGTCAAGGGCGCTAACAAAACTGCCCATGATCAATAAAGGCACTATATTTGATAAAAGGTGACTTAAGTTTGCGTGTAAAAATGGAGAAAAAAATACGCCTGTCAGCCCTGATATTGAGCGCGGCCTTAATCCTAACCACGTAAAATTACCGGGCAATACCACTTCAATAACAAATACGGCCAATATGATTATTGCCAATAGGACTGGCTGACTGATCACTCTTTTTAGCTTATTACGATAGGCCATTCTTTTGTCTCTGCGTTACACATCGTTGTGTGGTGATTATCTACCCAACAAAACCGGTAAGAACCCAAACGTTTTGATTGGACACCTATATATAACAAACTATGATGACGATTAATTATCTATCAATAGTGAATCCGTAAATCACTGGGTTTCTTTTAATTAGGTACCCATCACTATTTCTGAAATCAGTATGAGTGAACTAAAAGCAAGTCTGTATTGAAAAAAATTGAACACGCGATAAGCCAACACAGGCTCTATATGTGCAACGACAAGCCTTGGAGTAGATTAACACCTTGATCGATTAGTGTTCTAATAAGAACTTACTTCACGGAAGCATCAAAATGTCGAATCGCATCGTCGATGATGCTTTCGTATAAAGTATAATTTTCTCGCATAATGCAGTGCCGTGCCTGCGCATAATGCTGAGTCTCGCAATGACTAAGCGACGCACAAAACTGCTCTGCTTTGTCTGTACGTACCAATAAATCAATTCCAGCGGTATAAACTTTTACCGGCGTAACGATATTGCTTACAAAATCTGGGTTTAGTAGCTTTTCAGTGGATTTTACCGTTTCATGCAACCACTTATATGTAACCCCTTTAGTACGCAGTTGTTCATTGATAGCAAATAAAGCACTCTGCACTTGAGCGGTTTTAGGGTTGGCATTACAACCTGTGGCTTGTCCAAACACCAGTTCCTCGCCCGGCCAAGCACTGGCTCTTGGCGCGTAGGACGCCCCCAAACCAACGTCACTCATTAGTTTAGCAATCGTCGCCAGATTATCGTACGGAAAATCGCCTGAGTTAATCTGGATCATCGGCACGATCAACGCGTACGCGTCCACATCAACCTCTTGCTCAGCGGCCATGCGCATGGTGATATGAGCCCCTTTAGAGGTAGAAAAGAAAAATAACGGCAAGTCTTTGCGTTTAACTTGATTTGCAAACATGGCAACTTCAGCACCCAATAGACCGTAATCTTCCACATACCCTTTTTCAGGGTGCTGTGATAGAGGGCGATACGAAAGACCTTGCCCGCGATACTCAATTGCTCCAACGCGATACCCTGCCGCGTGTATGCGAGTAATTTCACGCATCATCATTTCAATTGAGCCTGTAAAACCCGGCACCACTACCACCGTCCCTTTGGGGTTGGCGTGTTCCAATAAGCCAGTGCGCAATTTTACGCCATCCGCGACCGTCATCATTCGCCACTTAAATTTGTCGGGTATGGGCGTGATTTGACCCTCTAAATAAGCGTTAGCTTGGGCCAATTCAGCTTGCGAAACTTGAGCGTATTCATGCTGTACGTAGTTGATCTTAACAAAGGCCGTTACCCAAGCCCCTACGACCAATATGAGCAACACCACTAGACTGCGTTTAATAATTTTCATGTTACGTTTGTTCAAACCCTTTAATCTTCTCTCAAGTATGAATTAAATCAATTTAAAGGTAAAAACCAGTGAATATGTATCAAGGCAAGACGGCCGTCATCAGTGGCGGCGCTGAGGGCATTGGATTCAGCATTGCCACGGCCCTAGCTGAACAAGGCATGAACTTAGTCTTAGGGGATATTGACGAGGCAAAACTTGCCGAAGCTGAGTCGATTTTACATGGCAAAGGTTACCCAGTCTTAAGTTGTAAAATGGACGTAACCCAACCTGAAGACTGGCAAAACACAGCCAACAAAGCCATAGAAAAGTTTGGCAAGATCCACATGGTGGTGAATAACGCCGGCGTTGCATCGGCTCCCGGCCCGATTGAAAAGACCAATCACAAAGACTGGCAATGGGTGGTTGACGTGAATTTGATGGGCGTGGTCTACGGCGCCGAAGCGATGATTCCGCACATCAAAGCTCACGGTGAAGGTGGGTGGATGATCAACACCGCATCAATGGCTGGAATGCACGGCATACCGTACGCTGGGGCTTACACAGCCACCAAGGTGGCCGTGGTTGGCATGTCTGAATCGTGGTCCGCCGAGCTAAGCAAGCATAATATTCATGTCTCAGTGCTGTGCCCCGCGTTCGTGCAAACACGAATTCATTTAGCTGGTCGCAATAGACAGTCGGCTTATAAAGCGCCACCACCAAACCGCGTAGACCAACAAAGAGACGACGGGCATAACGCGGCTAAGGAATTGGTGGAGAATGGCATTGCGCCCGAAATTGTAGGGCACCGGGTGGTGGAAGCGTTGAATAATAGGGAGCTTTATATTTTTACTCACCCAAGTCACCGAAAAGATTTGGCTGAGCGTGCAAAACGCATTGACGGTGCGTTTGCCAGAGCATCAGAAAGCCCACTGCTTCAAGATATCAAGGAGTCTGAATCATTAGATTTTATGTAACGGATAAGGTGTCAAATGTGTAGTCGTGACGCATTGACAGTACATTGTATGAGCAGAATACAAGCATCACCAACTCATTAAACGCCGGCCTTGAGATCGGGTAACTCGTCATCAAGGTCGGCCACACTTCTTGCACGTCGAAACCGCCGAGTTACAACACCTAACGGTCGAGCATGGCGCCTATGGGAGTCAATTTCACCTTCTTGAGTTACCGAAAACGCTAAGCGCTCAAGCGGAGGGGAAAAATCGGAAAAAATTTCAGCTGAATGCTCAGTGGCGGCTCTATTACCCCGTGGGTCTACCCGATACCAAGCGCCCTGAGTGTTCTCGCCACTTTGTGCATTGCTTTCCCTAGAGTCGTGAAGCAGGGAAAAATCAAGCCAAACCGCATTCAGACCATGCAAACAGAACGTACCATCCCCGACAGACAGCCGCTGATAGCAGAGTGCGGCCGGAATCGAGTTAGCACGCAATAAAGCGGCAAGTAGGTGGCTCTTTGCATAGCAAAAGCCAGTGAAATGTGCCAACACCTCAGAAGCCCGAATGGTCACCTCAGAACAGGGAAAATCTGAACTGTGTTGTATTTCATCGCGAACAAATTCAAAACACCGTTTTGCGATTTCGCCTTTGCTTTTTACACCAAAATTTAGCTCACAGGCTTTAGCCAACACTGACGGTTCACGCCAGTCAATGTATTCAGAATGTTCTAAAAAATCATTACTAATCACGTGATACGTTCACCTGTGTTCCTTGAGAAAAATTCAAATCAACGTGCCTTTGGCAAAATCTTTACGTTACCTAATCAAGGCCTTTACGAATCATATTATTCATTCTAACACGATGAACAATAACGCAAAGCAGGTAAAATAAGCCGCGTCTGAAAAGGGCCGAACCAAACAGTTTTTTAAAGCTCGAATAACGACTAAACTAAATGTCCCTTAATAATCAACCACTTTTCACATTCATGGGCCACAGCTTCCGCTACTTAATGGCATCAATAGCAGGCTAAATGACATTAATGCCATCTAAAAATGCTGGACAAATAAATTAGACTTGTCAGACAACTGTCGATATGCTGAATGGGCTCGCAAGAGCAAAAGCGCAAACCCAGCCCCCAGTTTGTAAAAACTAACACTTCAGAAATGAGGCCATAAAATGAAGAACCCTACTCTTCTAATGGTGTCCACGGTGTGCTTATTAGGTTTTACAGCAACACCCGTGTACGCCGATCAGATAACGCTCAACCAATCCCTGCAACTCATGGAGCAGGAAAAAGCCATCACCAACGTGTATCGCGCGTACTTCCCATCCAAAGACATCGCGCGCAAGGCCGCGATCACGTTTCATTCTCAATTACTGGAAGCCCATTATGACGAAGGCTATCTAATTTTTGAATTAACCCCTGCCGAAATACGTCAACTGACGGCATTTGATTTCAAAATCAAACGCGCAACTCAATACATAGAGCGTCGCAGTGCAGCACTGCAAGCAAGGCAACAACTGATGCAACGCAATGCGCTCGCTCCGCAAGCCAATGTAAACATTCAAGCCGTGCCCGGGTTTCCTTGTTACGAGACCGTTGAAGACACGTTTGCGGTTGCCCAAGACTTTGTTAGTACCTACCCAAACCTTGCGCAATGGATTGATGTAGGAAACTCATGGGAGAAAACCGTTGGCCTAGGTGGCTATGACATTAATGTACTGAAACTCACCAATCAAAGTGTGAGCGGCAGCAAACCTAAGCTCTTTATTAATAGCGCAATACACGCTCGTGAGTACGCCACGGCACCATTGAATCTGGATTTCGCTCGTTGGCTACTTGAAGGCTATGATAACGACGCGGATGCCACTTGGATTTTAGACCATCATGAAGTACACCTGATGTTACAAACCAATCCTGATGGCAGAAAACGAGCCGAAACAGGCATTTCATGGCGAAAAAATACAAACCAAAACTATTGCGGACCAACGGGGAACAGTCGAGGTGTTGACCTAAACCGTAATTTCACCTTTAGTTGGAATAGCACCAACGGTGTTGGCTCTAGTGGCAACCAATGTTCAGCCACCTTTAGAGGCCCTCAAGCGGGCTCTGAACCTGAAATTCAAGCCATAGAAGGGTACATCCGAGGTTTATGGCCTGATCGCCGAGGTCCAAATCGAAATAACGCCGCACCTTCGGACACCAGCGGCATACATATCGACATCCACAGCTTCAGTGAATTGGTATTATGGCCTTGGGGCGATGCAAACCAGGCCGCGCCGAACGGCCCAGCATTGCGCACATTAGGCAGAAAGTTCGCTTTCTTTAATGGCTACAGCCCACAGCAATCCATCGGACTTTACCCAACAGATGGCACGAGTGACAGTGTCAGTTATGGCGAACTGGGGGTAGCTGCGTATACGTTTGAATTAGGCACAAGCTTTTTTCAAGAATGCAGCATCTATGAAAACACGATCAAACCAAACAATATCCCTGCTCTAGTCTACGCTGCAAAGGTAGTACGCACACCGTACATCACCCCTGCTGGCCCCGACAGCATCAATCTTGCACTGAGTAACAACGCCAGTAACGGTGGTGTACCGGCAGGCACATTGGTAACACTGACCGCCACCGCCAGCGACTCACGCTACAACAACAGTAATGGTTCAGAAAGCACACAAAACATTAATAGTTCTGAATACTACATCGACCTAGCACCCTGGGAAAACGGAGCATCAGCACAGGCACTTAGCGCCAGTGACGGCTCATTTAACCAACGCACTGAAGGTATAACGGGAGTAATAGACACATCGGGTTTGAGTAATGGCAGGCACACGGTGTACGTTCGCAGTCGTGACAACGATGGTGTTTGGGGAGCTGTATCTGCGGTGTTTTTAAACATCACAGACACACCGCCGCCGCCGACTTGCGCTTTTGAAGATGACTTCACCACCTCCACCGGATGGTCAAATTCGTCAGCGTCAACATGCTCTACCGGAACTTACGTCAGAACCAACCCAACTCAAGCAACCAGCAGTGGCGTGATCACGCAGGTCAGTGGTGATGCCGGTGGCGATGGCTTTGCTCTCTTTACGGCCACCAACAGCTCAGCTGGGGCCAATGACGTTGACGGTGGTGTGTGTATAGCGCAATCGCCTACGATTACAGTAAACGAAGATTCAACATTGTCATTCGCATGGTTCCATGGTCAACGCGACACAGGAGATGATGGCTCTGGTGACTTCTTTGAAGTTGAGTATTCAACCAATGGGGGCGCCAGCTTTAGCTCATTGGTCAACATCGGCGATGTCAGAACACAAGCACAGTGGCAAAATGAAACCACACCAATTGCCGCGGGTTCAAGCGTGATACTGAGAGTCAGTGCAAGCGATGGATCAGCCGCGGGTGATTTAGTGGAAGGAGGGTTAGATTCAGTATCGATCTGCTCTGATTGATAGTCGGTTTAGCTAAAAAGGTGTATGTTGTTCCGTATTCTTACGGAACAACATACTCATTGGCCTAGTGCTTCTTTGAGAGGGCTTTTAACGTAAAGCACACAAGCAGAGATTGATCACTAAAACAGATTAAATGTAGACACACCATCCATAGAAAAAATGCCCATCTTACAAATACAGTATGTAAACAAAATCGGCTCTTTTATGCAGCCAACATGCAATCAGTTCAATTTATCTTTGTCCACGGGCTTAGGTGGCAACGGAACAGCCGAAACACCTTCGTCTGCCAACGTTTTCATTTCCGACCTACTGGCCGTTCCACGAATATTTTCAGGCTCCTTCTCACCCCGATGAATTTTAAGCGCTTCGTTCGCAAACTTATTACCAACATCAGTAAAGTTTGATTCAACAAATTTATGCACCTGACCTAACATTTTCTGTAATTGCGGGTAACTAGGTAAGTTCTTGTCCGCTGAGCCGGATTTATCTGTGCCGCCGGTGGCCACTTGTTGAGGCACCGAATCTCGCGGCGGCTTAGTAATCATGGAGTTGCTTTTCCGCCCCAACTTAGCGGCGGTCACTTTCTTCTTTACATTACCGGCCCCGCACACAGGGCACACCAACAAGCCCATTGCCTGTTGGTGTTTTAGATCTTCAGTATTTTTAAACCAACCTTCAAACTCATGCTGGTGTTCACACTGTAAATCGTAAATAACCATGATATTTTACTGAGCCGGCTCGCGCTATTACTTTGACTCTCGACTGGCGCGCTTACGCTCATGTTCAAGCAAAAAGCGCTTACGAATACGAATACTCTCAGGTGTGATTTCCACTAATTCGTCATCGTCAATGAACTCCAAAGCCGATTCGAGCGTGTGTTTCACCGGTGGCACAAGTTGTATCGCATCGTCTTTTCCAGACGCTCGAACGTTCGTAAGTTGCTTGCCTTTTAACGGATTCACCGTCAAATCATTGTCACGTGAGTGGATGCCCACCACTTGCCCTTCGTAAACCATTTGCGATGGTTCAATCATCATCTTACCGCGATCTTGTAAATTAAAGATCGCGAAACCCAATGCTTTGCCTGTGCCATTCGCAATAAGAACACCGTTTTTACGTTGCCCAAATGATTTATTCTTTTTCGGCCCGTATTTATCAAAATTATGATAAATCAATCCAGAACCAGAGGTCATGGTCATAAAGTCGGTTTGAAAACCGATTAGACCACGCGATGGAATGGTAAAATCCAATCGAACTCGGCCTTTACCATCGGGTTGCATATTGTTCAAATCACCACCACGCTCTTGCAGAGCTTGCATGATGGTTCCTTGATGCTCTTCATCAATATCGACGGTCAACGTCTCGAATGGTTCGTGAATTTCACCGTCAACGTCTTTATAAATCACTTCAGGGCGCGACACCGCCAACTCAAAGCCTTCACGACGCATGTTTTCAATGAGTACGGATAAATGTAATTCTCCACGGCCAGACACTTTAAACTTTTCAGGGTCATCGGTATCTTCAACTCTTAGTGCCACATTGTGCAATAACTCTTTCTCTAAACGATCTCGAATCTGTCTTGATGTTAAATATTTGCCTTCTTGACCGGCAAACGGAGACGTGTTCACTTGAAATGTCATTGTAACGGTTGGCTCGTCAACCGTTAACGCAGGAAGTGCTTCAACCGCATCACGATCACAAATGGTGTCCGAAATAAACAACTCGTCCATGCCCGTCACAGCCACAATATCGCCTGCTTTGGCTGTCTCTACTTCAACACGCTCCAAGCCCTTAAATCCAAAAATTTTACCGATACGGCCATTTTTAGTTTTACCGTCCGCACCAATCACCGTGATTTGGCCATTCGTACTGATGGTGCCCTGTTTGATTCGACCAATGCCAATCACCCCCAGATAGCTTGAATAATCCAACTGTGAAACTTGCATTTGGAAAGGCTTATCTTCATCTACGGGTGGTGGCGGAACGTGATCGACAATGGTTTGGAATAAGGCGTCCATGTTATCGGTAATATTGTCAGCATCATCGGTTGCAAAGCCATTGATCGCTGATGCATAAATAACGGGAAAATCCAATTGCTCATCAGTGGCACCAAGAATATCGAATAGATCAAAGGTTTGATCCAACACCCAATCAGGGCGAGACCCTTCACGGTCAATTTTGTTGATTACCACAATTGGACGTAAATTATGCTCAAACGCCTTTTGCGTTACAAACCGAGTTTGTGGCATTGGGCCATCAACGGCGTCAACCAATAAAATGACGGAATCAACCATGGACATAATACGTTCCACTTCACCACCAAAATCGGCGTGCCCTGGAGTGTCCACGATATTTATCCGGTAATCTTTCCAAGTCAATGCTGTCGGCTTGGCGAGAATCGTAATGCCACGCTCTTTTTCAATGTCATTACTGTCCATCACGCGCTCAACCAATTCAGCACGTTCATCAAATGTGCCAGATTGCTGAAGCAGTTTATCCACTAGGGTGGTTTTACCGTGGTCAACGTGCGCGATAATCGCAATATTACGTAAATTCATAGCCTTACCGAGGTCTCTTGTGAGTTTTTGCCGCACTACGACTTAGCCTTATTTTTACAAAATAACAGGCATCAGCGGCGCTCAAAATCAAAGCGCGATTATAGGGTAAAGCTAATTAAATGCTAGGTAAATACTGGGTAATCTGAATGTTTTTCAATAAACCTTGCACTAAATCACAAATCACTATTGCATGAACAATAAAAGTGCTTTGGTTGTGATCAACAATAACAATGCTTCGTCGTAAAAGGGAGGCCCGTTTTAGCTTGTATTAAAAAGCGTTTGACAAAGGTAGGTGCAGCTTAAATTCGCTAAATACGGTGGGCCTGTTTCTTAACGCCATAGTGCCACCTGCATTTTTAATGGCTTCTCTTATTGCCGCTAAGCTATCGCTTTTTAAAGGGCCTTCTCTATTGGGTTGCGCATCAGAAAACCCATCAAGTAAAATCAGTTTAACACCGTGACCTTGTTCAAGGTTTTGCAGCTTTTCTTCACTCACCAGCCCTTTGGCCAAAACGTGCTGCATTGCGCTCATTTCGTCAATGCCTTCGCCGTCATCAGCAACAGTGATCGCCCAGCCACCTTCATCACATTCGACACCAACGAATATTTTGATGTTGCCAGGTTTGCCCGCCGCTTCTCTAACAGCCGAGGCTCGACCACCGTGAATAATGGAATTACTAACCATTTCACAGATTGAGGCTTCAAGTAAGGCGTAGTGTTCATCCGTGACACTCAAGAGTTCATCACCCACAATCTCTAACACATGAGCGTGCCCTGAATTAATGGATTCAATTTGACTGATGTTATGAATTGCCGCGGCCAATGGAGAAACCGCATCCATTTCATCAACATCAATACTGCGTTCATCCGACGCACGTTTCGCGGGTTTGGCTTTTCCAAAGCAATAAGCAACCCAAGAAGCGACAATAAAACACCCCAACAGAGCAGCGAAAAACAACAGCGTGAGCTGAGTTTGTTTTGCGTTGTGCGCTTCTTTAACTCGAATCGTCAATTCAACCAATTTTGATTGCGCGTTACGTAACTTCCCCTGTTCCAATAGTGCCACTACCGACGGCATGTCGTAGCCTTGATCTTCGAGGTATGAATCTAATGCTGGGGCTTGTTCAAGTCCTTGAAAATCACCGGGGCCCGACACTAATTCAGTGAGCGTCGCCTTAAAATGCTCCAACTCATAAAAATTCATTGGTTCATGAAAGCGACTGGGTAGATTAAGGATCACTCCTACGAATTGAGTTTGTAAACTGTGCTTTCGCAATTCCTTGGTGCCAAGCCATGCGAAGCTAGCCAAATACAGGGCTAAAACAATTACAGATACAAATTTTAGAATCACCCTCTTTTCCACGTATCCCCCGATACCCTCTTGAATACCCTGTCGAAGCCGAAGTGTAGTTGATTTACCTTTATTGTGCGACAACCCCAGACCTTTCTAACGCTTATCTGAACTCGATTTAACACAGCTTAACAGCGTATTAGCATAAAACTGAATGCTTACGCTATTATAGCCGTTAATGTTTGTCTCACAGTTTATTCATACAGCCACAATGGCGGCCTGTTGACCGGCATGAAGACATCACCCTCACCGCCAAGCTCATTTATCGAGGCTGTATGTAAGAAATGAGGCGGCGCAGGTTAAAACTTAAACGCGGCGACCACGCCCAATATCGCCACGGCTGAAATCATCACGATGACTTTGACGGACAACGGGGCATCAAAGTAACGATTGCTGACTTCTGCAATCGGCTCTTTGGTTTTGACGGGTTCTCGGTGTTTTGTTGGTCTTTCCGCTGCACCAATAGGGGCATTGATGTTGCCAAGCTTCACGTCTTTAGAGTCTGTGATCTTAATAGTGGCATTAGAAAAGTCGGTTTTATTGGTCATTGTTTAGATTCCCTATTTGAATATTGTCAGAATCGCTTATTTCAATATTGGCGTTCTCAAAACTGATGGACACACCTTCAACGCCGTTCATCGCCTCAACGATGGCATTATGGATTTTATCAATCAATGGCTCATCTGAGGATAAGAAAAACTCTTTATCACCGTTAGACATCCGCACCGACAATCCATACATCACATACCGTGGGTCAATCTTATTTTGTTCACGTCGAGTCCGCCAAATTTTATAACAATAAAAAAGAGCTGCGCCACCGAACACCAAAAATAAAAACCCACTCACCTCACCGTCACTAAGAGCCGCCAAACCAATAAAAGCCAAAACGGCTCCGACCAGCATCACCAACGGTAAATGCTCAACCGACACGTATTCAATGTGTTTTTTCCGCGTAACTCTGCCCGGTTTAATCGAAGTCATCTGAGAGATTTGATAACTGGTTTTTTTGTACTTTAATATTCGTGAATTAACACTTAGATGGGCCATGGTCTTTAGTTTCCTTACACTCCTTAGATGTATTAGCCTTTGTAGTTTGTATCGTTTTCAAAAAAGAATCAACAGGCCAAAGCAATGGAGTGCGACAGAATCAAGAAGCGATTCTTAGCAACGTTAGGCCATGCCATGGCTCGTCAATAAGGCTCAATATTTTTAACAAAGACTTGAGGCAAAATGAGTGGCCGATAGTGTTTTAGTTTTTCGTCATTTCTCGTTAAGATAGAGCTAACGGAGCAAGGCCTTGTTGGAACAATCTACTGCATGGGCCTGTGTAATTTCAGCACAACAAATGAATGTTATGTCAATAGTTACTAAAACTGTTTTATTATTGGTCGTCTCCAATTGCTTTATGCTGACGGCTTGGTATCTGCATTTAAAAACACTAAACCACAAGCCTTGGTTTATCGCTGCATTGGTCAGCTGGGGCATCGCGTTTTTTGAATATACGGTTCACATCCCCGCCAACCGTATTGGCCATGAAGTATTAAACTTGCCTCAATTGCAAATTTTACAAGTCGGCATGTCGTTGCTGATTTTTATTCCGTTCGCAATTATTGTGATGGGACACCCTATTAAGTCCGACTATATTTGGGCTGCGTTTTGTTTGATGGTGGCCGCGTATTTTATATTTAGAGATATTGTTTAATCATTAGGGTCTTTATTTAACTCACGTTTGCCCAGAGTTTCTGATGTTTTGAACAACAAAACGCCCAACCCTAACAGTCCTAAAGTGCCACTTATAAAGGATGAGAACGCGAGGGAGACTACGCTGGCAAGAAAACCAATTAATACTGGGCTTACTACGCCATAAAGATCATTGCTTAACCGCCAAGTTCCAATGAACATTGCGCGCGCCTTCTTGGGGGCTAAATCTGCACCCAGCGTCATAATAATGCCCCCACCTATTCCATTACCCACACCAGCCATCAAACTCACGGCCAGAAAAGACCAGAAGCCCACGCTCATTGGAAGCAAAATCAAACTGGCTGCCAACAGCGCAATACAAACACCGCCAGTAAACTTTCGACCACGCTTGTCGGCTATGTTTCCACCAAAATAGATCAACACAACATCCGCCGCTGTCGATAAAGAAAACACCAAACCAATGTCGGCGACTGATAAGCCAATGTGGTAACCCCAAAGAGGAATCAACACCTGGCGAGCCGTGCGCACAAACTTCAACACACCAGCAAAAAGGCTACTGTAAAGAAAAGCCGTGTGCCCCCGACGAATCAATGCGGCCAATTCAATATAAAGTTGTTTGCTTGTTTGAGAATCTTCAGGCAATGACGGCTTTTCAGTGGCTTTAGAAAACACAGGGCTAAGACACACCACAGCCGTTGCAAAGAACATCAACGCCGCGGCAAAATAAAACGCAAACGCATAACTAAAATACTCAATCAGTAAACCAGCCATGAATGGGCCAAGCAGCATGCCCAACCGCTGTGTGGTGGCGATTAGTGATAATGAACGCCCACGGCGATTGATTCTCTTGAATGCGCTGAGTAAAACATGCTGCCCAAGCATCCATAAACCAATACTTGCCCCAAAAAGAGCCATCAAGATAGCCTGCATGTAAAACGGCAACGTCAATGAGAACGCGACACACACACCCGTAATACAGATTAATGCCAGCCGCATCGGTTTCCTGCGACCATACTTGGTAATCCATATACTTGCCGGTGCATTAATGATCAATGTACCCGCGCTCTTTAAGGTAAATAATAAACCAGCGCCTAACCAAGAAGAACCTTGGTCGACTGCATAGAGTGGAATAATGAGAAGAATGAAACCGTGCATTAGAGAAACAAAAAAACTAGGTAGGTAGATAAACACACCGTTATTCAGTTTCATTTCTTGCATCACAACGGTCAGCTGTAGAGGATACAGGCGCCGGATTTAATAACAAAAAATACGTCTTTGCCTGTCACAAGGCCGAGACTCATCAGGCTCTCACGACTGATTTGTGCGTTCAACATCACGCCATTATTCAATGACGCACACACCATGAACTGGCCACTGGCTTGCTCTATTTTATCAATAGTGACGGGGATAATGTTTTGTGCCGAAATGCCCTCTGGGTGCTGTGTGGCAATGATAATCTCGTCCGCAGGAATCCCAACCATGAGTTTGCCATGAGGAGGCACTTCAGTCTTAGAGGTAATCAAACTGTATTGTGAATTTTCACTGAGTATATGCAAAAGGCTGGTGCTTTGATCTGAATCGCTTGGCGTGTCACTTACGATTGATGGAATGATATTCTCATAGTGTTCTCCGTGAGTAAGGTCAAGCACTTGTTGCCTGAAAAATATGTCGTTAGCCGCGCCAAACGCCACGTTCTTACCTTGCTCAATCACTAACACATCATCACAGAGCGCTTGAATTTCAGCAGGGTAATGAGAAATCATCACCATCGGAATGCTCAACTCTTCTCTAATTCTCTGCAGAAACGGCAACACTTGACGCTTGAGTTGCAAATCCAAAGCCGAGAGAGGTTCATCCAGCAGTAACAAGTCTGGATCAGAAAAAAGGGCGCGCCCTAAAGCCACTCGTTGACGTTCACCACCAGAAAGACTTAAGGTTGACCGTTCTAATAAATCATTAAGCTCAAGCAATTGACACACAACTTGCAACGAGAGAGCCGAATGATCGCTGCGCTTTCTATGTGAGGCTATGCACAGGTTTTCCTTAACGTTTTTATTTGGAAATAACAAACCATTTTGTGGAACATAGCCAATACGACGATGTTCAGCGGGAACAAACACGCCTTTTTCACTGTTCAACCAATCTTGATTGTTGAAACGGATAACACCTGTTGCACCTTTGTGTAAGCCCGCCAAGCATTTGAAAATCGATGTTTTTCCCGCACCCGACACACCAAATATACCGGTCGTGAGTTTGTTAAAGTCGGCTTCAATATCCAGGCTAAAACGATCCAGCTCAGAGGTGATAGACAAATGCAGTCTTGGGTTGGTCATTACTCGTCAAACTACTTAGTCAATTTAGATTCAGACAAGGATTCGGCACTAAAGATTGCCACAAAACCGATCACAATAGCGATGCTGAGTAAAACATAAGCCTCTGTGTCATTACCGACTTGCTGAGCGGAAAAAATGGCCGATGCAATGGTTTGCGTTTGACCAGGTATATTACCGGCAATAATGACGGTAGCGCCAAATTCACCCACCGCACGCGTAAAGCCAAGAATGGCCGCCGCAACAAGACCACGGAACGCCAATGGCAGACTGAAATGAGTGAAGGTTTTTACTGGTCCAAACCCCAGTGTCCTTGCCATTTTTTCCAATTCAGGGTCAACGCCTTCAAACGCCACTCTGGCTGTTCTAACCACTAATGGCAAGGCCATTACAGCCGCCGCGAGTACGGCGGCTTTCCACGTGAGTAGAATATTCAGATCAAAGCCCAACGTATTTTCGCCCAATGGGCCGTTGGCCGCAAAAACTTGCAACAATAGATACCCCACTGCCGTGGGCGGTAACACCAAGGTAATACCGACAATGCTTGAGACTATCCGCTTACCTTTAAATGATGAGCGCGCAAGAGCATAGGCAATTAAAATACCGGGGATTAAAATAATCGCCGTCGCGACGATGGCAACCTGCAAAGTAAGCTGTATAACTTCGACAATAGATGTTTCCAAGGAATACTCAGTTCAAGGTTTGATCATTTAAAATTGTATCAAAACCATGCGCCGCAAAAATGCTTTGCGCTTGATTGCCCATAATGAAGTTAAGAAAGTTAGCCGCATCAGGGTGTTGGTCTGCTTTTCTAACACTAGCCGCCATGTATTTTACACGTTCTGATTGGCCGTTTTCACGTAAATCGATTTCATATAACACCTTCAGTTTGGCTGACGCAATCACGTCGGTCTTATAAACGATTCCAATCATATTGGGTATATGAGACACCGCGCTCGCGGCCGCTCTAACGTCGGGGGCCGGTAACACTCGATCTGATACTTGTGACCATACCGAACTCTTTTCTTCTAACGAGCCACCTGACTCATCTTGCTTACTGGATTTCAAATTAGATAAATACAATTTAGTGTAACGCCCAGCGGGCACCGCATCAGGGTCACCCAACGATAAAAATTTAAATGGAATCGACGCCAAGTGGCTTGGGTGGTCTAATGTCCAAGAAGAATCAATAGACGACACTATCACCAAATTATTCGATAAAAACACCCGTTGACTGTGCGCCTCAATCAAATCTCTTTCGGCCAAATACTGTACCCACTGTGCATTGGCCGACAAGTAGATATCGGCTCTGGGGGATGCTTCAATCTGTCGAGCAAGGACATTCGATCCAGCAAAATTAAACGTAACTTGAGTGTCCGTCTTCGTTTCATACGCTGAGCCCACATCCCTCATCACGTCACGCAAACTGGCGGAAGCAAAAACTAAGAGTGTGTTATTTTTATCATTGGCGACGCCTCCTGAGCAACTGAATAAGCCCATCACACATAAAACACTAATCGTAAAGACGACGAAGTGTTTTCGCAGTGGCGGCACCATTGATGAAATTGCCTCAATGGCTCGGCACACACGCCAACTAATCAGCGCGCGCATAACTTAAGCAGCATGAATGATCGTGCCAACATGCTCACCATTAAGTGCCGCTGAAATATTATCGGGGTCACAGCCGTTGATAATTTGAAATTCATTAACTAAACGCCCATTAGGCAAAATATCCAACAAAATAGACTCGAATGGCAAGGTATCCAGTTGGCGTTTTTTAAGTTCAGTAACGGATATCTCGTCAATAAAATCAGCATTGACGTTTTGTTTCGGATCTTTGTCATACAAACCGTTTACGTCTTTAACCAAGGTCAAACGTTTACAACCAAAACATTCCGCTAATAATAACGCACCGGCATCGGTTCTATGAGGTGGAATGCCCCCTGTCTTTGGCGGGTGTTCCCATAAGGAATACGGTGGCACACCACTGAAAATTACCCCAGGTGCGGAGTGCAAGAACATCGGTAGTAAATGACCAAACATTTCCGGTGGTATAGCAACAACACCGTAAGGGGCTAATAACGTTCCTAGTATATGTGCGTTACCCAGGGCATCGGCCTGAGCTAATTCAGCCAAAACACCTGTCGGCATACCTATATCAATACCAATCGAAAAAACATGGCGTGTGCGCGCACCACCACCGGTGCCAATAATCAGTTTGTGTTCTTTTAAGCCGTCGACAAGCGTATCGACCACAGGCAGTGTAATGTCTCTGCCGGCATCCATAATCGAGCGTCCGCCAATTTTTATGACCTGTGCGTAAGGCAGCATGCTAACCACAGGTGTTTCAGTTGATCGCACCACGTCTTTATCGAGAAGACTTTCTCGCATCAGCATGGAGTTCATATGATGACGATTATCCTTATTTTGATCTTGTTCGCTCATGAGTATTTTTTCTAATTTTTTCTTTGATTTTTACGTATTCAAGCGTTTATGAAAACGTATCCGCTGCTTAGGTGTTAACCCAAATCGAATGTCAGTCGGCGTAAATGATGGTGCCAACTTCTTCACCGTTCAACGCACGCGTCAAGTTGCCTTTTTCAAGGCCGTTAATAATCTGAATTTGAGTTTGATTACGAGCATTAGACATCAATTCGAGTACGGCTCTTTCAACAACAACGTCTTGCAAATCTTGCTCGATCAGCTCAGATACTGAAATTTTAGGAATAAACTTCGCGTTCTTATCTTTTTTCGGGTCGGCCGTATACAGGCCTTTTTCATCTTTAATGTAGATCATGGATTTGGTGCCTAACACTTCACTCACCAGATAACAGCCCGTATCGGTTCTGTGCGGTGGAATACGACCAACACTGGGCGTCTCGTGCCAATAAATATACGGCGGCATACCAAAAAATATCGCCGCTTGTCGCTCAGCCAAGTACAATGGCAGTTGAGCGAACTGAGCTGGCTCGATAAAAGGTATTCCGTGTTTCGCCAATAAGTAGTTAATCATACGCGCGTTCTGCATGCTCACGAACGTTCCCAACACACTCAACGCGCCCGTTGGTAAGCCTAAATCCAGACCAACGCTGTAGGCGTGACGTGCGCGGGTACCAGCGCCAGTTCCTATAATCATTTGGTGATTAGGAAGGTTTTCAACAATTTCATCAATCACCGGAAATACCGCGGCTTTACCACGGTCGATAAAACTTTGCCCCCCCAGCTTAATGACATTAGCATCAGGTAGAATCTGCAACACATCTTGTTGCTTTGTTTGGTTGAGTAAGTTTTGGTCACTGAGTGAGCCCGTCATCAACTGCTCACCGAGTGCGGTTAGAATATTTGTATCCATATTGGCTAATTCGTTTTTATCTGTTTGTTTTTCAGCAGTCTTATCCCGTTAACTTGAAACCATAAAGAGTGTAGCTGTGTTGTGTGACTTCGGTTTCATCAAGGTTTTGTTTTGCCCATTGTTTTAACTCTTTCAATATAGAATTTTTTAGCTCTACCGGCAGCAATGTGCCTGCCAACCCCTCTTTATCGGACCAATTTCCAATCAGCTTCTCAAGCTTAACACTGTCTTGCCATGCACTTGCTATTACAGGCTCTAACACCGTGGCTTTGTTATTAACGAGTTTGGCGCGCAGCCGCTTTAAATGTTGTTGTCCATCCCGAGGCTCCAACCCATTGTCGAGTAATAAGCCATGTAACTGCTTACGCAGTTTTCGCTGCAAAGACCCTTTAGAACGTTCAATACGGCCAACAATTAAATACGCCAAACCGTCATATCCTACTCGATAAGACTCTTTGACGGCATGATCAATGTCAAGCCAATGCAAAGCGCGCGATGAAAACACAATGTTGGTAGAATTAGTTTCAACGGGCCATGCGTTTCGGCCATCGGCCCATCTAATGGCCTCATTAAGGTAAGGGTAATGTTGACGAAACTCATTGAGCATCCCTTCAGACACATCCAAACCTACGTATGTATCGGAAATTTGATGTAACTCACTTCCGATTTGCCCAGTTCCACAGCCAATCTCAACAACTCTTCTTAATGTCAACTCACTGGTAAGAGAGTAAACGGCATTTGCCACAGACAAACAGAGAGACTTAGAAAAGCCTGTGCGCTTATTATATTGCACCGCTTGATCATCAAACGACGGAACGGCCGCTAATTTTTTCTGCATTAAATATTAGGTTGCTGACAACACTGGCAATAAGAAAGATCAATTATTAATATTAATAAAAGGGGCAACGATCTCCTTGAAAAAGAGCGCTTCAAAAAAATCGTTGCCTTGGGTTTACGGTTTATTGCTATTGTAACTCTTCTCTCATTGAGTACTCAGGGTGTCATCAAGAATCACTTTTTCTTGAGTAATAACCGGCATCATCATCCCACGGTCTTCATGCCTAAGAATATGGCAGTGATATACCCAGATGCCTTCTTTATTAAAGTTATCCATTACCGATATGTTATTACCAACTTGAGTTTGATTCGGCACATTGAACCAATATCTAACTTTCACATAGCCGTGCGGGGGAATCAAAATTGTATCCCACCAATTACCCACAATGCCGTCAACCGCCATATCAGCCTGATAAACACCCGCTTTTCCAGGGGCTGAATCAGTGTCGGTTAAGGCCGTGCGCTGAATCGCGGCGGACTCAGAAGTCACGGCGCGCATCACCCACTGCTTATCACCACCAGCGAATGTTTCGTAACTCAGTTGCCCTACTTCTTCCACGAAGAACGGGTTGATATGAATATGAAACGGATGACTCACGCCTGAGTTATTAATCAGTATCCACTCTTCCCCTGTCGTCGCAACGGGCAGGCCTGGTATTGCTTTAATATTATCCGCGTTTGCGTGATTACTGTTTACCACACCGGGTTTAGTTAAACCCGAAACAGACTCCCAATCCGGCATGCCAACGGCGGAAAACGAATACTCCCCACTGTCACTCTGCTGTATCTGTTGATAGTAGCCAGGGTTGGTCCACCACCACAGTCCGTAATCACTGGTTTTGTTCGTGTACGAAGTAACCCGATTTTTTAACTCAAAATGCTCAGTTAAAAGACCGTTTCGCCGGTCACTCATGTCTATCTCATTCGCAGAACTAATACCTGCACCTATCACTGAGTTAGCAATCGGGTTACCAATAGGATCATTAAGCGCAAAGATACGACCATTCAACGTAAATTGATTGGTGGCTTTGCTTGCACCGTGAACCTGCACTTGCGCACCCGACACATCAAAACTGACTGGGCGAGATTGCAAGATGTCGGAGTTTTCGATAGGGCTCACATAGCTTGGCGTGGACGCCATCGTGCCTGTTGGTGCCACACTAGAGAGATAAGAGTCGGTCGGCATTTTGGGTGACGCGGTTGTCACAGCGCCACTCACAGTCACGTTCATCAACACAGAAGTATCAGGCGAACCGCCGCCGCCAGCGTCCACATACGGTTGCCATTTCCCTGCTCCAGCGGCACCCGTCTGAATCTCACCGTACGCAAAATCAACGTCGATAAAATCATTGTTTCCATCCGTTATTGGTTTAACCTTAATGATCGGCGCCATCGGTGTATCAGCAGTACCCGCCCAATTTACCTTATAAGTTTGATTCTCGATGGGATTGCCATTTTGCGTGATAATGTAAGGATTAATGTTTTGCGCATACGCAGTCGGTTTTTGATTGGTCCCTGTGCCGGTTGTTGTCCTAGCAATCAAAGCCTTTATGTTGTCATCGTAATCTATATCATTGCCTGCGGTGTCTTGAGTAGGGAAATTTTTAAATAACACATAACTACCCGCCGCATCAAACTGCACTAAGACATCGGTACGATTGCCTGGCGCAAGTAACAATGGCTTGCTAGCCGAAACTTCGACTTTCTCACTGAGCGTAATACCGTCTGCGGCAACCATATACATGGTCGTCGTTGCCGACTCATACTTATTCGTTCCAGTGTTTAGCTTACCCAACCATATATGGCTAATCGCCCGATGATTCGTGCCAGCATTAATCATTCTCCAACGCTCAAGCTGCCCCGGTTGAATCTGATCATACGTGCCCGCCCCAACGTTGTAAGGGTTTTTACCATTGACCGTCACGTCTCGTTTACCACCATTACCAGCGGGTTCCACACGGCCTTGGCCGTTAGCTTCTCCGAGTTGTATTCCATAATTGGTGATTTCTTGGATAACCAAAACACGATCATGCTTATCTTCCCAAGCTTGTCGATCGTAATCCGTTTGAGCGCCCTGAGCCGTGCTTGACGGCTTACTCGGATAAGGAACAACGGCATTGCTGCTGTCTTCCATAATCACAATTGAGCCAGACAAACCGTTTTCAACCTGCGCGGCAGTGGAACCGTGTTTGTGCGGGTGATACCAGTGTGTGCCAGGCAGATGAATGTCAGGAATTTTGTACTGATAAACCCAATTACCATCTTTAACGGATTGATCTGACACCGACCCTTCATCTAAGCCGTCACTGGTCGGCACTGGACTATTCGGGGCATCGTATGGAAAACCATAACTGGGGGAGTCAGGCAAGTCACCATTAGGTGTAATAACAATGGTGACGTCGTCTTTTGCCGGATCCACATGCAAACCATGCACGTGCAAATTCGTGTTATTCAAATTATGCGGCACGTTTATTTCATGACGCAAATGGTCCATTGCCAAGGTTTCATCCACGCTTAAGTTATTCAATTCTTCAAACTGTTGCAGTTCGGCATTGTGTGTCGGGTCGAGCATATTGACTATATCAACGTTAACCAAGTCACCGGGTTTAAAGTGAAAGGTAGGAGCCGGGATCATTGATGTGCCATTAACTAAACCGTAAGCGCGCGTCCATATGCTGTTGTCCGGTGCGTCTTGAATTCCAGTCACTTGACTGGTTTCTGCGAATTGAGCAAACAGCGTGGTATTTAACGTGCCTGCCCCAGAAGTCGGCTGCGACGCGTAAATTTTACGTGGCGTTAATGTGGCTGATTTTATGTAATACTGAGTGGTCGCTGACTGATTCAAATAAACAGAAATGCTATTACTGGACCCATCGGTTTTAATCATAGATAACGGAATGTCCCAAGCGACCTGATGCAAACTGGTGTCAACGTCATTAAATTGCTGAAATAATGAGATGCCATTAACGCTAATCGCAACAGGGTTGTTGGGCCCCTGATTCGAAGACGCTGCGGTGGCCATGGTTTGCATTGTGAGTTGAACGACCGTTGGGTGTGACAACGTAAATGTGAAATTCAAGCCCGCACCCGACTTACCTGTTTCCAGCCCCCAAGCATTTCTTAAAGAATCAAACGCCGCCCCTGTGCTATGAGTCTGATCAAATGCAAAAGCGGTGACTGTGGATGACCCTGCACCCGCCACTGATGTGGGGCTGTCCGTACTTAAATTAACCGCCGAGTAAGATTGAAACAATGCTTGCTGTTGAGCCTGTGCTTGTAATCCATAAAAAAAGAACAGCAGAAAAGCTAACACAGCCAGGTGACTGGTAATCGGTTTATTCATATGAGACATCTCCCTCTAAACTAGGCGTTGATTAATAGGCTCCACATGCCCAATTGTTATTTTTTGAAACATACACAAACAAAAAGTAGACAAATGCTTAATAACAATATGCTATGAAAATGGTAATATCGCAACTCGAATCAATCATTTTCAAATTTCCCGCTAAATGAGGCGCGAAAATCGCACATGACAAATCAAAGCAGAGCATTTATCAGTAATGGCAGGCAGTATGTCTAAGGAAACATCAATCTAATATTACACGTCATTACACTGAGGCTTGTTAACGGCCACTACTTGTTAAGGCCACTTGTTAACGGCCACTAACAGCTTGACTCCGCGATTAGAACCATGCTGTAAGAAATTGGCTTTAATACCAACGCCTTGACTTATCTGTTACGTCTCACTTATTTCATCAACGTTCTGTAATTAAGGTACGCCGCTTTTTACAGCACAGACAACCAAAGGCGCTCAATTTGGGTTTGCAACAAAAGCACACACACGCTCTTGATCCTCAGACGCCTTGTGTTGCAAAAGTCACCACAAAACCGTTATCAATTATTTACAGTATTGTCAACAAAAAATGTTAAAGTAATCATCTAATTATGTCGAAACGAGGGGATTATGTTAGCCATAAATAAATTTAAGACCGCAATCAGCATTGCTCGTAAGAGCCTGTTTAGTACTGTATACGGATGCTTTCTGTTTGCCGCCACGCACACCTACGCCACTGAAATTGATTGGGGAAATATCGGCCAACCCAGTGCCACGGTACTTAACAGTGGCACCACTGTTGCGGCGACTAATAATAACTGTGTTCCTGGTGTGACGTTTTGTGATACTTCAGCAACGGTTACGTTTGAAGTCGATAACGACGGTCAAGGAGGGGAAATTAATTGTGGCTTTTTAGGTGGCGCGGAATGCGGTGCTTATTTTGATACCGAATTTGGCGGTATTAATGACGATCATTTACGCTTCGCCATAGACGCAACTGGCATTGATCTCGACGACAGCCTCAATATATGCGTAGAATTTGATCGTTTAGTGGAAGGGTTAAACTTCGATGTATTAGATATTGATGAAGGCCCTTTCGACGATGTGATTGAAGTATTTTTTACCGACACGCCTTCGGCAACCCCCATATTGCAACGTAATGATTTAACCAACGCCTTCGCATTTGGAGACATCAGTACGGGCACTGACCCTAACCACGTTGCCATTCATGATCCTAGCTTTGCGGCCCCAGACAATGAAGTTTTGGGTTGGGGTTCAATTCAACCTGGCGGCGGTAATGCGGGTGCGGGTGATGACGGCGGCAACGTCACGCTTGATTTCGGCAGCACTCGTGTCTGGGGGTTTTGCATACGGTATCGTACCGGCCAAACCTCACCGGCTGATCCTGCTTTTCAATTTTTAGGGCTTAGTGGGCTGACGTGGACGGCTTCGTTACCCGTGAATCTGGATTATTTTTCCAGCTCTCAAGTTGGTAACGCCGTTTCAGTTAAGTGGTCAACCAGTGCCGAGAGCTTTAATATTGGCTTTAATTTATGGGGCGAAGTGAATGGTGAGTGGATTGCGTTGAATCGACGCATGATTCCTAGCCAAAAAGTGGACTCGCATTCATTACTAAATTATCGTCGCCGTATCAAACTCAATCGGAGCAATCGCGCCATCACCCAAATAGGCATCTCAAGCATCGACACTCTGGGCAATGAGGAGTTTTATGGCCCGTTTAATATCGGCCAAAGTTATGGAGAACAAAGTGTGCCAGAGCCCATTGATTGGGCGCAGGTCGTGGCCAAAAAAGACGCAATACTAAGAGACAAAGGCTTGGTTAAGCGTAATGGACGTTGGATTCACCAATCGAGATTGCAGCGCATTACAAACCCTGAACAACATCGGCTTGATGTTTCTTTCAATAAAACAGGCATCGTACGTTTAACTCATCAGGACTTATTTAACGCTGGGCTAGATTTACGTGGTAAAAAAAGCCACGAAATTGCCGTAAGCCATCAAGGCCGTGCTGTGCCTCGAAGCGTGCGAATGAATAATCGAAACAGAACGTTTGGTGAACGATCATTCATCGACTTTTACGTTGACAGATTGGTAGGCGATTTAACGCTGTACAACGCAAATAACGTGTATCAAGTCTCAACCAACCCCAACTTAGTTGCGAACATGAGAACGGTGCGTGCTAACGGCAAGCGACCAATAACACCGTTGTTACGTAAAAAAATACATTTTGAGCAAGATCGCTACTACATGAATGCCAGCACCACCGGCTCCCCTTGGTTAGATCAGCGCATTGGCTTAGGTGGCAACCCAACACTCAACCTTAACCTGCCACAACTCAATGATCGTGTGCAGGGCACTGACTTAGAATTACGCCTTCAATTAATGGGGGGGTTCGACTTCCCTGACATTGAAGAAGATCACCATCTAACAGTGTCGATTAATGGCCATCAATTGCTCAACGAACGTTGGGGAGGAATTGATGCACGGGTGTTTAGCTTTCAAATACCCCATGAATTTCTCATCGCGGAGGGTGAAAACACGGTCACTTTGACGGCGTTAAACAACGAAGCCAATATTGCTCTGTTACTGTTCGATAACTATCAAGTATCTTATCAAGCGAAAGCACAAGCTGACGCCAAACAACAAACCTTCACCATTGAACCGAATGACGGTTCGGTGTTTGAAATAAGTTTAGAAAACCGTTCCAGAATATGGGCTTACGCACAAGACGACAGCGGTAACATTGTGCGTTTAGCAACCCGAAGACACGCACAGAAAACGGCGCTGGGTACTCGTGAATATACATTGCGCTTACCTAAGTTAAACGATAAAAACACACACTATTGGTTGGTTAAAAGCGATGGTTTTATTAAACCGGTATCCATGTTGTTGGTGCCCACAACGTTTGCTGAAGTCAACCAAGCGAACTTATACATCATCGCCGATGAGGCTTTTATTAGTCCCGAACTCACTGGCTATGTCGAGTTTAAGCGCGCGCTAGGCGTTACAACTGAACTCGTCAGTTATCAGTCTATTGTTGAGCAATTCGGTTACGGGTTTAACGACCCCTTAGTAATCAAAGAGTTTCTGTCTGAACAACAAGCTGGACTTAACAATTCATCCGTATTGTTGGTCGGCGGACATACTTTTGACTACCTTGATCGTACTGAACAAGGGTCCGTCTCTTTCATTCCAACCGCCTATCGCCCCAGTTCAATCATACAGTATTCACCCACCGATTCACCGCTGGTTGACTTAGACCAAGACGGTCTGGTGGACGTTGCCATTGGACGCTGGCCTGTGCGCACTCCTGAGCAATTATCAGTCATCATCAATAAATCAATGGCGTGGGCGAACGGTGAAGGTTTAGCCAACGATTCAAGCGTGTTACTGATTGCGGAGAATGACGATGCCAACAGCGGCGCAAGTTTCTCGCAACAACTGGAGGGCTTGGTATCACGCTACGATGTTGATGCACCAACCTACTCCAACTATTGGTCACAAGCCACTCGTCTCTACGCCAATAATTATGCAGGCACCGCCAACCCAATCGCGGCACAACAAGCCGACATCCATACCGAACTACGTAATGGCCACGCATTAACGATATACAGTGGGCACGGTTCACCAACAAGTTGGTCGTTCAGGCGCTTATTAGACGTTAATGCGCTAACGCAATTGGATGATACACATCAAGCTGGCATGGTGATTCCTCTGGCATGTTACACCACTTATTATGAAACAATCAGCAACGAGTCATTAGCCAATAAATTGTTGTTTAAAGAACAAGGTGGCGCAGTATTGATTGCTGGGGCGGCAACACTGGGCAACTATGCTAGCAATGGTAAGATATTGAATCAATTGATGCGTTATCAAGCACGAGAACAAGTCACCTTGGGACACGCACTAAAATTGGCAAAGCGTAGCGTGGGCAGTACAAACATAGAACAATCGAACCTGTGGACCATTCTTGGTGATCCAACGCTCAGATTTAATCGCGATTATCAAAATCAAGTACACCAAGAAGACACATCGGATGCTGAAAGTAACCCTAAGCTTCGTATGCTAAATTAAAACAATGCCCACAAGTGGTAAATGAAATGAGCGACAAAAATTTTCCATGGCACTGCGGCTTGTGGCACTGAGGCTTACTTAAGGTCAACAAAAATCTCTGAAAAATCCAATCACGTTGTCAGGGGTCACCAAAGTTTACTCGGTGTTCCGCCCAAAAATTCGAGCATTGAGGAGAATACGCCGTGATAAATGGTCATAGCGTCTACTTATCTACTTGTTGTCTTAGGTTTGGCCAGTTAAGGTACACAGAGATCGCCTGTACCGAGTAGGCCGTTTTACTAATCTATCAGCGACAAGCCTAACGCTCTCCCCTAAAATAACGCTATGCTCTTATTAATAAACCGCGACCTTCAACGTGTCTAATAAGAATTAATAAAAGAGGCTCGATAAAAACAAATATTTTTTGACCGTCATCACTTAATAATATTAAGGCAGTAGCCTATAAATTATCGTAAGCCATTTCGAAAAAAAATCCATGTCTAATGTAAACTCTCAAACGATAACTGAGCAACAATCATCGCAGCAATACCTTCGGTGGTTAATGGTTGCGTCTCTTATTTATCTGTTAATTTGCGCCGTTGGCATGATCGGTGGCGGCTTCAAAATGTCGACAGGCGATCATGCTAAAGAACTGTTCGCCTTTGCCAGCAACCCATTTGCTGGGTTGGTAATCGGTACGGTAGCAACCGCGTTGATTCAATCATCTTCAACCGTAACCTCCATTATAGTGGGGCTGGTTGCAGGCGGTTTACCCGTATCCATTGCCGTACCCATGGTGATGGGAGCAAATATTGGCACATCGATAACGAACACAATTGTTTCTCTCGGCCATGTACGTGCAAAAGAGGAGTTCAAACGGGCTTTTTCAGCCGCGACGGTACACGATTTTTTCAATCTGTTGTCGGTCGTTATTTTTCTACCTTTGGAAATAGCCTTTGGAATTTTAGAGAAAATGGGTTCTTCGTTAGCCGGGCTTTTCTATCAATCAGGTGATGCATCGATTAAGGGCTTAAATTTTGTAAAGGCCGCCACTAAGCCAGTTGTCGGAACCGTTAAGGACATCGCCCAATCCATGGGCGACCAAGTTGGTGGTATTTTACTGATCATTGTTGGCATTATGCTCATTTTCTTGGCCATCACGATGGTAGGAAAACTATTGAAAAAATTAATGGTCGGTAAAGCCAAAGACATTATGCATACCGCTATTGGAAGAGGTCCAATCTCGGGTATCGCGTCAGGCACTTTAGTAACCGTATTAGTTCAATCATCGTCTACCACAACGTCTTTAATGGTACCTCTTGCTGGCTCTGGTTCCTTCAAACTTAGGGATATATACCCGTTCACACTGGGTGCAAATATTGGAACTTGTGTTACCGCCGTGCTTGCTGCGACAGCGGTAACAGGTAACGCCGAAGCGGCCTTACAAATCGCGTTTATTCACTTAACCTATAACATCCTAGGTGTTCTGATTATCTACGGAATACCATTTTTGCGTGACCTTCCAGTCAAAGCAGCAGAGAAATTAGGAGAAACGGCATCGGAAAATAAAGCCGCTGGGCTAGCGTATATATTAGGTGTTTTCTTTGTTGTTCCTGGCATTTGCTTGGGCATAAGCAGTGTTCTTTAAAAGAAAAGGTATATTATTATGAGTAATTTTCAAGGGTTAACCACCGAGCGGCTTAATAAGCTCATCAATGAAACACAGCAAACGCTTGACGAATTGCGGCATGAAGTCGGAAGACGAGAGCAAGTACAGAAACAAAATGAAATATTAGACTTAGATAGCCACATGAAAAGTGCCGAACTCAGTCTCACCACCATCCGTAATTTTATTAATTATCTTGTGGAAGGCTCGCGTAAAAATTAGTGCCTATTCAACTTTCTGTAATGCCGTTCTTTAGCATATCCGCCATAAAAATGGCGACCCTAGCCTCAAGGTGCTAACGAACAAAACTTTATTACCCAATCCACATATGATGAATAAGTGGGTTAAACACGTTGGGACGCGTCTCCTTGCACCTGCAATAGGCCGAAAAAACGACGTACACCGTAAGCGTTTTAACTAAAACAAGCTTGTCATCGTAAAAGCAGCTCCACTCACCAATTGCTGAGTGATTAAAAAGTCAAAGGCCACGCTAGTTAGCGTGGCCTTTGACAAATCCAGCGTCGAGCCCTACGACACCAGAGTAGTAGCGGCGTTCTAATTAGAAGTTATAACTGGCGCCCAAGAACACTTGGCGACCAAACAACGCATTACTGCTTAATTGCTCAGGTGCATTAAAATAATTGGTGAACGCCTCGTCGGTCAGATTATCCACTTGGAATAATAACGTAACCCCTTGGTAACGTGACCCATCTGGAAAACGGTATGAGCTTTGAAAATCAAATACCGATTCAGTGTCTGTGATAGGCAACTGCTCACCAATGCCGCGCTGGCGTGAAATAAACTCATCTCGAAAACGATACCCCAACCGAGTTTCAAAGCCGCCTAATTTATAGAAGACGGTGGCATTAAACACATTTTCCGACAGGCCTGGCAATGGAATTGACGTGCCACTGCGACCACTTTCGTTATCAGGCAGCTCAATAGAACTATCGGTGTATGAGTAATTAGCCGTGATGCCTAGACCACTAAACGGCTCTGGCAACCAGCTAAAGGTCTGCGTAAAAGCAAGCTCAATACCCGATACCCGGCCGCCTTCACCGTTGGCAGGCGCATTAAACATGCCAATCGGGTCCAACGTGATACCAGGATTGAGATTAACGTTATTTGGGTTCACAAACCCTTGGTCAATAAAATTTACTTCTTGATTCTGATTAAAAATGAAAGTCTCGAGATCTTTATAAAAAACCGCCGCCGAGTAAATCCCGCCACTGCCGGTGTAGTATTCCACCGACAAGTCGAATTGATTTGCTTCAAATGGTCGCAAATTAGTATTACCGCCGTTGCCACTGACTACGCCTGTGGTGCCATTCACGTTAATTGAGTTACCGGCACGTAAATCGTTCAAATCAGCACGCGCAATCACCTTGGCCGCCGCCAAGCGTATCAAGGTTTGATCGCTTACTGAAAAGGCCACATTAAACGATGGTAAAAATTCGTCGTAACTACTGCTTAAACTGATCGGCAGTACTTCACCGTTTAAAATGGTGTTCGAACTTGAGCCTTGATCGGTATCAATGTAGCGCACGCCGACATTACCTCTGGCTGGCACGCCAAGAAATTCACCGTCGAAATTTAACTGCGCAAACGCGGCCACCGTGTCTTCTTCTACTTCGTAGGTTTCGGTTAGCAAAAAGTTAATATCGCCGCCAGCCACCGCGGCCGCACGATTCACTTGCTGCGTGGGGGTCAAGTTCGGAAACAACGCGCTCACGGCTTCAAAATCAATATCTAAAAAGCTAGGAAACCCAGCAAATTCGTCATTAAATTGTTCAACGTTGTACAAGTTTGGGTCAAGAAATACCGGCGAAAACCCTGGGATGGAATTAACAAATGGATTGGGGTTTTGGACGCCTGCATCGTCATTATTACGTGCAAATTGATAGAACCCAGCTTCGTTGCCGACCGCAAAACCTTCTCTTAACTGCGAGGTGCTGCGCTCCGAATAGCGCGCACCAAACTCAATTGACGTAATGCCCGTGTCGCCAAACTGGTATTCGGCACCACTGGAAAACGCCGTTAATTCGTCCTCATTCGTGGTTGGAAACGACTGAAACGCGCCGACCGCAACTTGATTTGGGTTTGACCCGAAGTTATTGCCCAAAGTGAAGGTGCTGGGAATATCTAAGCCATCCAGGCCAATGTTAAACACCACATCGTCTTCTAATTGAAAACCGTTGTTCACTTGATGGATAATGACGCGTGTGTCGGGTGCAAACGATTCAGAAGCGGAATACGACACATCCCCTTTAACCGTCCATGGGCCTGAATTCCATTCGCCACTGAAACCGAGTGTGTAAAGCTCATTATCGAAGTCGCGGGTTTGTGTATCACTGCTTGGCGTAATACCAAAGCCACCGCAACATGCCCCTGTGCTGAATGGCGCGCTGGGGTCAGTAATCGGAGACGCCGCATCACGGGTGAAGGTGCCGCCGATAATCACGTCATTTGACACCACCGCATTGGTGATTGTGGTGCCACCGTCAATCGACTGAGGGCCCAACAACGTGATGCCTCGTGCAAATCCGGTCGATTCAAAATTAGAGTAAAATGAGTCAAACGCTAACTCTAGATTTTCATTCGGGCGAAACTGAACGCTGGCAATAAACGAATCACGTTGGTCTTCACCGCCCAGCTCTTCAGCCCCATAACGAAACGGAATCACTTCATTGATGCCGTTGCCATTCAAATCTTGGGACGTTTCAGTAAAAATGTCCGTCCCAAAGCGAAAACTGGAATTCGGCTGCACTAATCGCGCATACCCCACAGTTAAGCCCACCGTCTCGTCAGCCAGAATGCCTTGATAAGTAAAGCTGGAACGATAACCGTATTCATCAGAGTCCACCGAGTCGCCCGCTCGATCGTTATAACTGCCGCGAATGTTGACTGAATAGTTGTGTGGCTTTTCCAAACCGGCGTCCAGAGGTCGACCGATTTTCAACTCAACGGTACCAGCTAGGCCGCCCTCAATTAAATTGGATTGACTGGACTTATACACATCGGCGCCTGAAATCAATTCCGATGGGTACTGAGAAAAGTCTATTGCGCGACTCCCTGTGGTGGCTGCTTGCTCACGGCCATTAAGTGTCGAGATCACCAAGTCTTCGTCTAAGCCTCGAATATTAATTCGGCCTGCCTGACCGGCGGTACGTTGGGTTGAAATACCCGGCAAGCGAGACAACGAATCCGCCACTGAAATATCCGGCAGTTTGCCAATATCTTCTGACGAAATGGATTCAATAACCGTGTCGGAGTTACGTTTATTATCAATCGCGTTGCGAAGGCTTCGAGCATAACCAACCACAACCACTTCTTCTAATTCTAGCACCTCATCTTGCTGCTGCGCGTGTGCATGAGTAAAGCAGGCGCCGGCACAGGCCGCGGCAACCAGCGTCTTCTTAAATACGTGTTGAATGTTTGTTTTGATCAGCGCCATGGCTGTTTCTCCTCTTCTTGCGTGTCATTGTTATGTACTTTGGGGAGAGACTTATTCCGTGGCTTTAATCGAATCGAGTCTCCACACAGTTAATCAGTGTAATGACAACTCTTGGTGACAACAATTGATGGCATACGTATTCAAACATCAAGAAACAGTCATACATACGTATTCATGACTCTATAAAAAACACATGACTATCGGTGCCATTGCTATCAACAACGTCCTTTGTTGTGCCCCGCCCTGCTTTTTGTCTACATTAGTTGGTGTTGTCTAGGACTCATCGCAAACTTGCGACCCTGTTCATCAGACAGAATGCGGCAATCGCTCGGCTTCTTTCACCCAACATGGCAATAACTAAATCAATCGACAACGAAAAGATTTACCCTTAATTTTACCGGCACTTATTTTTTTAACCGCCTGCTTAGCCACCGTGTGTTCCACCGCAATATAAGCCCACCGATTCATTATTTGTATTTTGCCCAGTTTCGAAGCGTCAATCTGAATGCTTTCATCATCGTTTTTTGTCAGCGCGCCCACTAAATCACCTGGGCGTAACTTTTGCTTCTTACCCCCTTCAATTCGCAGCGTTGACATAACGGCTCTAGGCGGCGTTTGACTTAGAACCTGTTTTGGCGGCAATTCATGATTCGTGGTTTTTCGACCCGTCAATGCCGCCAATTTCTCCATTCGATATTGCTCACCCTTATGAAACAAAGAAAGCGCTGTGCCCTTTTCACCGGCGCGGCCTGTGCGGCCAATTCTGTGCGTGTAAACTTCTATTTCTTTAGGCAAATGAAAATTGATCACGGTTTCTAAGGTGCTGATATCCAAGCCTCGCGCCGCAACATCCGTCGCCACTAACACATTCAGGCTGCCATTGGAAAAGCGGATTAATGTTTGATCACGGTCTTTTTGTTCCATGTCTCCGTGCAATGCCGACGCACTAAAACCCATGCTCTTTAAACCACCAGAAACCGCTTGCGCATCGGCACGAGTATTGCAAAAAACGACGGTTTGAGTCGTGGCACGCTCAAGCAATAAACGAGCCAATGCGTCTATCCTCATGTGGTCATTTTCGACTTCGTAAAAACGCTCATCAATGCGAACCTGATCTTGCCCATCAAGTACACTCACGTGTTCAGCATCGTCGCTGACCCTCTTAGCTAACTCAGCAATCTCATCAGGGAATGTGGCACTGAACAGCAACGTTTGTCGCTTTTTAGGTATCAACTGCAATATCGTATCCAGCGTTTTTTGAAACCCCATATCCAGCATTCTATCGGCTTCGTCCAACACCAACGAGTTAATGCTGACCAAATCCAAGTTGTCTTTTACCAATAAATCTTCAATGCGGCCTGGGGTTCCCACCACAATATGAACGCCTTTAGCCAAGGAGTCTGTCTGTGTCTTGATCGATGTGCCACCGTAGACCGTAACCACTTTTACGTTAGCAATCGCTCGTGCCAAACGCCTTATCTCTGTTGCCACTTGCTCACTTAACTCACGAGTCGGGCACAATATCAGGGCCTGAGGCTTAAACGTGCTGACATCAATGGCATTGAGTAAGCCAATACCGAACGCGGCGGTTTTTCCTGAGCCGGTGTGGCCTTGAGCGATAACATCTTGACCGGCCAGTATCAGTGGCAAGCTTTGCTGCTGAATTGACGTCATGGCGTCAAAACCAAGTGCATCAATCGTGGTGACTAACTCTTCTCTTAGGTTTAAAGAAGAAAATAAATGAGAACTCATGGTTTGCACCTACTGTGCTATGCCTTAAAACCGCGATTCTACACGCCCTAGTGCAATAGCACACGGAAACAAATGCATTAAATCCGTTACCCTTGCCACACTCATAACACTCGTGTTCGAAAAGTGAACTCTCTGCAATCAATCGATCCGACGATTGCTTTTCTTATGGCCAACTCGATGTGCAATTGTGCTGCACCGAACGACGATTTTTTTGCCGCGCTCGGTGGTTTGACGGTGGCGTTAAAACATTGAACAACGTCTGAATTTACGGCGATACTCAAACAAACTAAACCTTACGCTTGGTTAAAATTCTAGAGTTTGAAGATACGCTTGAAATCAACCTTGCCATTCTCATCAAGCAAACTGCGGCGGTAACGTCGCATGCCTTCTAACCAACCGTCTCTGTCGTTGGCTCTGGTTTCTAAGTAATGCTGAACTTCGAAATGAGGCAAAATCAAAAAGTCCTCGCTTTCTATGCCTTTTATTATAGCGGCGGCGCATTGCTCCGCTGTAATCACACCAGGCAAATCTAATGCTCGCTCTTCATCGGTCAACCCTAAAATATTCGTTTTAACGTATTGCGGACAAACCACTGAAACTTTAATGCCATCATCAGCATGACTGATTGCCAACGAGTCGGCAAGCGAAACTGCCGCGTGTTTAGTCGCACTGTAGGCGGCATCAGATATCTGTATTAATACGCCGGCAGCAGATGCAACGTTAACCAAATAGCCACTTTTACGCTCTATCATTTTTGGCAACAAGGCTCGACAGGCATAGACGTGCGCCATTACGTGCAAATCCCAATTTTTTTGCCAAACTTGATTGTCCGCTGAAGCCGCGTGAGTTGGTTCGCCTTCGGCAAAACCCGCATTAGAGAAAAAGAGGTCCACAACACCTTGCTTTTCAGCCTGCTTAATCAATTATTGAATTGACTCTTCATGGGTCACATCGCACTGAACAGCCACGGCGCTCAACTCATCGGCTAAGGGCATCAGCGTATTTAAGTCCAGATCAGACAATACTAAACGCGCGCCTTTAGCGGCAAATTCTCTTGCCACGGCGGCGCCAATACCACCAGCTGCCCCGGTAATCACAATTAATTTATCCGCAATATTCATTGTCTTTCAGTATTCTTTAGCACGCTTGGACCTTTTTAAAGTCGTTGTTTTTTTAGGTCGTTATTGTGATGTAATCATAAATCAGTGCATTACGTTTTTTGTCGCTTAAATGGCTTCGGTATACGCCACTTGTGTGGTAGTGATGATGAAGCAAATCATTTAAAAATTCCTTTTTAAAATACCGCCCAGGGCCACGCTGGACGGCATTATTAAGCCGTGTGTTAGGCTAATGGATAACGCCTATTCATCGTCGATTGCATCTATCTCAGCAGTCAATGCTTGGATATCGTGAATCATATAGCGTTTATTTTGCTTGCTTATAATTCCTTTATCGGACCAATGTCTAAATATTTGGTTCACTCGTTGCCGAGAGCCTCCGCTCATTTTCGCGAAATCCGATTGACTGATCTTAAAAGGCAGAACAATGCTTTCACCGTCTTGTTCCCCAAATAAATCGGTCAAGTGCAGTACCCGCATTGCAACCCTGGCTCTGAGTGGCCTAAATAACAGTGTTTCGATTAGCTTATAAAGCAATTTGGCGCGCCCAATCATATCAACCATAATGTTTCGATAAAATATCGCACCATTACTGAGAACCGAGTCAATAACGGAAATGGGTACCAAAAGAACGGTCACTTCAGTTTTAGCACGAGCTTCTAGAGGCATCGGCGCCCCTTGATGAAACGCGGCTTCACCGAACCAGCCCCCTGTTTCCCAGGCAGTTAGCATAAACTCTTCTCCTTTGGGGTCTATGATTGAAATATTTACTTGGCCATCAACAATGCAAAATAAATTGTGTTGTTCATCACCAATTTTGTATATGAATTCTCCCGATTTGAAACTTTTAACTTTCGAGAGAGCAATAACACGAGAAATTTCAGAATCTGAAACACCTTGAAACCACCCACCCGTTGAAACACGCTCTAAGAGTTCGGCTTTACCCAAAGCCGTCATCTTAGTATTGACCTTTTTCTTAACCATCGTTTTTAATTAAGCTTACCCGTTTATTGTTATATGACCCTCAATTTAGTCTTCGCGAGTATAGAACACTGACACTTGTATGTAACCACCATTTCTAACGAATCATTGTGTCAAGCACGGCGCACCTAAGACCCTCAGATTCACCTTTATTGTAACGATGACTCATGGCCGCCACAAAAGACCAGAGGCTCACTCTGTCTCGACGTTAGATGGCTTAATCTTAGTTGATGAACAGTCGTAAACAACACAACACCACTAAGCAAAAAGTCGTCATCTACGGCGGTAACGGATTCGTAGGAACCCATGCCGCACAAAGCATCGCAAAATTAGGCGGTGACGTTGTTTGCATCAGTCGCAGTGGGCACAAACCTCTGTACTTGAAAGACCAAAAGTGGAGTCATGATGTTCGCTGGTGCAAAGGGGATGCAACTCAACCATGCCCTGAACTGCTCAGCACAGCACATTGCATGGTTATTTCAGTAGGGTCTGCCCCAATACCAACTTGGTCAAAAAGCGCTTACGACGAACAGTTGTTTACCAATGGCATCGCCTGCGTGAATACAATAGAAGCCGCTCTTGGCATCGGCATCAAAAAAATCATTCTCTTGAGCGCGCAGATACCTTGGTTATTACGCACGGACAAATTCGCGTACTTCGAGGGTAAAAGAATGGCCAAAGAGGCGGCTCGCAAATTTTCCCAAACGTCATCAGAACACCGCGCCATAGTATTAAAACCAGGCATGATTACTGGAAAACGGGTTCTGAAAAATGGCAAACACCTACGCCTTGATTTATGTACGGCCCCGTTCTCGACAATCATGCCATGGCAATTTGTGTCGGTGGAAAGAGTCGCAAATCGCATTGCCGATGCAACGTTAAACCAAGACAGTTACTCTGACCAATATGTCGAAATTTCTAATCGGGAAATTTAAACGCATTTACCCTCAGACTCTTCCGATTAATTAACTTTTACGTGACTTCCATCAGCTAAAGCCATTAAACTTAAACATAACAGCGTGCCGCAAACGACGCCTGTTGTTTGGTGGTTATTTGAGTGTAAGCGGCACTCAATCAAACCCTAACATTCAGCTATAAACTGTTTCAAACGAACATATTAACTTTATAGCGTTAACGTTAACCTTAGCACTCAATAACGGTGCTATAAAAAGAACACATTTTAAGAAACGCCTCACGGTTTAATTTTGAACGTATTTGCACGCCTCAATACTGCACCAGCGGCCAGGCCTGCTCAACGTTAATGGCCTCAAACGATACTATTTAAGGCTTACGAGCCAGAGAGCGTTTAAAAAAAATAATTTAACGTTCCCTAATCATTAAGTTTTACGAGCTTAAATTTATAAGAGGTAACTATGGACACCAAAGCCGCAGTAGCTTTCGCCGCAGGCGAACCACTGAGTATCGAAACCGTTCAATTAGAGGGCCCACAAAAAGGTGAAGTACTGGTGGAAATTATGGCGACGGGAGTATGCCATACTGATGCCTTTACTCTCTCTGGTGACGACCCAGAAGGAGCCTTTCCAGCCATCTTAGGCCATGAAGGTGCTGGGATCGTCAGAGAGGTTGGCGCAGGAGTTATATCCTTAAAACCGGGCGATCACGTCATTCCATTGTATACCCCAGAATGTCGAGAATGCGATTACTGTCTACACCCGAAAACCAACCTTTGCCAAGCAATTCGATCAACACAAGGTCAAGGCTTGATGCCAGATGGCACCTCACGATTCTCATTTCAAGGCAAACCTATATTGCATTACATGGGTTGCTCTACTTTCTCAAATTTCAGTGTGCTGCCGGAAATTGCCTTAGCGAAAGTAAGGGAAGATGCGCCTTTTGACAAAGTATGCTACATCGGCTGCGGCGTCACAACGGGTGTGGGTGCGGTGGTTTTTGACGCCAAGGTTGAACCAGGGTCAAACGTGGTTGTATTTGGTTTGGGTGGTATAGGCCTTAACGTAATTCAAGGGGCTCGCATGGTCGGGGCGAACAAAATTATCGGCATCGACTTGAATGAAAATAAGGTTGAAGTCGCCAAGCAATTTGGTATGACTGATTTTATAAACCCGAATAATGTGGGCAATGTTGTCGAAGCCATTCTTGATTTAACCAACGGCGGTGCTGATTATTCTTTCGAGTGCATCGGCAATGTAAATACCATGCGCCAAGCACTTGAATGCTGCCATAAAGGTTGGGGCGAAAGCATCATCGTCGGTGTTGCCGGGGCTGGACAAGAAATAGCCACCCGACCATTCCAACTGGTGACTGGAAGAGTGTGGCGAGGAACCGCGTTCGGCGGCGCCAGAGGGCGTACCGATGTGCCTAAGATAGTCGACTGGTATATGGATGGTAAATTAAACATTGATGACTTGATTACCCATAAAATGCCACTAACAGACATTAACAAAGCGTTTGATTTAATGCATGAAGGAGCCAGTATTCGCAGTGTGGTTGAATTCTCTTAGCGACATCAAAATATATATAGCCGAACTTAATCTGAGGTTAGGTTTGGCTATTTCATTCTACTGACTTTTCAATGTTCTAACATTAGCAGCCTAAATACGGCAACCGCCTTTCAAACCCAGACCTAGATTTGCCCATGCCCGTCGTCCAAATATTTTTTCGTTTTTTAATGCTTGGTCTGGTTAGTTTTGGTGGGCCAGCGGCTCATATTGGTTATTTTCAAAAAGCGTTTGTCGAGAAACTGAAGTGGTTAAACTACGAACACTACGCCAAACTGGTTGCTTTGAGCCAATTCTTACCTGGCCCAGGGTCCAGCCAAGTTGGGTTTGCTGTGGGCGTACATCGTGCGGGGTTAGCAGGAGGAATAGCCGCTTTTCTTGGCTTCACGTTACCCTCTTTTACATTAATGCTGTTATTGTCCTATGGCACATCAAATAGTGATTGGGCTCACCTTATCAATGGTGCGACTACTGGCTTAAAATTATTAGCCGTGGTCGTTGTCGCCGACGCGGTTCTGTCAATGTTTAAATCTTTTTGCAGAGAGTGGCAATCTATATTAATCGCATTACTCACCGCCACGGCATTGTTATTACAAAGCAACCTCTTAATACAAATATCGCTACTCTGCTTGGCGGCAATTGCCGGTCTGCTTATCTTCCCCTATTCGGCTAATAAAAAACATTCAAATACCCAAGGTATCGAAAATCGAGGTACTACGGTACGAGTTCAGTGGTTAGCACTGACCTTGTTTTTCACGCTTTTTTTAGGACTGCCCTTGGTCTCTAAACTCTCAACACAGTTGGGTGTGTTCCACGATTTTTATAACGCGGGCAGCTTGGTTTTTGGCGGTGGCCATGTCGTCTTACCTCTACTTCAACATTCCGCTGGAGATGCCCTGACCCAAGACCAGTTTCTAACAGGTTACGCTGCGGCTCAAGCTGTGCCTGGCCCTATGTTTACTCTTGCAACATATTTAGGCGCACAATTAACCCCCAACCCCATCGTTGGAGCCGGTATCGCCACCGTGGCAATTTTCCTCCCTGGCTTGTTATTAATGGTGGCGTTTAAAGACGGTTGGGAGGCCATGCTCGAAAAACCAAGGGTTGCTGGGGCAACGTGGGGCGTTAATGCGGCGGTAGTGGGCTTACTTATGGCCGCTTTTTATCAGCCCGTTTTTACCAGCGCGATTTATAACTGGCAAACGTTATTGGCTTGTGTTGCGGGCTTTTTGGTAATAAGACTGACTAAATGCCCAATTATGATTTTGGTTATCGTGTTTACCGCTCTGGGGTATTGGCTTTAAAGAGTCATTGCGCAGAGCTTCCATAGAAAATTACTCATCAGTTTTGTCAACCTGACCCGCCTTAAGAGCCTTTAGTTGTTTTTCTAAACGTGAGACTTTCTTTGCTAGGTTAACATCCTTCACATAGTCTTTAAATGGCTTAGGCGGTGTGCCAGCCCACATGCCAGGCTCTAACACGTCAGCGGTCACACCACAGCGATGCACCAGTATCGCATCATCAACAATGGTTTTATGATCCAACACCCCAGTTTGACCAGATAGAATGGCGCGTTTCCCCACATTACTTGAGCCAGCAACACCACATTGCGCTACAAACAAGGCATCTTCGTCAATTCTAACGTTATGAGCTATATGGCATAAGGCATCTATTTTCACACCACGCGCTATGCGCGTAACACCATAGGTCGCACGATCAATATTTGAATTCGAACCTATTTGTACATCGTCAGCAATGTGTACGATGCCAGTATGTGGAATACGATGATAGCAACGATCATGATCTTGAGCGAAGCCAAAACCTTCATTACCAATGATCACGCCAGGGCGAATAATCACTCGCTCACCAATCACGCATTCATAACCGATATTAACCATGTTATGTACAACTGAATCGGCTCCAATATAAGCCCCATGTTCGATCACGCAATTGGCGCGAATTTGCACATTATCTCCTATCTCCACCCCTTTACCAATAACAGAATTAGGACCGATACGCACACCGCCACCAATACGAGCGGTATCGTGAATCACCGCACTCGGGTGAATGCTGGGCCACTCCAGATCGGCTTTATCATAATCAGCAAATTTCTGTTTACAAAGCGCTAAGGCCAGGCGTACGTTCTTAACAACAATCAACGCAACCGATTCATCACGCACAAGGTCGGCAACTTTTTCAGTGGTCACTAACACCGCTGGCCCAAGTGAATTTGCAAACCTATTTTCTATGTCTTTAAATGGTTCAGCAACGAATATAAGGCTTGATGCACCGAACTCATCAATTGAGTCAAGACTCACAAAATTGGTTTCAAGATTGCGTGATAAAATAACTAAGTCACGAATATGGTCGTGAACTTGTTGTGCGGTAAAACTCATGGGAACCTCTAATGGTTTTTCTCTCAATACTTAGAATCCTTCAGGGTGGAAATCATTACAATTTTCTTGATAATTTCATAGGTGACTATCACTAGCTGCCACTAACGAGTACGACTAACAGCCATAAGAGTCACTGTGAAGTACTCACAGTACACGCGCCCAGCGACGATCACTTCACTAACCTTTATGGCACAGCACAATCATAATCGTCGATCTGTCGATTAAAACACACCATAAAATCGAACTCTGAAGCATTCGATTTAGTGCATGCGTGTATGACCTCTCCCAACGGCGGGCGATCGGTTTTACTGCGCATCAATTTTTGATTCTCCACAAACTGAGTTTGCAAAATTAAAGACGAAACAAAGCCCTGTACATAACACCCAAAGGCGTCATTATGATCCTTAATAAATATTTTATCTGTTTTAATAAACCGGAGAGGATCGTGTTGCCCAACCGAAAAGTGATTGGCTTTTTGTTTGGTTCCTGCGATACCGCAGCGCTCAAGATCGTCAATGCATTTATCCAAGTTCCAACGTTGCTTTGTTTTATCGTAGGATAAATAAGCGGTACGAAATTGCTCTAAATTGCCCACTGTATTGAGTGATAAAGCGCGTTCATCCAACACGATGGTTTTATGCCCGAGCTTACGCTTAAGTTTTTTAGGGCTTAATGGCGAGGAAACATTAACGTATTCACCCAACGGAAAAAATACGCGAGTCGCGTTGTCACCATCACTGCTAAGGACATGTAATAACGGTGGTTGGTGTTCATCAAAAACACAACGCGCCGCCGCTTCTTTTAGTAATACCGCCTTGTTTGCTTCTATCGCGGGGTTTAATAATATGAGGGCATCAGCAAACCGATTAATTTTATTACAAATTGAAGGCTCATCACTAATCGACGGGTTTGCCTCTACCAAATTCTTTAGTAGTACGTCGTGCAATGCGGATAACACAATAGCCCCACCAAAACTGTGTCCGATGATGACATAGCTATTTTTGCTTAATCCGCTGCCAGTAATGCTGTTATCAGTGGGCGCAACCCTGTTTTCTTGACGCAGAGCAGGTTGAGAAACTAATACCTGATGCAGCTTAGTAAAAACTTCAGTAGCTCCGCCTGCTCCCACCTCTTCAGCAACAGACTTTCTCGCCCAATAAGTGGTCTCTTTTAATAACGGTACATTAGTCAAGGCGCCGCGCCAACCCAGATAAACACCAACAACTTTGCGTTTGCCAACCACTTCGTTTTCGGCGGCACGTGATAAGAATTCTCTAAACTGAACCACATTTGAATCGTTAGAACGAGCGTTGTGCTTCCAGCCATGCACAAACACAAAAACAGCAACACCTCGCTCAGATTTGGCTTCTCTTTGAATCAGTTTAAAGACACGCTGAGCGGAGTCCCTATCATACAAATTACCTCTTTCAGTAAACTCAATAAACCCAAGATCATACTCAAGATAACGTTCAATAATGGCATTATGGCAATCGCTTTTACCCCAAAGACAATTACTCTCAACCAGCTCTGTTCGCAGTTGTTTATTTGCCGTACAGGCACCAAGAGTTATCAACAGCAGAAGAACAAAAATGCAACGAATCGTCATGATCACGTTTTACTTAGTTTGAACGACATGGAAGCCAGCTTCGTGCAAAACATGAATTATGTCAACTGCGCTAATCGTTTACCTGCCATAAAGCTTCTATAAATGCCCTATCAATGTCTTCTGGCCCACTCAAATTCAAGATCAACCAAATACGGCGCCTTTCTCACCTTCATCTTAATCAAGCCATCCAAGCCATCATAGTTGTATGGGAAAAAATCAAGCTTACGATCACTGAAATCGTACTCTGTATACCCAGCGGAACCCGTCAACACCAAACTCACAGGCCTCACCTAGCATAAAAAACGATGGCTTTTCTGAGTGTCATTATTTCCAACCTTTTAGGGCCCGCTCAGAGCCAATTTTAAGCACACGGCCAATCTAAGTTTCAACGTATTACGCCATGTCGATTTGGAATCCGTCGCATACGTATTATCGTGTCCGCATAGAAGCTCATTGCTCAACGCCCTCGAACACACATTAACCATTATTGCGATAAACTTGGGTGTTGAAAATGCAGCCGGCTGTCGCAGGTTCTAGATACAATTGATTCGGTTAAAATCAATCGACCGACGGCATCCCAGCGAGCCGATGATTTTTTACCACCGTGATCCGCGGCAACATCAATTTGATACTCAATACGGCCCTTCTCATAATGATTTAAAGACAGTTCATCTCTGAAATCATCTTTGTCCACTCGCTCAGTGGTTATCGCTGTAAAGCGAATCCATTGAGGGCTAATCACTGTGTTTGGCTCATCACCACTTTGAAAGCCGGCAAGATGAGTGACAGGCCGAAAAGTGGCATTGGGTTTGATCTTCTGAGCATCACTCGATGCGTATTCTGATAGATGTTCACGATCAGCGGCTTCCAAATCTTTCTTCATACGCAAAACAGTTCTAATATCAGAAAATCGAGGAATTCGCCCTAAAGGTGGTTGATTGTCCATTACTAGGCTCAGCGTATGATCGGTAACCACGCCCCCCATAGAATTCAATACAAACAAGTTTAGGCTGGCGGCATCACCCAAAGAGTCAGGCAACAATTTTACCGCCATCCCAAACGCACGTTTATCTTTGCGTTGAACGCCACTCAACGCAACAGACGCACGTACAATCGCTGGGCTTATGGTGCCATAAGAAAACAAGCCACTGTAACGGCTCGGCTGATCCATGACCCACTGCCCAGCAAAGCATATTCCATTGGCCTGCAACAGCTTTTGGCCATTTTCAAAATCGTATAAATCCTGTGCGCTTTTCAGCGTGCGTCTGGCGGCCGTGCGCAAATGGTTTTCAGGTTTATTACCTGGTTTACCAAACGGCTTACGTGTTACGTTATAGGTTGGCCTTTGTGAGTAAGGGTCAGAAAAAACCTCACTCTTTAACTCATCATACCTTGAGTTCGATAAAGCCAAAGAACTGAACAACAAGGGTAACCAAAACACGATTAATGCTATTTCGACCGTCTTTTTTTTATTTATCACGTAAGCAACCCTTTGGCTATGCGTTCTAGATTGACATAAATACAATAATTCATTCGATACTACCCTATCTAAAGAAACGACCATGAACAATACTATTGCCTATCGGGCCGACAATGACAAAGGCACTACAGATGCCAAGCAGAACGAACCGTTAAGCAAAAGCACCCTTAGGCAACAGCAATTGTTGGCAACCAAGCAACGCATGGGCACCTCGTTCACTGGCAACCAAGTGTTAGGACGTTTGCAGACCATTGGTTGTGTTGCTGTTGAGATAACTCAAAAGTGCAATCTCGATTGCACTTTATGCTATTTGTCAGAGCATTCACAGCAAGTCTCAGACATTCCTATTGAAGAAATATACCGCCGTTTAGATGATGTCTTGAAGCACTATGGCCCTGGCACCCACGTGCAAATAACAGGCGGTGATCCCACACTCAGAAAACACAGTGAATTGATCGACATTGTTCGTTACGCCAATGATTTAGGTCTCTACACAGCGCTATTCACCAATGGTATCTCGGCCACCCGAAAATTACTCACAAAGCTTGCTAATGTCGGTTTAAGAGACGTTGCCTTTCATGTTGATAGCACTCAACGTCGTGATGACGGCGAAGATGAGCTAACACTCAATCATCTACGAGAAGAATACCTTAAAAGAACCAAGGGCTTAGGGTTGATGGTGATTTTTAACACCACAGTGCATAAGGGAAACTTTCATCAAGTGCCCGAGTTAGTGCGTTTCTTTCGTAACCACGCAGACCAAATTGGATTAGTGTCGTTTCAACTTCAAGCTGACACAGGGCGCGGAGAATGGCGTAAACGTGATATTGTTATCAATCGAGAAACAGTACAAAAACAAATCGAAATTGGCAGCACATTCAACCTGCCTTGGGAGGCGCTGCAAGTGGGCCATCGCGAATGCCACAGCTACTTACCCACAATCGTTGTCAACAAACAGGTTTATCCGCTAGTGAACAGCGCCGATTTCTTTACCGACTTTGTTAAAGAGTTTCAACACCTTAGTTGGGATAGACAGCAAACCTTATCAAGTGTTCTGTGGGGTTTCACCAAAGCAGTAGCAACAAAACCCAAATGGTGGATACGGATTGTAAAACAGGGTTATCTCATAACCAAACCCATGATATGGGATTTATTTAAAGCCCGCGCTAAAGTGCAAAAGCTTACCTTCTTTGTGCAAAATTTCATGGACGCCAACGAACTCGATCAAGCTCGAGTGGACGCTTGCTCGTTTATGGTGATGACCGCCGATGGCCCTGTTTCAATGTGTCAACACAACTCGCAGCGCGACGACTATATCCTTAAACCTCTGGATATTACTCGAGCAGATGGCACAACATTGAATTATCAACCATTAAAACATAAGAGTTCAACCAGCACGGCGGAGCAAAAATTACGCTCAATTACTGTAAACTCTGTGTAACATTCGTAATTCCGTTAACCCGTATTCATTAGCTCATAGCAAATCACTCTCTTTAACCTAAAGAGTCAACAACCATGAAAACATTAATACACAAACTCACCTTATTCGTTGTTATGAGTATTTCAAGCATAACCGCTAATGCCGCCGATAATCCTTATATAAACGCATTACCTAAGTGGCAAACCACATTGAATAAATTTGTGGATGAGCAAGGGCGAACCGATTTCATTGCCTTATCTGAAGATCACGCTGAGTTGACTGATTTTTTAGATGTGATCGCCAAGGTAAGCCCAAAATCTCACCCCGAACTGTTTACCAGTGACGCCGAAGTTATGGCGTATCATATCAATGCCTATAACGCGCTTGCTATGTGGGGGGTAATCGAGCGAGACATCCCTGATAACTTTAGTACGCTATGGAAGCGTGCCTCATTTTTCAAATTTCGCAGCGTCAAAATTGGTGGAAAAAAGACCAACCTTTATGACTACGAGAACAAAATAATACGCAAACTGAATGAGCCACGTGCTCACTTCGTCTTAAACTGCATGGTCAAGGACTGCCCTCGCTTACCTCAACAACACTTTAGCGCTGAGACACTTGAAGAGGATTTACAAAACGCGGCTGTTGAATTTTTTAACAAAACTAAACACATACAAATAAACGATAAAACGCAACGCGTAGCACTATCTGGAATCATGAAGTTCTACACAAAAGACTACGTTGCATCAGGCAAAAAGCAAGACCTTGTCGCTTACGTGAACCAGTATCGCGAAGAAAAAATACCAGAAAATTACAAAGTGACCTTCTTAGATTACGACTGGAGCATCAACCAACAGCCCACCCAATAATGACAAAGCGCATTGATAAAATACGCTTTGTCAGCATTGTTCCGTTTGTTGCAGTGATATGATGCGCATTAAAATTAGAACTCAAATAAAACAGCCTAGCGACAGCCTTAATCACATTAACGGCCATATTTAGCTACTTAATATTAGTCGCTTAATTCACTAGTGATTCGAATCTCATTTTCCAACGTTCTATGCACTGGGCAACGATCGGCAATTTGTAAAATTCTTTTACGCTGCTCAGCACTTAAGTTCCCTTCTAGGTGAATCGACCTCGAAAGCACATCAACTTTACCACCGCTCGATTCACACTCCGAGCAATCTTCAGCATGAATACGACTGTGGTTTACTTCAACCGCTACCGACTGTAAGTCAATTTTTTTATGTCTTGCGTACATATTCAACGTCATCGCTGTGCAACTGCCTAAGGCGGCGCCTAAAAAGTCGTAGGGTGATGGACCTAAATTGGTGCCCCCCATACTCACTGGTTCGTCAGCCGCCAAATTGTGGCCGCTCGCCTCGACTCGACACAAGAACCCCTGTTTGGTATTAGCGGTTACCGTAACACCCTCTGCGCTCTCATTCATCGCAACCGGCTCCAAATATCTCTCTACCCACGTAGAAATAACATTGGCTGCGTACTTAGCGTCGTCTGTGTTACTTAGAAGATGATCAGCAGCATCTAAGGAAACAAAGCTTTTAGGGTGCAAAGCCGCGCCAAATATTTTACCAGCCTCATCCACATTAACTGTATCGTCAATAGGCGAATGCAACACAAGTAACGCTTTACGCAAACGTCGATAGTCTATTTCATAATCAATCACATCTTCGACAAACCCTTGCTTGAAAGAAAATTGGCGGCCAGCGAGGCTGACTTCCGCCTCGCCTTCATTCTCCAACTGATTAAGATGCTCTTCCAGTAAATGCAATATGTGAGAAGGCTCAGCCGGCGAACCAATACTCACCACGGCCTTAGCACTGGGAACGTGTCCTGCTGCTGCTAAAGTAGCCGTTCCCCCCAAAGAGTGCCCAACCATCAACTCTGGGGCTTGATATTTCTCTTCAAGATACTTTGAAGCATCTATCAAATCCGACACATCAGTGGAAAAAGTACTGTCTGAAAAACTGCCTTTGCTGCCACCTAAACCAGTAAAGTCGATGCGCAATGTGGCTATCCCTTGCTGCTCCAGCACACTGGAAATTGTTACCGCTGCTTTTATGCTTTTTGTGCAAGTAAAACAGTGAGCATAAAGAGCATACGCGCGTGTCTCCATAATATCTGGCGCGTGCAAAATACCAGATAATTTAATTCCGTGCCTGTTTTGAAAACTTACGCGATGTTGCATGACTCACCAGTTAAATAATTAAGATTAGGTTATTTTAATTGAACAAAATACTTGACCGAAATGAGAAGCCTTACCTTTCTCAAACAGAGTAATTAAAGCTGCTAAAGGTAAAATATTATTCGACTTTTAAATGTATAAGCCCGCAATAGTGGCTGGCGGTATTTTTTTCAAAAAAAACATGGGTAACACTTGACTCATAGTAAGGCCGAGTGTATTTTCACGCCTCTTCGAAGCAAGTGTAGTTAGAAGGCAAAACAAACGATGGCTATGTAGCTCAGCTGGTTAGAGCACAGCATTCATAATGCTGGGGTCACTGGTTCAAGTCCAGTCATAGCTACCATCGTTTTTAAAAGAAAAATCAGCCACTTAGGCTGATTTTTTTTGTCCAACTCATATATATCTTCGCTTTAGAGATACAATGGGTGACAATTATTCAATTTACTAAAGCACCTCACTGCTACCCTATTGACTTATCATAGCAAGGTCACTCATCTTTGTGTCGTCAGATGTTCTTGAGGGACCAATAAGCCCCAGCAGAGATGCAAAGAAAGTCAAACCGACGCCACTCCTTCGGAGACTTTTTCGAGATGGTTTGTTGGTTAAATTGGAGAACGGCGGCATTTAATGAGTTCAAGTAACCGACGTAACTTAAAGCGCATACTCATTAGACATTAACAAAGACAACAATTGTGCTTAGATTGATCTTCGAAGAGCTAATTAAAGTATACTGAAAAGTACGATTTTAGCAGGCTTCCATACCCAACAATAAAATTGGTGCCCGGGGCCGGACTTGAACCGGCACGCTGTTGCCAGCGCAAGATTTTAAGTCTTGTGTGTCTACCAATTTCACCACCCGGGCATCGGGAACTACTGTGCAGGTTGGCAACCTGTATCGCTTAGACAAATGAACGGGCCAAAGCTACAAATAATAATTTAATTATTATTGTTTCACGAAAAACAATGTGTTTTTGAAAACACTCAAAGCGCACACCATAAATGGAGGCTCGAGCCGGAGTCGAACCGGCGTACACGGCTTTGCAGGCCGCTGCATAACCACTCTGCCATCGAGCCTCATTTTTTTAGGCTTTGCACTGTGTAATCAGCTGGCGTAGTGTAACTCAAACTTGTTCATCTGTGGAAAGTTTAGCACAAACAATCAAATTATCAGATCACTCACCTATCTCACTAAATATTGAATTTAATCAATATGTTCTGAGATAAAAAAACGGGAAAAGAATTAACTTTTCCCGCTTTTTCGAAATCTGGAGCGGGAAACGAGATTCGAACTCGCGACCCCAACCTTGGCAAGGTTGTGCTCTACCACTGAGCTATTCCCGCTGAAGAGGTGTGCATTATATGTAGAATTTTTTATGCGTCAATAACTGTTTTCGTTTTTTTTAGAAAAAGTGTTTTGCTATTCGGCACTCACTGCTCGATAGGCTGCATTAAGGTAAATACTCATCGACCAAACCGTTAAAACACCGGCAATATACAGTAAAATTTCACCTAAAAGTAAAATAGGCAAGCCAAACAAAGAGTGTTCAAAAAGTAAGCACGCAATCGCAACCATTTGGATTCCTGTTTTATACTTACCCACCACGGAAACCGCAACATTCGCGCGTTTACCTAATTCCGCCATCCACTCCCTCAGTGCTGACACGGTGATCTCGCGCCCGATGATCACCATCACGGTTACGGTAAACCAAAACTCAGAATACACGGCCTGCTGTACTTGTGCATTTGTCGCGACTAACAACAACATAATGGCAACCAGCAATTTATCAGCAACGGGGTCTAAGAATGCACCAAGCTTACTGGTTTGATTCCATTTACGAGCCAAATAGCCGTCCAAGGCATCCGATAACCCAGCAAGAGAAAACAATGCCCAGCAATACCAGTTTAGGTATTTCAGACCAGAAAAATAGATCACCACAATCAAAGGAATCGCAATGATTCTAAAAATAGTCAGTAAGTTAGGTATAGTTAATTGCATGCTCGCATGGGGTCGGTGGTAATGCGCGTTGGCGAGATTGTAACACTAACTTGAATACGAAATAAGTTAAGCTCGAATGCTTCTTTCACTTCCTTACATAGTGATAAATTTTTTCCGCCAAATCTTCATTTATCCCAGGCACTTTATGCAGGTCTTTTATTCCCGCTTGTTGAATGCCTTGCAGCCCCCCGAAATGCTTTAATAAGGCTTGACGCCGCTTAGCACCAATACCGGGTATCTCTTGCAACACTGATTGCGTTTGAGCTTTCCCTCGGCGTGCGCGGTGGCCAGCAATAGCAAAACGATGAGCCTCATCTCTGATTTGTTGTACCAAGTGCATGGAAGCAGAGTTGGCTGCCAACTTAATACCCACAGATTGGCCTTGCAAAAACAGCGTTTCTAAACCGGGTTTTCTACCCTCACCTTTTGCAACACCAACCAACAAGACCTCCTTGATCTGCAACTCGTTCATGACTTCGGCAGCGGATGATAATTGCCCTTTACCACCGTCGATGAGTAATACGTCAGGCAGTTTACCTTCCTCCTTAAGCACCCGTTTATAACGACGAGAAATTGCTTGGCGCATTGCGGCATAATCATCCCCAGGCGTAATGCCCGTAATGTTATAACGTCTGTAATCGGATTTAGTGACGCCTTTTTCAGTGAACACCACACAACTCGCTACCGTTTGCTCACCTTGTGTATGACTAATATCAAAACACTCAATACGTTTTATTACTTCATCAACTTGAAATACATCACTCAGTTCTTGCAAACGGTTGCGCACGCTTTGCTTTTCAGCCATACGCCGTTTGATCCTCTCAGTCACATTCAATTGCGCCATGGATAACCAGTCACGCCGATGGCCTCTCACCGATGTAATGACATTAACTTTGCGCTCTGACTGTTCGCTTAACCAATTTTGTAATTCTTTTTTGTTTTCTATTTCTGAACCAAGCACCACCTCTTTGGGTGCTTGACGTCGGTGATAATACTGCGTGAGAAACGCAGATAAAATTTCACCTTCGGTAAAGTCCAGCGGCACTTTGGGGTAATGACCATTGCTGCCACTGTGCCGTCCACCGCGAATAAAAGTTACTTCAACACAGATGTGGCCGTGTAAAGAAGCTATGGTAATAATGTCAATATCGCTGTGACCAGCGGTAATGGATTGGTGAGACTGAACTCGGCGCATCGCATTTATACGGTCACGCCAACCCGCAGCTTCTTCAAACTTTAAATCGGCCGATGCTTTCTCCATGTTTTTTTGTAATAACCGGTTAAGTGACTCATCCTTACCTTGCAAAAAAAGACCGGCCAGCTCTATGTCTTTACCGTAAGCTTCTTCAGAGATTAAGCCCACACAAGGGGCACTGCATCGTTTAATTTGGTGTTGCAAACACGGACGTGAACGATTACTAAAAAACACATCATCGCATTGGCGCACTGGCAATACTTTTTGCAGTAATGCCAATGTGTCACGAACCGCGGTGACTCCAGGATACGGCCCGTAATACTTACCCGGTTGACTGCGATCACCGCGATAAAAAGTAAGCCTTGGGTATTCATGAGAATCATCGATATGAATGAAAGGATAACTTTTACTGTCACGCAGCAAAATGTTATAGCGCGGCTTGTGTTGCTTGATTAGATTTGATTCGAGAATCAGAGCTTCGTTTTCAGTATGCGTGACAGTCACCTGTATATCCGCCACTTTTTGCATCATGGCTTCGGTCTTAATTGGCAAACCTGAAGTTCTAAAGTAGCTTGATAAACGCTTCTTCAAGTTTTTAGCTTTACCAACGTAAAGTAACTCAGCCTCAGCATTAAGCATTTGATAGATGCCCGGCCCTTGGCCTACATTTTGCAAAAATTCTTGATGATCAAATACCACTTCTGAATACCACTTATTAATAACATTGAGTTTAGTTCACGGCAAAAGCACCTTAATACTAACAAGGCCCAGTGAAACGGCATGCTCGCCTGTTGAATAGTACCAAACACACAAAGCTATGATTAGCGTCATTAAGCCTTCTAAACAATGACGCTACCCATTTACCTCGTCAATCGCCTATAATCAACATTTACATACAACAAACACATAAAGTCTGATGGCTAAAATATCCGCAAACGAAATCCGCATAGGCGGCTTAATTGAACACCAAGGCAACCTTTGGAGGGTTCTTAAAAAAAGCCATGTAAAGCCCGGTAAAGGCGGGGCCTTTGTGCAAGCCGAGCTTAAAGATATTATGAACGGTACTAAGCTGAATGAACGTTTCCGTTCCACGGACAAAGTTGAAAAGCCGCACGTTGAACCACGCAAAATGCAATACCTTTACGCCGAAGGTCAAGATTATATCTTTATGGATAACGAAACATACGATCAGATGTCCATCCACGCAGACGATCTAGCAGAACAAGTTGGTTATTTGCTACCAAACACCGATGTGCAAATCAACTTTTATGACGAAACGCCAATTGGCATAGACCTGCCAGCCAACGTAATTCTTGAAGTAACCGACACCGAAGGCGTTGTCAAAGGCCAAACGGCAGCCGGCGGCGGCAAACCAGCCGTATTGGAAACAGGCATCCGTATCACAGTGCCAACCTTCGTCAACATAGGTGAAAAAGTAAAAGTGAATACCGAGACCGGCGAATACGTTGAGCGTGCTTAAACTTCTACACTTAAACTAATTGGGGGAGGCGCAGAGTAATTGCTTTTTCTTAAACTTTCTACCGGAATATCAATTACTCCGACCCCCGTGATTCCGTGATTCCGTGTTCTATCTTAAGCCCAAAAACAGATTCTTTAACCGGCCAAGAAAATTTTGACCATCCACGCTTTTAGTCCGTTGAACTTTAGCAAAGCTATTTTGATTATCAAGGTGTGTATTTATCTCATCGGATAAGCCTATCACTTCATTAATTGCGACAGGGTTATCCAACAAAATTTCACCTTCTGGGCTCAAACCTTGAACATGATGATTATTGAAGATCGCGATTATTCTCAGAAATTTAGAAACAATCTGACTTTTTTCATTATTGAGACTGCTTCGAATAGAATCGTTTTCTATCAAGCCCGGCAAGCTTCGCTCCAGAAATTTATTTCTTTCATCAACGTCAAGCTCTACTGCCAATGCCTTAATCTCGCTTAAAAACGTATTGTGAAACTCAGAATAAAAATTTTTCTCAACAACCAATTGGTCCCGATAACTTTCTAACTTCGTTTCTGCTTCAATACGGTTTGAGGGCAAACTCAGTACTTCAACGTCCAGAAACTCCTCAACCTTTAGTAATTCGCGTTGTTTTTTTAACAACGACTCTCCATCAAAGAGAATTTTGCGTTTCTCAGAGGTAAGCTTAAAAACTTTAGTTTCAAATTCAAATGACATAATTGATTAAGTAAAAGCAACTAATATTGAGTGATTTAATTTACCACCACCTGAAATCATATTTCAAATGGTGGTAAATTTTAGGCCTAGGAGAGTGTTTATCTAAGCTACGGTAAACCACTCTTCGGAGTTGACTTACTTTAATGTGTATCCGACTCCAATTTATTTATTTTTATTTATTTAAGTACTTAAATATGGGTACTTTGTTGACAAGTCGATTACCACCAACAGCAAATACAATAAATAAAGTACCAATTACAATATCTCTCGCAGAGGCTAAACCGCTCTGATTATTTAACCCTATGATAAAAATTGGGAACGCGATAAAAGCTACCCCGAGTATTAGCGCTAAAAATCTAAAAACAATACTTTTCATAATTTCTATTACCCGTGGTGCATTTAGGATTTAGTGCTTGAGGTTGAAAAACAAATTGCTCATCAGCCAAGAAGGTTTATCATTACTTTTTCGCTAAAAAACTCAATGATATGAGCAACTTACTCCGTAGTTATACCAGAATAAACGCTTTGCTGCACGAACTTGAATCAGACGGAGACCTTTGCGCTAAATGCTAACTTATCCGATTTTTTGTTTTTTAGGCAACTTCTTCGATATTCAGGCAATATCTCTCCCAATTTTGTCTATATTTCGCTTTTAGGCGGAATCCCCCTTAGCGACTCAAGCATAACTGATAATCATAAGCCGCCTCCCAGCAATAGAGGCATCCAAGGTTAAACTGGCTTACCTCAGTTTAACTAACCAGGAGACGACTTATGACACTATACGGTGGAATTGATTTACATAGCAATAACGTAATGGTTTCTCTAATCGACGATGTTGACCAACTCGTCAGTGAGAAACGCCTACCCAATAATTTGGATACGATCCAAGCTCATTTACACCCATTCAAAGATGATTTATCCGCATTGGTTGTCGAATCAACCTACAATTGGTATTGGTTGATTGACGGCCTTCAAGATGACGGCTTTGATGTTCGGCTGGCCAATACGGTCGCAATTAAACAGTACGAGGGAATCAAACACACCAACGATGCCTCTGACGCTCGTTACCTCGCGCAGCTTTTGCGTTTAGGCATTCTCCCTGAAGGGCACATCTACCCGCGAGAACAACGTGCTGTTCGTGACTTGTTGCGGCGTCGGTTATTATTGGTTCGACAACGAGTTTCACAACACCTCAGCCTTCAAAGTTTGATTGCCCGGCACAGTGGGGTGCGGCTACCCTCACTTAAAATCAAACAACTCACACTAGAGTCTCTCAATGAATATCTGTTTCAATCCGCCGCGCTAACCAGTGCTCGCATTTTCCTTAAACAAATACACTGTACTAACAAAGCAATTGAAGAACTCGAAGGGTCGGTTGGTCAACAATGTCTTACCACAAGAGAGTATCAACTTCTCAACACCATTACTGGCGTTGGTCCCATTATCGGCCAATCCATACTTTTAGAGACCGGATCGATTGATCGGTTCCAAAACGTCGGTAACTACACATCCTATGCTCGGTGCGTTCCAAGTGAACGCCTAAGCAACAACAAGGTTAAGGGGCGAGGTAACCGTAAAAATGGGAACCGCTATCTAGCATTAGCGTTCATGGAGGCTGCACACTACGCAACCATCTGGGACCCTACCATCAAACGCTATTACCAACGCAAGCTCACTAAAGTTCATAAAATGGTCGCTAAAAAAACCATTGCCAATAAGCTAGCAAGAGCCGTCTATCATATGCTGCGAAACAATGAAACGTTCGATGTGAATCGTGCGTTCCAATAATGGCATCAAGGTGATGAGGTCGAATTGGGGTCTAGATTCAAACTCTGGCATCTGAATACCCGCACCTTGATTCCTTAATAAACGCAGACCGGATTGTGAGTGCCCTTGATATGAGCCCGAACGTGGTTGGCAACAAGCCAAAAAACTCTGAATGGCCATAGCCGAGGTACCAAGTGATTGTCTGGGACGGCTCACCGTCAAGGGCTGTAAACAGCCTAAAACCCGATAAGTGACTGACGCACTCCTTCATCGGAGTAGCACAAACAAGACAAACTGGGCGTATTCATAAATTCAACTGCGTTCTCGTATGAGCACAGCTCAGAATTAAACTCGCCTACTTGACACAGAGCGGCTTATAAGTGACCCCATTTCTTTCAAAACTCTTTGAGTTCAATTGAGTAGTTTGTGGCAAAGCTTCTAATCTTAAAAACGAGATATTCAGGTATATCAATATTCCTACTTTTGAAGCTTATACTCATTGCCCATACTGTTCCTTCTAAATAGTTATCACCTGAAATAGGAATTCTGAATGACTTAGCGGGAAGGCAGTGCTTACAATCTGAAATTATAGTGTTTAAAAATTTATCACTATAGTTTCTGTCAGTTACTTTAAATTGCTCCGTTGCCCAAAGAATTCTTTTTGAATAAGCATCAACTTCTAACTCTTCAAGATCGTCAAAAGAAGCTTTAAGCTTTTTTAAAATAGCTTCAGGCTCAAAGCCTAAACCTTGAAAGCCAAAACCTTCTACACCGTTAACATCAATAGTAATCGAATTCATTTTTATAAGCCCTCATCGACTTTAAAGGTATTTGGGCCAACTTTTTCAAAGTCGTTTCTTTGAATTTTAAGTTCGTCAGCGTTGTCAAAAACCTCTCCTTCTCTTGCTTGGTTTTTCGATCTCAAATTAGGCAATTCAGACTTTTTAGCTTTTACCACTACAGGTGTTAAATCTGTTCTACCTTGCTCAGCATTTCTAATTGCGGATTTACCATGTGCAAAGTCTATAGCATCTTGCTTATTTGTCGTTACTGAAAAGCCACTCCTATCTGGAACACTATCCGCTAACTGATTCTTGTCGATATTAAGTCCATCATTAGTAATACTTTTGGCCGATAAATTATCTGTTCCATGATAAACGTAATCGCCTTCCGCATTTGGGCCAACATCAGAACCAACCTCAACCTCTATATTAGAATCAGACTCACGTACAAGCTCAACATCATTCCCAACACCACTGCGACCACTTCTACCCGCCAAAGCCACACCGCCTCTGGCTAAACCAGTCACACCCGTGCCTACTGCTGTTGCGATTGGGATGACAGTAGCACCCGCCTTTCTACCTGCGCCAACAGGGTCAGTTTGCGCTTGCTGTTCCACATCGTTTAAGAACTGATTCGTTGAATTAACGATATTCTGACCGCGAGTGTTGTACGTGTTTACAGCCCCTTCTACCGTTCCTTTAACTATGGCTTTGGTTGTATCAATTGGGCTGGTTACAAACGTGCCGATGGCTTGGGCTGTTTGAACCGGAGTGTCAATGGCCACACCCAGAGCAACACCACGGTTAAGCCTGTTGAGGTGCATGACCTCCGCAACCGCTTGTTTGGGGTCTTCTGACCTACCCAAGATCATGGCATTGTTAAACGCTTCGGTTGGGAACGCTTGATTACCATCACGATCCACGTAGACGGTGGGGTTTTGATACACGTACAAGTACTTATTGGTACTCGGCGCAATCATACGATCCCCTTCCCAAGCATCCTCACTCAGGAACTTACCATTGTCTGGGTCGTAATATCTGGCCTTGGCGTAAAGTAATCCAGTCTCCTTATCTTCTTCGTAGCCCGTGAACGCGAACCGGTTGTAACTCTCGCCCGATTCCGCTCGT
>CALJWL010000048.1 GCA_937974565.1 uncultured Arenicella sp.
TGGTTCTGTTGCTTTTGCAGCAACCACACTGCATGAGAAAACAGCCGCAGCAAGTAAAAAAACGATACGTTGGCCAGCATAGGATTGCTTTTTTTTCATTTGTCCCCCACAGACTTTTTTTCCTACAGACGCTGTTTAATAAGACATAAATTAAAATTAAAGTCAACTTTAGTTTTAGGTATCTGAACTCAGTCAGCACATTTAAAGATTATTCCAACAATACAACCAAGGGTAGTCGCTTGTCTTCGTTTTTACACTTTTTCACGCACAGAGGGTGCAAATTTCTTAATAAGACAAACCTCATAAAATGGACATGACTGCATTGCCTGCCATTCCAGATCAGTTAAACGACGTACTCAGGTTGCGACTCATTATTATCTTTAAGGTCATTCGCATGACAGAAACGAGCAGCCTTACCATATAAATGATACCGGTGGCATTGTCTCATGGTCGTTTGATGACGCTTTCGGCTCATGGCGGTGGCAATGCGTTTAACTTATGACTTTACCTCCTATGTACTCGGTCATACTTTCAACTCATGACACCGGTGGCGGTGAACACTAGAACCGCCAATAATTAGTGACCTTGCGCAACAACCCCAGCCCAAAAGCCATTGGGCAACTCCTGTGTTGCCCCCTGCTGGGCGTTTGCGTCACACTACTTGACGACACGGCCGATCATGAACTGCGACATCAAGGGTAGTTGATCTGCGAATTCTGGGTTAGACAGAGCAATCAATACAACCGTAGGGGCAACTTACCTACCGCTTCAAGTTTGATAAAATTCGCTCGCTTTCAACGAACTTACCAAGATGAAAATAGGTTTTAGCCAATCCTGATAAATGTCTTTTATTACTTCCTTTGTTTGATTGGGTCGCCCTCAAAAAATAGAACAATGCCATATTGTAATCTTGCGTTTTTAAGAACAGTTCCCCAGCCGCGTTTGCAAGTTCCGCATCGGTTATCATAGCGTCACTTGTTCCGCTTGCGATTTTTGCAGCTTCAGTTAAATCACCTTGCTGCTGGTATCGCCTTGCAAGTTCCAAGCGGTAATCACGCCAATTAATTCCCGCTGCCTTTACGCTCAACGCTTCAGCTTCAAGACTGTCGATTTGGAGTGGGGGAATTTTTTTTGGCTTGGACGTGAACGGGTAATCATTAACAAGTTTCTCAATAACATACTCCGCACTTAATCTGTCCACACGTGTAATGGGGATGTCTCTCCATGCTTCTTTTGATGAATAGGGTACGGCTTGTGCGCCCAACACATTGCTCTGCCTAAGGTGTTCAAAAAACGCCGCCGCAATTAAAAAATAGCCTCTCTCATTTGGGTGTACGTGTTCTAATAAGTGCGATCTCCCAAGAATTTGGTTGTCAGTATCGTCCAGAAACGCTTTTTCTGTATCAACATACATGGCACCGTATTCTTCTGACAGTTGGGCAATAATATGATTAAACTCAGATGGCGCTCGGAAACGTAATTCATCTAAATCTCGTGCTTTTTTAAAATGGAATCTGGCTTCCTTAAAATCGCGGAGCGCTGTGAAATTCAATCCAAGTTCATAACTGATTGCCGCGTCATTTCCATCACCCACGCTGGACAGCAAATCTTTAATTCTTTGTTTGGCGGTTACCTTACTGAGTTTGCTTCGTACCTCGTTCCAATCCCGAGTCTGAATGGTCGAAAACGGCGGTTGATCCTGCTCATTACTGACCAGGCTGCCTATCATGACAGGCACATTGGCACGCTTATAATTAGATAAAATAGCACTCAAATTTTGCTGAAATTGTGCCACACCAGCCCTATACTGTTGGGATCTAAACTCTATATTTGCATCACCCACAATGGTTGACATCAATGTGCGTTTGCTGTTTTCAGTTTGATTCGCCTTATTTGCGCCATAGATAAGCAACTCTAATGCTTGAAATATGCGCAGTTTTCTCGCTTCAATCAATGCTAATGTCAGAAATCGATGAGCTGAAAAATTGAGCTTCGACCCAACTCCCAACACCCCCAAAAACTCATTATGCCCAGCATAAACGATAACTAAGTCAGGGTGCTGATCAATAATTTCATCGACAAAATCTAAGTGCGTATACGAGTTAATTGCCGCCATTGCCGTACTGATGATTTCGATGTTTTTATCTGGGTATGCCCTCTTAAAGCGTTGATAAAGCATGCTTTGTAGGGATGCGGGTTTCCCATAAGGAAAACCCGCAGCCGTAGACCCGCCCTGCACGAAAATACGAAAAGTGCCTTGCTCTTTTTCTTTTTTAAAAAGCACCGCGTCTGGTCCAACATTTGGGGCACTTTTCTTATCCCCAACGTAACGCTTTATTATTTCTGGGTTGGCTATGTAATATTCGTCGTACCCATCAGGAGAGACAAACAGTGGAATATCTTTTCCAACACCCAACATTCGAAACCCTACTTCAATAGAAGCTAGTATGAAAATTGGCATCATTGCCAACACGATATAAAAAAAGCGTGAGGGTTTATTAATGTCGGTACTCATTCTCTGAAAAACGGTTATGCCTAGTTAATAGCTCTAATCAAAAGTACGTTTAGGCATTGACTGAGCGTAAACACAAACGCGCTTCCCTCAAAAATCAAACCTAGTTTTTACACAGCCCTGCTGGATAAATTTCAATGGTCAGCGCTTCTTTTGCAGGTGGGTTGGGCGGTTTGGTTTAAATGGTGTTTAACTAACAATGGAAGCCGATACTACGTCACGGCAAAACAGAACCTAGCATCGGCCACACAAAGTATCAGTTTGTGTACCACTGTTGTTTAATGTCGCTGGTTGAACAAGTCTGCCATCTTGCGTCATTCCAGTTACCTTGCACACACTTGTTCGAGGTGACACTTTTGATCATAAAATACTGACCATTAGGGATAAATTCTAAACGTCGATTCAGGTGATTACTGTTTCTCCACATTTTGACGTCTTGATTGTCGGCTGCGTTCCCCGCATCTAAATTCAATGTGTTGCTGTCAAACCTCAATTTAAGGTATGGAGTCGACGAGTGCGCCAATACATCAAGCTTTTGATCAGCCCCATTATCACAACCACTGCTGATCACTAGGTCACCATTATTGCTGCCGTTCGCTTGCAAGCAACGGTCGTTATTTGCGTTTCGAATTCGAATGTTATTGGTGCCTGCCGTTAGAACGGGATTATCATTGTCACCATTTCCGCCGCCAGAAACATCGCCTGGAAAACCATGCATGCCGATGGGTTGTGTCGAGACCGTAAAGTCATCGAAATTTGCATACACATCGTCCGTTGGCTGCCACTGCGTAACCGGCGCACTTGATCCACCGAAAAAGGTTGAAAAAAACAAATGGTTTATTTTGGTATCAGACTGACCGACAGCCCGCACTCCCGAATTGTCTGAAGAGTCACAAACCAGCACGCCATCTAACCAGCCTTGCAACCGACCATCACGAACACCCGGCGTATTGAGTACTTGGTGTATTTCAATATGATGCCATTGTCCTTTTTTCAACCTTGCATGTTCACCAAAATCATCCCAAAACACTCGATAAGGCTCCGCCCCGGCACTGTTATTCACCTGAAAACCGTGCAAATAGAACTCAAGTTTTCCGTCTTCACGCCACATAAGGCGAGTGGTGAAATCATTTTCTCCTCGAGGAAAACTGGTGGAACCGCCTAACCCTGGAAGCTTACCGCCTTTAACGAACTGAAAATCAGAATCCACTTTAACCCAGTAAGACATATAAAGCTCATCAGCACTGTGTCCAATATCCGTTTCCCACGTTGCGCCGCTGGGCGATGATTGGTTTGTAAAAGCGGGGTAAGCCACTCGAGCGGCCTTTCCTGAAATAGAGTCATTAACTATTGTTACACGCCCTTCATCAGGGCCTTTAGCGTAGCGAGAATTCCATGAATCTTTTATTTGGTCATCGGTCACTTCACCATTAGAAAGTGAATCAAAACCATTTGAGTAAATAACCTGAGCTGAGGCACTTAGTGACATCAAGCAAGATAACGCGCCCGTGCAAATCATGCGGCTTGTATTTTTATAAATCATCATTTTTATTCCATATTTATTCACCACCTAAAGGTACTTTTCTCTGAAGTATGACAAAACGGTATTTTACTGACTACGAAAAGTCAAAATAGGGAACATCAGTACCTGAATCAAGGCGGCATAAAAGCGAAACTTCTCTTTCTATAAAAATGTCCAAAGAAGTGTTGCGTAATCACCTAAGCATGCAACTTAGTGAGTTTAAAAATAACATGACTAAAACAATCCACCGTCGCCGATGTCACGCTCAGTTTATGAATAGTCGAACGCAACACCGACTGCTGTGATGGACGTTTTAGTCTACGTACGTAATACTGCTGTTTGATGTGACCAATGGAGCATGAGTTCCAGCTCCATTGATCACGCAAACACTAGTAGACGCGAACTTTTACATAACGACAGTTATTATTAGATGCAAAGTTTAACTCAGTGCCGGTAAATTCATTTCGTGCAGAAACATAATTACTTGATATCGTTAGACTTTCAGAGTTACTAACTGATGATACGGTTCCTCGAAAGTTACAAGACGTATTTGTATCACTATCCCATACTTGAAGCGTCCTGCCTGACAGGTCACGACCAAAATCAATGCATGAAGATGATTGCAAGTCTACTTCCATTCGGCCTCCGTCGTAATCTTGGCAAGTGCCGCCACCGCCACCGCCACCGCCGCCATTGTTGGGCTGACGGACGGTCAACACGAATGTGTCACTCGCCATACGGCCACCGTTGTCGATGGCTTCAACTCGGAACGTATACTCACCCGCAGACAACCCATTCAATTCGTTAGTGTCAGGTGACCCGGCATGTCCCCACTCATATGGAGCAACGCTCTCTTGTCTTACAAAGTCATCGTTTATATAGAGTCGAACGTTGTCGATGGAGCCATCTGAGTCTGAGGCTTCAACTACCACAGCCAAGTCATAGCCTACATCCACTTGAAGGTTGTTAGAAGGCGATGAAAAGCTTACCGATGGCGCTTGGTTAGTGTTGCCACCGCCGCCGCCAGTATTACCACCGTTATACTCCTCAATAATATCCTTTACAAAACGGCCAGAAGCGGTCAAATCAGAATTGCTCCATCCCCCCGTAGTTGAAGAACCTTCTTTAACAATTGAAGCGCCTTCGACTTTGTCATTAACCGCCCAATTTAAGTGAGTGATGTTATTTCGTTCCATCCAATCAACCCAAGCATTGGTTTCGGCTGTATCGACATCACCGTCGCCATTCGCATTTACGGTTCCCCACTCTGTAACCATTAAAGCAATACCAGCGTCCATGGCTTGGTCAGCTCTGTCTCTCAGCCATTGCTTGTGAGTGCCCGCGTAAAAGTGAAGAGCGTAAGCGATGTTGTCATAGCCTGTAATTGGGTCGGCTGCCGCTTCATGAACGTCTTGTGACCATGTTGGTGAGCCAACAACAATCAAGTTGTCTGGATCTTCTTGACGAATGGCGGCAATCACGGCTTCGGCATAAGGCTTAACCGTGTTACTCCAGCTAACGTTATTTAATGGCTCATTATAGATTTCATAAATAACATTATTATGTGAACCATAAGTTTGTGCCATCTCGCGGAAGAAAGAAACCGCCGCGGCTTCGTGATCTTCTGCATGATGAGAGTGCCAGTCAATCAGTACGTACAAGTCTTCTTCGATGGCTGTATCAACGATGACCTTCACACGATTAACATTACTGGTGGGGTCCTCAAGATAACCGCCACCGTCTTCAACGCCCATGGCCGCTCTGACGATGCGATTTTCCCAATCGTTTTTTAGCCAACGCACGGTTGAAGCGTTGTAAAATCGTTCCCCACCCCATCCGTTGTTACTCCAAAAGAAACTGTTGCCGGCCATACCTTCGGCTGTGTTACCAACCAAAATTTGGGAGCCACTTACTGTTAATTTAGGCACCGCGCTCACGGCTACTGATGCTGAAATCATCCCCATACTGGTAACGATTAATAGCAACATGGCTTTCGCCATCGAGAACGAACCGCGCGTGATATTCGTTCTTGCCATTTCTTTTCGCTTTACAAACATATTCATCTTTAAATCTCCTTGGTGGTTTTTTGAATAACAAAAGTACAGCTGCTCAGGCTTAATATTCATCGTTTTCAACCATTAAATAGCAACAGACTTGCGTCTTCATTACCTTTGTCATAGCGTCAATCAAAGTTGAATAATCGGCCTATATAACCTCAGAATTTTCAGAGTGATGCCCCTGAAGAGGCTCACTTATTTTTTACTTATTTTTCCGAGACAGCGGTTTAAATAGATCTTGTTAACCATAATAAAAGTCACTATGACTATAACTAAAAAACACAAAATAACTTAAGGTTATGTCATAAATAACTATTGGTGATAGTAGTGGTTATCTCGACAAATGTAAACAATGAGCAGATCAAATATTCCTTATTTTGAGAGCGGAAAATGATCGAATCATTGATGAAACTTTATGGCTCTTAGTTGTTGGTCATTTTGAGCGCATTTGTCAATTAATAAGTCGTTTCTTTGCCACTTTCTTTAATCAAACCGGGGGCAACACTGCAATACCAATGCTGAACACAGCCGCTACACTGATTCAGATCATGAGCGTTTCCGATAAGGTTTTTGCAATTTAAATGAATGGAAGAGACCGTTTCTTTATCCTTAGCCCCACTTTAAATCGATAGAGCAGGCCGGTTGTTTTGCCCTTTTTACAGTCGACCTGTCTAATGTCCTTGGTACTAGCTTTCTTTGATCTATTACAAACAGATTGTCGATATCGCTGTTTTGTTTTTGGAAATCAGGTTGACACACAGAGCGGTGTCATCTTTCTTAACTTCATCGACATTCGATATTGGTGTGGGCAAGAGCGCCGATGAGCAATCACGAAAGAATACGGCATTGTGATCATCTTTAAGCCAGCCAGGATCAAAATCTTGTTTGATTTCAACAAGGTTACTGAGCGATTTTGGATCATTATCAGAATCATGGGATTCTACGCCTGATATTGCCAGGGCAATATCAAGGCGGCCAATTCGAATATATTCTTCACGAATATCAAAACCGTAGGCATTCCATGGTTCACCACCAGAATCACTAAAATGACAAAGCTGACATACGCGCTTTGAAGATTCTGACTCTGGATACAATTTGCTCCATTCAACTAGAAAGTTTGGGTGTGCAAACAACGTGGATTGCGTGCCAATCGAACAAAAATAAAGCAGAATGGCTGTGCCTACATACCCATGCCACTTAGGCATACACACTCAAACTCTTTTGGGAAAAGTTACTCAGGTTGGGAAACAACTCCACGAGTTCAGCATCACTTAAACCACCAAACCAGGCGGCTACAGCGCCGTTTAATTGATCGATGGACAACGTGGGCACAATGACTCCACGGCTGTCTAGAAAAAATGGGTCAGAAGTGGAAAAACTTGGATAATCCCCAATTACTTTACCACCATCTACGGCGCCCCCCATGACCATCTGATTATTTCCCCAAGCATGATCGGTACCATTATTTCCGTTACCCGTCATCGTGCGACCAAAATCTGAAACAGTTACCACGGTTACGTTGTTTTCCACACCCATTTGTTGCAATGCTGCATAAAATGCGGCCATTGAATCACTGAGGTCTTTTAATTGGGCGTTATGTCTATTAAGCGCATCTCCATGAAAGTCCCACCCAGGGGTAATGGCAAAAAAGAGTTGCCTGTTTTGGTTTAAACTCTGCCTTGAATTAATTAAGGTGGCGGTATCACGAAGCTGCCTACCGAGCTTAGAGTTTGGGAATGAGGTGTTTACATTCAACGATGTTAAGTTCAAAAATTGTCTGCTGACCGCAAGAGAACGATCATACAACTTAGCGCGCTCCCTGGTGAATATATTGTCATAACCGTCTTCTTGGTTTAACTCATTAAACACAGTGCCACGACTGAACTCCGTTTCAAACGCAGGGCGGTCAGTACGGTAATCTTCAACCGGCCCTACACCAGAAGCAAACACAAATTGATTGGTACTCTCACCGCGCAACCAAAGACTGGTATCACTCATACTGATGCCGCTTGGCGGCGTACCAGCAGGCAAATTCAATGAGTCAGCAAGTCTACCTCCCCAGCCGCTCAAACGTTCGCCTTGCCTAGGCAGACCTGAAATCACAAACTCCGTTTGACTATTATGGGCAAACAATTGTGCTGGAAAGGACTTGCTTCGCGCCAAAAATTCCTGCTTGTTAATCGGTTCAACTAACGCGCCAACATTAAGGGCAAACGCCAAATCACCTTGGTCATAAACGCTTTTCAATGCACTCATTGCAGGGTGCAAGCCATAAGGCACATCGCCATTATTTCCTTCGTGCGTTATGCCTAACGTTTGATCTCGATCTATGGCAAATTTCCCTCTAATTGCTGCGTAATCATTATACCGACCATCGTCATTAGGGATGATCATATTCATGTCATTCCCTCCTTGAAGATAAATTTGGACAATAGCACGGTATTCAGATGAAGGCGTTGCGGCAAAAGCATGAGAACCTAAAAACTGATTGCCTAAGGCACCAACACCCGATAGATACGCACACTGGCTAAGAAATTGTCGTCTGTTAATTTTCATTTTTAGTCCCTACTTAACGCTGTGTGTGGTATTCGGGCGATACTACCAACAATGCAAGTGCTTCTCGCACTCTTTGCTCTCTTTGGGCAGCTGTGATATTCACGCTAACTGGCAATGCATCAATATGCCTTAACATAGCGGATCGTAATGGATTACTCATCAGCCCACCTAAAAATAAAGTATCTAAACGATCAACAAGCGCCTCAGTACTTGATGCGATACCAGTCAGTTGAGACAAATTCAAATTAACCGTTGCCGATAGGCTGCCATTAAAGCGAGTGTGGTTGACTGTAATGTTTTGCCCATCATTCTGACGCACAGTGCTGGTAAAAGTCTCCCCATAACGTTCGCCTGAAATCAGTTCGTACATTCGACTTAATGAACTACGTACGGCATTGTCGGTTAATAAATTAAACTCTGGTGCCACCAAACCTTGAGTCTCTATGTCGCCTTGAGGTGCGTAGTCTGGCTCATAAAAACCAAACACGGTCGGTGCGTTGTAAGGCCCTTGCCCAAAATCACGAATGGGTTGAGTGTATCGAAAGTAATTGATGGCACTGGTAGCGCCCAGGGCACGCCATAGCTGAGTAACGGCCAGTAACGGCTCTTTTAATTTTCCACCCTCTGGGTCTACGTGCCCTTGTAATGCCTCTTCGTCCAGTAAAATGGCTTTAACAACGGCCCCCATGTCGCCTCGAATACCACGGCCATTATTGTTAAATACTCCGGCAACTCGCTCAATGTATTCTGAGCTAGGATTACTCTTAACTAAACGTTGAATGAGTTGCCTGCCAATAAATGGCCCTACATTAGGGTGATCAACAATGTTCCTGATCGCACGATTAAAATCTTCTTCGGTTGAAAGGCCAGCTGGGTTTACATGCCCATTCAATAACGTTTTTGCACCAGTATCGTGTTTGTCGATATTACCTGGTTGCAAAGTACGGCTGTCCACTTTCATTGGGTTGAATTCCCAGCCAGGTCGAAAGCCTTCTGGGTTAGAAGTCCATCCCGTGAATACACGCGCAAAGTTTTTGATGGTAGCCTGGCTGTAAGTATCGACAATTTTCCCATCACTGAGTTTCGGTGTGCCATCGACATTCAACTCAATCAGACCGATGCTGAACAACTGCATGATCTCACGTGCAAAATTTTCATCGGGTACTGTAGGGAAATTGCCACCACTGGCTCTGACATTACCCAGCATGCCAAGGTACCCGCCCATCATCGGTGTTAGGGAAACCTCACGCAACAAATCATAATAATTGCCAAAGGCATTTCGAACCAACGTGTCGTGAAAGTATGGAATTAAGTTCGGGTTAGATTCCGTGACATTAAAAATTTGACTGTAAGCGTAGGCCACTCTTTGACGTAGTTGGTCGTTTCCTTTTAGAGTAGCTTGCCACCATGTATCCATCCGCGTTTGAAAGCGGGACGTTGCGCCCAACACTGGGGAGTCGAGTGCAATGGGGTCTGTTACTCCGGCGTCTATGTAGTCTTGCCGGCGTGCCGCAATACGATCGGCCGTGTATTGATGCCACAGTGGTACAGTTAATGTTGCAGGCAGATTTATTTGTTCGTCTACCCAAGCTGAATACCCAATGCTTAATACTCGATTCAATTCTTGCTGATTTGGCCCGAAAGTAGAGCGCATTAAAAATCTCTGGGCCTCCTCTAGAGAAGCCGGCCCTTCTGACAAAACAGCTCGGATTGTTTCCACGACCCAGTCTCCTGATTCGCCATTTGCATACCCAATCCGAAACACACTTCTTGACGTCACACGGTCTGACTTAATATTAAAAACATTGCGACCATTGGTGATTGCCCCAACCGAAATACCATCTATAAAGAGTGATGGTGGATTAGATGGGTCAATTGATGCACCTTGAATTTCTAGTCTGAAATCCGAGCGTACGCTTCTGAATATAAATTCGACCCCGTTTTCAAACGATTCTGAGTCTAAGCGACGATTAAACGGCTGGCCAATGTCTAAAACAAAGCGCCGTTCACCGTCTAATAGTAGTTGAATAATGGGTGCTACATTGACGTCTGTGGCCGTCATTTGTTGTGCTTTCAACACCATGGGTTGTAAAACACACAGCAATGCGACACAGCCAATGATCAACCTCAGATAAATACTTCGGTTATTTACAGTCATTTCTCTATACTAATTTTATTTTCAATACCGCCTTCTAGCTTCGAATTACAACCTACAATTCATCCTAAAGCCACATTACGCTGCTGTTCATAAACAACGCATAGCATCATTACTCAAATTGATTATTTTCACTCACAACATTGGCATCCTCGACCACCAACTCAGTTCCAATAAAATTATTATTTCGGAATTCAATCACACCACCGGCACGCCGAATAGAAGTGGGCCAATTTCCATTTTCGTCGCTTATGAAGTCTGAGTCTCTAAAAATAATGGAATTCTCCGAGTCAAATTCGCCATTATTCAGATCAGCCAAAGAAACTGGAAACCTAGGCACTGAAATAGTCATGTTTTCAAAAACCAAGCTTCGTAAAGATACTTGTGAATTATTTTGAACGCCACGAGCAAAAGAAGTCACAGGGTTGCGAATAGTGTTATTTGAGAATGTAAAATTTTCAACGACAGCTTCACTGCCCCCAATTGAAATAGCTCTATCAGAAAAGCGCTCAATCACGTTATCTTCTATGATGCCTCCGGCACCCACGACAGAAATACCTCTAGAGGCACCTCGAATCGTGTTACCTCTGACAACAAAGTCTTTAGAAAACTCAATGCTTTGGCCCTCGACCACGGCCACCCGACTGCCGGTAGAAATCCCAACAAACACATTGCTGTTTTCATTTGCTTCTATTGTGTTACCAATAAATTTTGTTCCGGTACCGTTATTCACCGACATAAGATGGTCAGACCAATTATCTTTAAAGGTGACATTGATACCAGAGTAATCAATCACGCTGCCTGCACCACTGTTGGTGAACGTATTCCCTTCAATCAACACGTCTTCCACTTTTTCAAAGTAGATCGCCTCACCCGTGTCTGGTTCATAGCCTACGAATGGCTCTACATCTATGGCAAACCTTGGATCAACGCCGGCTGAACTAATAATGGAGTTACCGCGTTCGCCTAAACCCGTTTCTGTAAATGTGCAGTTGATCACTTGCATATTTTTACCGTCGGTGATGCTCATTCCATTTCGTCGCGCTCGCGCAATGGTGGAATTTTTAATCATAACGTTTTCATTAAACGGCTTGTTTGGGTCGGTTCTGTGCCCCCCAACAGCCGCACCAAACACCACTCCGTCGCCCGTTGAGTCGTAGGTATGAATATTATCAATTACAACATTTTTAGCCCCACCAACAATCACCAATGCTGGCCATTCATGCGTGTTTCTTTGTCTGTTGAAAAAATCATTGATTGGGGAATAATCATGCTCAAACCGATCCCCATATAAATGCCCACCACTGATTGTCACATTGCTCTGCTGGCTAACCATAATAAGGGCGCCCCAAGGAAAGTGGCTAGGCTGCATACGCAATCGAGTATCATCACTCAACTTAAAATGGAAGTTCGAGGGGAGTTGGATCGCTTTCAGATGGTCAATACGCGGCCGCCCTCCAAGCCAATGTGTATCGAAATAGGCGTCTATTTGACCAACACTAAAGACCGTCGCGCCAAGAGTTTTAGAGACGTCAATGGCTTGTTGTATACGCGTTTTGTTTTGTGTCGAAATAGGCAAAGCAACAACACCTTCGACAATGCCCCATTTATCTTTATCAAACTCAAAGTTTTGATCGATTAATGAGACATCACCACTCACATCGAGGGTGTGGTTTAATAGTTTTCCATCAATAGTACCACCGATACCGAACCTCAATTGACCATTCACAATGGCTCCGCCGCGCTCAGTCAACGTGACGCCAGAAGGTAAATCAATTTCACCCGACTCAAGATCGTAATTACAGACAACATTCAATTGATCCCCTTGTTCAAGAGACAAAAGTTCCTCAGTATCACCTAAGCAGCTTTGATCATCGAATAACAGTGAAATAATGGCCTGCATGGGTTTTCCAGCAGACTCAATGGCTGTCGCCGTATTCAGCAGCGACCATGCTGCTATGAGGGAAACCACAGTCGTGCTGAGGTAAAGAGAACGTAAGATCAACAAATACTTTTTCATTTTTATAATTTTTTTGTTAAGGGTGGCATCGTACCTACTCAGAATATAGCAATTTAGAACATAACAATGCTACTGTAGGCAGTCTCTACTGATCACTTCACGATACTACATATCATCTTCACTGTCATTGAGGGCGATATTTAAAAAATAATGAGTTATTAATTAGAGACAAACCATGGCCACTCTTTGTTGGTTAGGGGTTTTGATCGGAAAGCACAGTTCGTCGAAAGCATCAATCGAGCAATCGTCTTTTCCATCAGTGTCAAAGTCACCGCACAATGAACTGTCTCTTGGATGAGAGTCGTAATTGTCATCAATGCCATCGCCATCTTGGTCAAGGTCGCAAAGATCACCTAGGCCATCCATGTCTAAATCTTCTTGGCCTGGATTACTAATGTGTCGGCAATTATCTTGACTGTTGATGATGCCATCACCGTCATCATCATTTGTCTCTGATAGCGAACTGACTCTATTTAAAACGTATCGGTCATTGGGCGATTTAACGAGTTCAATTATTCCTAAGTCGCTTCCAATAGAATAGTTGAAACACACTCCGTCACAGCTGACACGTTGCACGGCCGCCTGTGGCAACTCATCTTCGGACGTTGCGCTCACCAATAGAAACACTCTAACATCTTCGGTCACGGCCTGTTCGGGTTCATACCTTAACAATCGGCGATGCTCTAAGTCCCCCAATCGATTAATCAAGAGAACCCCGTCCTCGTCGGTAAACCGTTCAAACAAAGGGTCATTTTTAAGAAAATCCGGCGCCCCTAATTTAAATCTCGAGTTAGACATGGAGTCGACCAGCATTAACCCTACCGACTCCACCGGGTTATCCGGTTTTAACTGATTGCATTTGGGTTTCAATAAGGCCTTTTTTGCCTCTAAGATCGTGACCGCCACATCATCACTTAAACCATCGGGTCCGTTTTTTTGGCACCCAGTGTTAATGTCATCTTTTTTAGTGTAAAAGAATTCTTGAATTTTTTGAGCATGCCCTTGCTTAGCACGAAAGCTGTCAATCAAAATAAACGTGCCATTATCCAATGGAACCGCATAACGATTAAAGTAATCCAATGCGCCCTCGCCTTCTAACGAGCTTCCATAGACTTCGCTTCCGTCAAGATGAATGCCTTGCTTTCTAGAAAGGGTGATTTCTCGACTTGTTCCGGATCGACCAAATATTTGGGATTTATGCTTTGATCGATCTGCGTTATAAACTTCATCGGGCAATATCAGCGTATTCGCACCCAAAGGAAGTTTATCAATGTAATTTTTAACGATTCTTTCATCAAAATCACCGTTATAAAACAGGCTCAATGACCGGCCAGCGGTGTTTGACTTAATGACAGCGTACGACTGGCTGCCATTTGCTCCGCCACTGGAACGCTCTTCTTTCACAAACAACTCATCGGATGTGCTGGTCACCGCATTGGGGCTAATCGATTGTCTGTGTGAATCACCATACCAAACCACCGAACGACTGGCTTGACCATTGGCAACAAAGCGAATTTCGTCAATGCCAAATGCTACATCGCCCAGCCCCCCAAACGCCTTAAAAACAACTTTGTTTGTGCCGGCACCGTCCGCTGGGCTGCCATCATTGAGTTGTCGCAGCCAATCGTCATTTTTGACGTTTGCAAACACGCTTAATGGAATAACGGCTTTTTGCCAACCATTGTTAGCGTTTTGCAAATACTCGGTCAATCTAACAATATTGGAGTTTCGATAACTGACACCAATACCAACACCCAAATTATCAAAATTAGGATTGCCTTGCTCAGCCTTTATGTAAAACTCAAGATAATCATTGCGCTGTTGATCGGCAACGAAATGCCCTTTACTCGATGAAACCAAATAAATTGATTCTTTGTTTTTCGCGATTTCTCCATAACCGAAATCCCAAAGTAAGCGGTTCCCATACGCAGACCAAATAATACCGCCATAATCGGTTTCTCGGTGTGGAAGAAAGTTGTCTGTTGATGTGACGGCCAAGACTGTCTCATCAGCAAAGCTCAGGCGCTCTGCGTCTCCAATGTCTGTGCCCGTTAGGGTTTTTCCAGGTTGAAAGGTTCTTAGTATCGATAAACCATAATCCTGGTAATGGCGAATATGGGCGCCTTGCACTGACTGATTTTGACACGTGCTGCTCAGCTCATGCCAATTGCGCGCCAACACCGTGCTGGTGTTCCATGGGTTCTCAAAATGCTTTGAAAAATAGCTGGATCGGAAATAGTCCTTAATTCGGCAAGAGTCAATGTGAGTGCTTGAAACGCTCTCAAGGCCGATCTCTTCTTTGTAATAAGCCAAGATTAATGGGGCATACGTTGCCATTCCTGTTGACAGCCAACTGTCTCCAAAATCAACGGTGGTGCCGGACGAGTCCATAGACTCAATCATCCAATCCATGTGGTGCTGAATCGTGTCCCATTTCACGGCCTCAAGTGGCTGGCCAAAAGAGGCTCGAAGCAATCGATTAATAGTTAAATAGTTGCTGACAGACAAGTTTGAATAACTGTGCCCTTCTACGTACTCCCCTTGGCTCATGAAAAAGTCGCGATGCAACCAGTTTGACGCCAACACATACTCTAATACTTGGCGAGCCTTTGGCGTATTCTCATGGTAGAAGGTGATCACCCAATACAATGCGGCGGAATTCAGTATGACGGTCCAATTATTGCCATTTGCGATATTCCAATGGTTTTCCTGATAACTGCGAATGTAATCGTCAATTTCAAACTCAAGTTCGGATGACACCGCATTAAAGTCTTCGGTCGACAAGTCGCCCCAAAACGTATCTAAAAACAAGCACCAAAATTCAAACGCCTTGCTTGCACCCAGATCAAAAAAAGACCCATTAAACCCGGCATGCCAAGCCTTAAGAAAGCCGTACTCATTTCTTGGTAGCTCTTTGAAGCGTTGCATCTCATAGGCAATGAACTTTGACTTGAGTTGAGCGATGTCTTGCAAGCTTAGATCGCACACTGAGGCATCGCTTTCCACTTCGTGGCACGCTTCGATTCTTCTTAGAAAGTACAATACGAGTAAGCGTCGATTAGAGTTGTATGAACCTTCACCGGTTAGATAGAACTCAGAAGGTCGAAAATCCGCTAACGTTACGTCACGATTCAAACCACAGGTTATTTTACCTTTAGTCGCCAGATCCCAGTCTTCTTTGATGTTTTTAATGGTGCCGATGCCACGGCGCCCCCCCCATTCACAATCGGGGTCTAGGGCATCAAACGTTTTTACCGTGTCATACCAAACATCATTGTTTCCGTACAATCGAGGGTGCCCTAGATCAGGCAAGGTTGCCGAGTTCAAGGTTTGATTATTAAGTTGGGCTATTTGTGATGATGAGACCGCCCCTTGTTTATAATGCTCAGGCACATCACTGGCTACGCCAGTGAAAGTCGTACCTAATATCATCAGGGCCATGACCCGTAATACATTCTTTTTTTTAAACAAACACAGAAACCTATCCATACCCGTACTTATGATTATCTTTTCTTATTTGATTTTTATACACCAATTTCAACGGTGAAAAAACACGTTTAAGGCAAACTATCGACGTAATTTTAGGGGGGTTAAGTTTTGATGTTTGATGCCAACCTCCTGAGTTAATGCTCTCAGAAAATTCCAGGGCCTGTTCACAGGCCCTAGCTAGTGTTGTATCGGCTTTGTTTAAGCCAACATTGCCGTTTAAACACCCAGCGTAAGCGCTTTAGAGTCGAGTTGATAACGCACTGGTGTGCGTTTCTCATTTCGAGCCACCACAAACGCAATGCTTCCTTCGCTCCAGCCAATGTCTTGCAGCGTTGTCGCACCTTCAGCACTTAAATCATGCTGCACTATGGTATCTAAGAACGCGTGTTTACTGCGCACCAAGGTATACGCCAGATCAGAGGTTGCTGGATTATCCGGAGCCTCGCCAATAAGCACTTCGCAAGGCGAACTGAACCACATCTGCTGTTTAAAATGACTTTGACCTTCGATTTTATAGTGGCAAATATGCTCACCTTTTGGCGGGCTAATATAAACAGAGTGCATTCTTGCTAGGGGGCCTTGCAGTGGGTTGTCGCAAACCGTGAAGCCTGCGCGGTCTTGTTGTTCGCCGCGAACGTGATAAATTAAATCTAACTGCTGTTGGTTTGGGTTAATAACGCGATTGATCTCGACGAAGGTATCGCCAATGCAAATCATGATGCGCCTAAAACTCACGCCTTCATACGCCGCACTGTCCCATTGAACGATGGTGTGGCTATCCACTTCTGCCGGCGGTTGCCTCCAATCAGCCAAGGTATCAATAACCGTATATTGGTCTGTCTTATCAAAATGAAGAATGCGTGGATTGATCGGTGGTTGGTTTTGCTGATTCACCGCCAACGTATTGTGAGTGACGGTATTTTTATAATAGCCGTAATGCAACTCTGCCCCGTAACCGGTCGTGCCTAGGTCTGGCAAAATCTCCTTACCGTTACGGACAATAATCAGGCCCAGTCGATCGTAGTGATCGTGTTCACCGCCATAAGGGCTGTGTTTGAGCAACATAGCATGATTGTTCTGTTGATCATAGTGAATCGTCACACCAGCCTTAACGGTATGGATAGAACGGCACTGCAAGGGGGCTACGGCGGGTAATTCATCCACGCCATAAAGCAGCGCGTCAATATTATCACGTGAGATGTTTTGGTAGATGCTGCTCAGCACACGCGCAAATTCCTCACACGGATACTGGGCGTAAGCAAACTCAAACAGGTGCGAGTGAGTGATTTTCTCTTGCCCTGCGATGCAATCATTAAGGCGAGGGAAGTCTCCGGTATTAAGCACCAAGCTCAAAGGAAATTTAAGCATTTTTAGAAAACTTGGGTTTGAACTCACTGAATAAGGCGTGCTGTAAGCCATTTTTTCAAAATTGAGCAGCGCTTGCAATGCGTAGTAATGATAATGAATGGAACCTTCAAACCACATCCCTTCTTCCGAACTGCCGTGTTCAAGCTGATAATGAATCCCGTAATCGGTGTTAAGTGCAAATTCAATATAATGGTTATCATTCAAAACCAACCCAATGACACCAATGGTCGCGTTGATTTTCATTTCGTGGTTGTGGAGCTGATTCATTCGATGCTCCATCAAAAAGTCAGCCCCTTCTCGCAGTAGGCGTTGCTCTATGTAATCTTGCTCTTGAGCCGTAAGTTCAGCGCGCACAAAGTCATAACCGCGAGCCAAATCAAGATGACAATTTGCCTCGCAAAGCGTCTGTGAATTCGCTTTGCCTGGGCCGTTGTAAGGGATGCCGCCATGCACCTCGTAGTCAGGGTAGTATTTTGCAGACTGCAGCAGGATATCTTTCACCTTTTCAAGAAAGCGAGCTTCTCCTGTGATGTTCCAAAGCAACCCTAAGTCATAACAAGCCGTGGCATTTAAGCCGTTTAACCAACGCCACCAAGCCCCATCATACGGTTCCCCAGTAAACTCTTCGCCATCCACTGGGCAAACGTGTGAGAAAGGCTTTTCACGATCCCAAACCAAGCGTACGGCGTGTTCAGGGCAAAAGTAATAGAGATTCCAAGTGGCTCGGCCATCGGGGGGAACCAGAGTGTCGCTATTAAGCACCACATGGTTGTTGGCGATTAACTGCTCTATGGTTTCGTTAGAAGCACGCTGCTTGATTGTTTGTAATTGTTGCTTAGTGAACTGAATCATTGTGCGTCTTCTCTCGGGCTTGATTGTTCAAAGTTAAAATAGTGAAGTGCATTGTAATAACAAATATTTTCGACGGTTTGTTTGAGCAGTGTTTCATCATGAGGAAGCTCACCATTCTCAACCCATAACGCCAGTTGATTGCAAAGCACACGGCGAAAGTATTCATGACGACTCATAGAGAAAATATTTCGAGAGTCGGTCAGCATGCCGACAAACCGACCGAGAGCGCCGATGTTTTTCAACGTAGTTAATTGAGTTTCCATGCCGTCTTTGTGGTCGTTAAACCACCATGCAGCACCAAATTGAATTTTGCCTGCGGCTGTGTCGCTGTCTTGAAATGCACCGGCAATGCAGTTCAAAATCGCGTTGTGATTTGGGTTGACGCTGTACAGCACTGTTTTTGGAAGCTGACGAGTGGCGTCGAGTTCACTCAGTAGCAAAACTAGGTTTTCAGCAATGCAACGATCGTTGATAACACTAAAACCAGTACCGCCACCCAAGGCGTGTTTTCGTCGTTCATTTACATTAACCAGCACACCAATATGCAGTTGCATCGCCCAATCGCGAGCATAATAAAGCTTGCCAAGCTGATTGAAAAGATAAGACTGAAACAACACCACCTCGTTACTATCGAGTGATTGCCCATTCCGTGTTTTGTTAAAAATGCACTCCGCCTGAATGTCATCACATTGAGCATGCTCAACGAGGGTTAATCCAAGGTCTGATAAACGACAGCCGGTGTGATGAAAAAAGTCGATTCTTTCTTCGATGGCGTGAAGGTAATCGTCAAACGACGTAATGCTTCTAGAAGTAAGACGCTCCAAATTGCTCAGCGTGGCGTTAAAGCTCTGCGTGTTGTTAATGGCGAACAGTTCATCGGCTCTAAAGGTCGGAAGAACGTTAATGTCAAACTCCGACTGAGCGATAAGTTGGTGGTATTTAAGGTCCGAGAGTGGTGAGTCGGTGGTACAAAGCGTAGTAACACGGCACTGCTTAAGCACCTCTCTTGCGCTTAACTGTTTGCTAGCCAGTTTGGTCTGGCAGTGTGTCCAGATGGCGTTGCGGTTGTCAGGGTTGAGCAGTAACGAGCAATCAAAAAAGCGAACTAACTCTAAATGTGACCATTGATACAGAGGGTTACCAAGAATATACGGTGCGGTGTCACACCACTTGTCAAACTTTTCTCTGTCACTTGCATCGCCGGTAATGTAGAACTCGTCAACACCGTTGCTTCTCATTGCTCGCCATAAGTAATGATCGCTATGAAGCCAGCACTCAGCAATGTTTTGAGCGCAATGATCTTCCCAAATTTGTTGAGCTTCTAAATGATTATGATAATCAATGATAGGCATTTCTTTGGCGTAGCGATGATACAGGTGCTGTGCCAAAGGCGTTGCCAAGAGAAAGTTGCTGTTGATGTAATCGTTACTCATGGGTCTTACCTAAAGATACTGAGCCAGCCCTTTGAAAAAACGCCTGACTCAAGGCCAGTTAACACGAATGAATTGTCACTGTTGAGCCTGCAACCACCCCGTCAAGACACTAATCCTCATCAAGGGTCTGCGATTTAATCACGCTAAATAAACGACAGTGGGCTGATTCTAAACTTACTCTCAACTTAGCCTTTTGTTTGAAAACAACGGACCGACGCTACTTTCTCAGCCAATGCTGGTTGTTCGCTGTCATGTTAATCTCATTAGTGTTACGGGTTCCAGTACTCTGAAACAGGGGCTGACAACCACGGCCAGCCCCTGTCGTATTGATTAACTGTGAGTTTGTGGGCTAAGTACGGTGGTCTCTTTGGCACTTTTGAGAAGCAAAGCACCAACAATAAGAACCACGCCGCCACAAAATAGAAATGCGATGCGCCCCCAGAATGGGTTTGGAATTAACACCATAGCGGTAACCAGTGTGCCAAATACAAGAATCAGTTTGCCCAACATACTACGTTGTTGACGGTCAATGGCGTCTTGACCGGCTTCTTCAATGACGGGTGTTTCCACGTCGCTCCAAAACTCTTTGAGTTCCGTTTTACGTTCATTGGCGGGTTCCTTATAGAACCGAGTCGATAGACAAAAGAAACCACCCGTAAACACAAGATGACCGATAATGCCGTTCATGACGGTAATGTCGGCGGTTTCACGACTGGTGAACCCCCCTTCAATGTTGAGAATATTCGCGATGACCTCTGGCGTAACCACAAAGCTCACACTATAAGACACAACGATTCCCACGACCAACGTTGCCCATGCAGCCCAGTCTGGTGTTTTTTTAATAAACATGCCGAAGAATAGAGGCACGAGGATAGGCATTTGCAGTAGCGTGCTGACGTACATCATGGCGTCAAACAGGCTCAAACCGCGTAGCGAGTTAATAAACAGTGCGACCACGATAATAAGCACACCGAATACCACCGTGATGCCTTGGCTAACACGCATCAGCTTTTTCTCAGAGGCGTTTTTGTTGATGATCGGGTGATAGAAATTACGAACAAACACACCGGCATTACGGTTGAGGCCCGAATCCATTGAAGACATGGTTGCGGCAAACACCGCCGACATGAGTAGGCCAACCATTCCCACAGGCATCACACGTTCAACAAACACAAGGTAAACCGCATCGGCCGCCTTTCCACCAAGGGCGTCGGTGTGAGCCAATGCGGCATCAGGGTAAAGCACGGCTGTCGCCCAAGGAGGCATAAACCAAATTGCCGGGCCAATGAGCATAAGCACAAAGGCAAGTAATGCCGCTTTGCGCGCGTTAATTGAGTCTTTCGCCGTCAGGAATCGATAAGAGTCCTGCATATTGTTAATATTCAGAAGCTGTTTAGCAAACATGAAGATAAACCATGAAATAAACAACAGCGGGTAGTTCATGTTCGACCCCATAATAGAGTCTGCAGGGAATTGCTCAATCAGGTTGATTGGGCCGCCCACTTTGATCACTGCGGCCACGGCACAGACCACGGTTACCGCCATGATCACCACCATTTGCACGAAGTCTGAGGCCACCACGCCCCACGAGCCGCCGATCACGGAAATAAACAGCACAATCAGGCCGGTGACAACAATGGTCGTTTCAATTTCGATGTTGAATACGGCGCTCACGAATAAAGCAAGACCGTTTAACCAGATGCCCGTGTAAACAATACTCGTTGGCATGGTCGCCCACGTAAATACTTGCTCATTGGTCGCACCAAAACGCCGACGCACGCCTTCGATCGGAGTAATAACACGCATTTGGCGAAAGCGATAAGAGAAGAACATCCATGAAAGTAAAAAAGCAAATGCATTGGCCATAAAGATAACCATGATCGGGAAGCCATCGGTAAATGCCTTACCCGCCGCACCGGTAAACGTCCACGCACTGAACTGGGTCATAAACGCCGTGGAACCGACCATCCACCAAAGCATTTTACCGCCACCACGGAAGTAATCACTGGTCGAGCTGCCTGCCATACGTTTGAATATGACACCTACAGCGATCATAAAGATGAAGTAGACGCCGACAACAAAAATGTCAATATTCATTACATTTGCTCTTAAATTGAGTATTGGAAACCAATCGGATTCCATTAACGGTTCAAAGAAATAACCTGATTTTTTTGGTCATTTGATAACGTATTTTTACTGCAAATCATGTCATCAAATGAACGCATCAAGCAAAGAGTGATTCTAATACAATTCCCCTTCAACTGCTCAAATTTGTGTGCCTTGCCACAGCCCAACTATTCGCTCATAACAGCGTGAGAGATGTCATTGAAAACATGAATGAACGGCTCCTTCTATTCTTTCTAAAAGAGCCCTATCTATGGCGCAGACATTAACGATCGGGCCACTGAATTCATCACCCAATTTCAAGCACAGACTCGATTGTTGCACTTTATAATTTGAAAACAGAACTTCATGTTTTCATGGTATTTTTTTATTCGTTTTTTCTACCCCTATTTCGCAAAAAAACCCCACGTTAAAGACAGACTGACGCCATCGTTGCCTTGGGTTTAAACGTAAGTACGCCTTATGAAACATTGATTTGAGACAACACCTCTTTAGGCATAACCACAATGACAGTGACGCATAGAGCTCGCCAAAAAAATCTTACATTCATTTTAAAATGCACGCCTGTAGACAGTTCGAAAAATCACATCAAAGAGTCAATATACTCAACCCAATCTTTCAACGGCGTATGAAATTTCAATGACAAATCGTCGGCGTTATTTATAAAAATGGTCGGCGTTGCCCACACAGACCTCGTTGCAGCGTATCTTATTGGTGTCCGCGCATTTTCATACACTTGTGAGTCGTCCAATAATGTCAGCAAGCGATCTCTTAGAATGCCGGCAAACTCCTGCGCCATGTCAGCCGCTAGTTGACGTTGATCCTCTAGAGTTTTATGTCTGAATACGTCATTCATGAACTGCTCTTGGCGAGCAAATAAAAATGAGGCAAAATCAAAAAAACGTCGATCATCCGACCCAGCAACCGCCATCATGGCCAAGCTCATTGTCCAAGCCTGGTGGTGATTACTAATCGTGATAAGGTGAGCCGTAACACTGAGAGGCTGGCCCTCATAATGCTTTAAAATAGCCAATAAAGTAGGCCAATATTTTTTCGAATGAGGGCATTGAATATCGAAAAAAACGTCCAACTTAATATTCGCATTGGGCTCACCAAGCGTAAAACCGCTTGGTCTTAAAGGAACGGGTATCGCCATAAATAAAGCACCATAAATAAAGAGTGTTGAAAACTCGGTTGCTAAACATAATGCTTAAAATTTTGAGTACACATTGAATAGACAACGCTTAATGAACACTCTAAAAAAAGAATACGGTTAAAAATAATCAATCATACGCGGGTACGACCGACTCATGAGGTGATCGCGAGTCGGCCGCACACGGTAAACTTTATTATCAGTAAGCTCTTACCTTAACAAATGAACAATTCGAGGTTGAAGTAAATTTCAAGGTTGTCCCAGAGAAGCCTCCAACAGCAACATAATTACTTGAAATATTAACTGAACCAG
>CALJWL010000049.1 GCA_937974565.1 uncultured Arenicella sp.
TAAAGTTATAACTACAATATAGGCTATTTTCGCAATCAAGCTTAACTGTACGAAAGTGCACTTATTGAAAACATTTCTACTATGATGATGACTCACTTAATTCGTCCATTTTTTTAAGGTTTAACCCCCCATCTTTCAGACGGGCAGCTTTAAGCTAATAGTTGCATCCGGTGTAAATATTTTGTTGTGTTTATGATCAGAAAATATTAGTCAGTTTAGTCAAGGTATTTGTATCCAAATAGACCGACACTGTATAGACACGATTAAAAAGTCGAAAACACGATTAGATTTATTTTATTCGTCTTTTGAAACTTATATATTGAAACAATACTTCGTGTAACAACCATACATCATGTCTAAAGCCATAAGGGAGCTGTGTAAAATAAAGTCAATGCATTTGCGATGAGTAGACCCAGATCACCCAGTTCAGCTCGAAATTCTAGTAGCCCAACACGTCACCGTTCGGCGAGTACAGGAGATGTGCGTAGAACAATATCTCAATCAACTCATGGTTTGACCTTAGGTCAGCAGCGTGGATTAAATGCTAGAGCGGAAATTTTGCAGGCCAGAGCAAGGCCACAACAAACCATGCAAGCCGGTCAGGCGAGAGGCTTGGCTGTGATGTTCGCTCGCAGGATTGGCGAGACAAACCCACAGCAATTGCGCGGAGATGTAAATAGATTTGCCAGAGCAAGTGGGCATAATACCAATGTTGCTCAAAACGCGGTGCCTAATCAACATTTTTTAGGTGGCGAAGTAAGGCGTGTGAATGCGATGCAAAATGCTGGGCATACAGTGACAGTGGAGGGGCTAATTTGCGTGAGATAATTCGTGGTACTGCCAATGGACCCGGCGCACCTAACTTGGATACATTTATGGTGCCCCGACACGCGCTAGTTCACTCTAATACGCTCGAACATCACGGACGTAGGGTGTCGTATAGCGATGGAAATTTTAATATTAATTTTCGCGGTGCAATGGGTCAGGCTCGTCAGGAACATGAGCGTTTATATTACGGTGACAACCTGAACCGATATAGGGTTGGAAGGGAAACCAATTCGTATCGTAATACTGGCGGCGGCGGATAACACCTCTATCTCTATTCGACTAGGGTTTGTTGAGAGTTGTGCTTGAAAGTATGCGGCAGATTAGCAAACTGGTAAAATTGTGATGACACACCAACAATAATACCAGCTTGCCATGCCTCGATTAATGTTCAACGATGAGCGATGACCAAAGCTAAGAACAATCGTGCTTGAATGCGGCATTACCACAAGCCTAGCTTGAGGCTTATGGTTGAAGGCGTGTTAGCTTTAGCTTGTGGATTTCTATGGCTTCCCATGTGAACCCTCAACAGGTCTTGGCAAAAATTGAATTTAATTAAGCAATATCAATGACATACCTATTCATTAGGGTTGACTAAGTAAACTTGTATTCAAAATACCAAAGTCTATCGCTGCCAGAGTAAATTCTTACAATCTTCGCAAACCTAAACGGGGTTTGAATTCGTATAACACCAGCCCGGCGCAAACCAGAATAGCGCCATAATACACATTGGCGATAACAGGCTCATTGTTGACTAGCGCGCCTAATGTCAAGGCTGTGATTGGGGTGACTAAGCCAACCAGCGAAATTTTGCTGGCACTCACCCTCTTTAACAGAAAATAGTAAAGTGTAAAGCCAATACCACTGCCAAATACGCCAAGGTAAATAATGGCGTATATTGCCGAGCCAGAGAATTCAGCGGAGAACCCCGGCGCTACTAAGTAAGCGGTTATCGCAAACAAGGGTAGGGCGACGATCAAACTTCCGGCGGTAATTTGCAAGCCGGAAATCGATTGATCTTTGACGAGCTGTCGCGAGTAAACCGAAGCGGCTGATGTGATGGTCACTGCCATAGCCGAATAAGCCAAGCCAATGATAGAGGCGTCTTCAAACTTTAGGCCTGCGGAAAATACCAAACCTAAGCCTGACAGGCCTAAAATCAAGCCAACCAATCGTGTGGGAGTCAATTTTGATTCCGGTTCAACCGTGGCGGAAATCACGCCTGTGATTAGAGGCGACAAACCGAATACCACGGCCACCCAACCACTGGGAATCAGCTGTGCCGACGAATAAAAAAGTACGGTGCCTAAGTATATCGATACGCCACCAACGAAATAAATACGTTTGGCTGCACTGTTTATCGGTAATTTCCCTTGAGTCAGTAATGCCAGCACCACACAAAAAACCACGCCGATGATCATGCGGTAGAATACGCTGGTCATAGGTGCCCCATCCGAACTCCACTGTATGGCAAGGGGCGTTGTTGTCCAGACCACTAATACCGTGAAGAAGGCTAAAGGCACGCTGAGTTTTTCAAGGTTCATATTGTTTTTCCATACTTGAATTTCGAGTTTTAGGCATGTGACATAAAAACGGGTGTGTAATGCTGGTTGTTCTTTTCTGATTTTTATTAAAGCCAAAAAAAAACCGCAGCCTGTTCGGGGTGCGGTTTTTTTGTTTAAGCAATGTAGCTAAGCATCAAAACACGCAACACGGGCGCAGACACACGGCCGTGCGTTTTACGAGCGTAATCCAACCGCCAGCCACTACAGCCAAGGTTGTTAATAATGTTGATGCTTTGTTCATGATTCGAGTGTGTAGTATATCGAGACCTAAAGTCAATCACTCTTTTTGTAAAAATGCCTGCATGCGCTCTATTTGTTGCACCAAGGTCTTTTTAGTGGACTCCGCATCGCTGAGCTGCTGCTGTGCCTTCGCGATAACGGCCTCGGGCGCTTTATCCACGAAGGCTTTATTACTCAGGCGCCCCGACACACCGGCGATGTCTTTCTCGGCTTTCTCTAGCTCTTTATTCAATCGTTGAATCTCGGCATTGGCATCAATAAACGACCCCAATGGAATTAAGACCTGCATGTCGCCAACAATCGCTGTTGCTGATTCTGGTGTTTCATCGCCGTCGGTCAACACCGTAATCGACTCGAATCGGCCAAATTTTAATAAGTAAGCTTGGTAGGCCGACACATTGGCCATGGCTTTGTCATCCGCGCCCTTGAGTAATATAGGCAACGCCTTGCTTGGGCTGATGTTCATTTCACCACGAATATTGCGTACGCCAGTGATGACCGCCTGAACCCAATTCATTTCATTAACGGCGCTGTGATCAATTTTTGATTGGTCAGTGATGGGGTAACGGCAATTCATAATCGTATCGCCATCCACTGCCGCCAAAGGTTTTACCTGCTGCCACAACGCTTCGGTGATAAATGGCATGATTGGGTGCAACAGTCGCAAGGTGGTTTCTAAGACTCGAACCAAGGTGCGACGAGTGCCACGTAACTGGGTTGGTGAAGCGGCGTCATCGTTCAATACGATTTTGGTAAGCTCCACATACCAGCTGCAATATTCATCCCAAACAAAGCTGTAAAGGTTTTGCGCAAGTTGGTCAAAACGATAATTTTCAATTTGTTCAACCGCGCCTTTCTCCACTTCTTGTAAGCGTGAGATAATCCATTTATCGGCCAAGCTTAAGTCATAATCACCAGCGTTCTGGCCACAGTCGTGGCCCTCGGTATTCATTAATACGTAGCGCGAGGCATTCCACAGTTTATTGCAAAAATTTCGATAACCCTCTACACGAGCCAAATCAAATCGAATGTCCCTACCCAAGGTGGCTTGGCTGGCGAACGTAAAACGTAAAGCGTCGGTGCCGTAAGATTCAATTCCATCTGGAAACTGCTTGCGAGTTTGTTTTTCGATCTTGGCGGCCATTTTAGGCTGCATCAACCCTTGGGTACGTTTGGTAACCAAACTTTCTATGTCGATGCCATCAATCAAGTCAATGGGGTCGAGTACATTGCCTTTTGATTTCGACATTTTGTCGCCTTCTTGATCGCGCACCAAGCCGTGAATGTACACTTCTTTAAACGGCACTTGGCCCGTGAATTTCAGGCCAAACATGATCATTCTGGCCACCCAGAAAAAGATAATATCAAAGCCGGTTACCAATACGTTGGTTGGGTAGTATTTATTCAGATCGGGTGTTTTCTCTGGCCAGCCTAAGGTTGAGAATGGCCAAAGCGCAGACGAAAACCAGGTGTCAAGCACGTCGTTGTCTTGGCTGAGTACGGCCTCTGCGCCCGCCTTTTCTTGCGCTTCTTTTAAACTCCGCGCGACGAACACGTTGCCGTCTTGATCGTACCAAGCCGGTATGCGATGGCCCCACCATATTTGGCGAGAAATACACCAATCTTGGATGTCGTTCATCCAGTTATAATAGGTGTTACTCCAGTTTTCTGGCACGAATTTAATATCGCCGTCTTCCACAACTTTTATGGCTTCTTTGGCCAAGGGTTCAACTTTCACATACCACTGATCCGTTAAGTAAGGCTCGATAACAGAACCGGTACGATCGCCACGTGGCACCATCAGTTTGTGGTCTTTAGTGTCCTCAAGCAGGCCGGCGGATTCTAGGTCGGCGACTATTTTTTTACGGGCCTCAAAACGATCCAGGCCATGATAGGGTGACCCGTCCAAGTCGATTGCCGCATTAACATCCAATACATTAATGAGTGGTAAGTCATGGCGCTGACCAACCTCATAATCATTGAAATCGTGCGCAGGTGTAATTTTGACGCAACCTGAACCAAATTCGGGGTCGGCATGATCGTCAGCAATAATCGGTATTTGTCGGTCAGTGAGCGGCAGGTTCACTGTTTTGCCGATAAGGTGTTGGTAGCGCTCATCGCTGGCATTCACGGCAACGGCGGCGTCACCCAACAAGGTTTCAGGGCGCGTAGTGGCCACCACTAAGTGCGTGCTTGGGTCATCGGTGAGTGGGTAACGCAAATGCCAGAGAGAGCCATTTTCTTCCGTTGATTCAACTTCCAAATCAGAGACCGCCGTGTGCAGCACTGGGTCCCAATTAACCAAGCGTTTGCCCCGGTAAATAAGCCCTTCGTCATACAGGCGAACAAACACTTCCTCAACGGCTTCAGATAAGCCTTCGTCCATCGTGAAGCGCTCGCGCTCCCAATCAATGGCCGCGCCCATGCGACGAAGTTGCTTGGTGATGGTGCCGCCAGATTCTGCTTCCCACTCCCAAATTTTTTCGATGAATTGTTCTCTGCCCAAGTCGTGGCGCGAGATGTTGTCCGCAGCCAGACGGCGCTCAACCACCATTTGTGTGGCAATGCCCGCGTGATCGGTCCCCACTTGCCAAAGGGTTTGGTCGCCTTTCATACGGTGGTAACGTGTTAGCAAATCCATGATGGTGTCTTGAAATGCGTGCCCCATATGCAGACTGCCTGTGACGTTGGGTGGAGGAATCACAATGCAGTAAGCGGAGTCTGCTTCGCGCGCGGCGAAGGCATTGTTGCTTTCCCAAGTCTGGTATATGGCTTGTTCTATTTTAGATGGCTGATACTGGTTATCTAGTGCGTTTGACATGCTAACAGGTTTGCTAAAGCGTAAAATGGTTGGTGGTCGGCTCAGTTCTTGGGTTGGCTTTTTCGTAGTCAAGAAGCCGATTATAAGGATGGAATTATAAGTTGTTTGAGCGTGTTAAGCAGTAACAATTCATCAGAGTTCAATATTATGCATTTGAAGTTCAAAGCCTTCGGTTTTATAACTTTTATAACGAGCCCGGCCCGCGGCTTTTGAGTTATCGTCGGCTTCCACAATTTCAGCTATTCGCGCAAAGTGGTGATTGAACATAGGGATGTCGTTCGCTAGATTGATTAACACATCATAATCGCGTGCTAACACGGCCTGACTGACCGTGTTATGCGAACCAATATGAACGTTGGATGGCGGGCGCTTCTCACTGAGATCATCGTGCGCTAAGAAGCTGACGTCTGAGTAAGTCCACATGACTTTATCCAAACTCTCCGTGCTTTTTTCATTGTCAGTAACCACCAACGCTCTCATTCCCGAGCGCTGGAGTTTATTGGCCAGACGACTGGCCAATTTGTATTTCGCATCGTGTACCTGATTACTGATCAGATAAAAATCCACTTGTTTCATCGTTAGTCAACTTTCCTGCCAGCTGAATTGGCGCAGCGCCTAACAGCGGTCAATTAAATATTGAGTCAGAATCGGCACCGCCCGTCCGCTGGCTTTCTTGCCTGCGGCTCCTCCCCAAGCCGTACCCGCAATGTCCAAGTGAGCCCAACGGAATTTTTCTGTAAAGTAAGATAAAAAGCAGGCTGCGGTGATGGTGCCTGCGGTCGGGCCACCGATATTAGCTAGGTCTGCATAATCACTTTTAAGCTGTTTTTTATACGTTTCTTTGATGGGCAACTGCCAAGCATGATCGAGGCTGGTGTTACCTGCCGCTAACAGATCGTCAACCACGCCTTGGTCATTGCCCATAACGCCAGCAGTCTGGTGCCCTAAAGCCACAATCACGGCCCCTGTTAGAGTCGCAATATCAATCACCGTTTGAGGTTTAAAACGTTCGGTGTAAGTCAATGCATCACAAAGAATTAGACGGCCTTCGGCGTCGGTATTTAATATTTCGATGGTTTGCCCTGACATGCTTGTGACCACATCACCGGGTTTATTGGCGATGCCATCGGGCAGATTTTCTGAACTGGGTATCACGCCAATGACATTAATTGGCAACTGCATTTCAGCTACCGCCAGGAGGGTGCCAAAGACACTGGCTGCACCGCACATGTCGTATTTCATTTCATCCATCTTACCGGCCGGTTTCAGTGAGATGCCACCGGCGTCGAAGGTTAAGCCTTTACCGACCAGTGCATGAGGGGCTTCCTTTTTGTTTTTTGCGCCTTTGTATTCCATCACAATTAATTTGGCTGGCTCTCGGCTGCCTTTGCTGACCGACAATAGTGAACCCATGCCGAGTTCGGACATGTCTTTTTCACTCAAGACTTTGATTTTCAATCCATGGGATTTCCCCATTTTCTTTGCCTGATTAGCCAAATACGTTGGTGTGCAAACATTGCCTGGCATGTTGCCCAGATTTTTCGCTAAGTCTTTACCGCTATTAATAGCATGACCGATGCCTGCGCCTTTCTTAGCGGCCGATGCTTGTTTGCGATCGGCACAGCAGAGCGTTAACTTGAGGTCTTTACTGGCTTTAGGGCCGCGAACGGACTTGGGCTGCATAATGTATTGGTACTGAGCATCACCGAGGGATTCAACTAAGTGACGTGCAACGGTTTCCATGTCGCTTTTGGCTACCAGAGCGTTCAAATCAAAGGTGATGTCCAATAGACCGGCTTGTTTGATGGCTTTGGCTAAGCCATCAAACAAAGATCGAATGTCTTCGGTGTTCATTTTCTTATCGTCACCCGTGCCAACTAACATTAAGCGCTTACCGCCTATGCCTTCTGGGGCAAGTGCCGTGGTGATTTGGGACTGCGAGGCATCAAACTGTTCGGCATCTTGAAGACGGTTAATTAAGCCCCCAGTTGCCGTATTTAACTCGCTTTGCTGAGTGCCTAATTTCTTTGCGGGCTTGAATGCGACCACTAAACAATCGGTTTTGAGTGCTAAGTTAAGGCTGCTTTTTATTTGTATTTTCATGGCGATCAGCAAATGCTCCTATATATTTTGTTAGTCTTTCGCTTATTGCGAATATTGCTTGCTACAATGCGCGGCTTTAGGGGATTATAGCGCTTTGCGCTGCGCGCGAATACACACGGTTTTAGCCGGCAGCTAAACCCCTGTTTTGGGTTGATACCATAACTTCTACAACATTGTGATAATAAACCGATCTTTCATTACTGAAGTGTTGCGCACGGCCTTAGCCGTCACGTTCGTCATCATTTGCATATTCCTTGTTTCTAGAGCGATGGGCTTTTTAAGTCAGGCCGCCGAAGGGGTGATTCCAGTCGAGGCCGTTGCCAGTTTGGTGGGGTTGAAGTTAATTACTTACCTTGATGTGTTGCTGCCTTTACTGTTTTACATAGCGTTGATTATGGTGTTGAACCGCTGGTACGCTGATCAAGAAATTGCGGTGCTGGCCAGCGCTGGGATTGGTATCACCTATTTTTTAAAGCCGTTAGGCATGCTTTGTTTGGTATTAACAGGGGTGGTTGCGTTTTTTTCTTTTTATTTGACACCACTGTCGGCGGCCAGCGCTTATGCCTTAGAGGCTGAATACCGCCAAAGTAACGAAGTGTCTGGGGTAATCACGGGCCGTTTTACCGAAGTTAAAGGTGGTAATGGCGTGTATTTTGTCGAAAGCTACAATCGTGAAACTGGAAACTACGAAAACGTTTTTGCTTATCTTGCTTCATTTGAGCGCGAAGGAGTGGTTGTGTCGCAAAAAGCCTATCGCACGGAAGATGAAAAAACCCAAGATCAATTTTTAGTGTTGGTTAACGGCTCTCGATATGAGGGCAACCCCGGTTCCCCAGATTACCGCGTGATCGATTTTGAGACTTACGCATTGCGCATAGAACCTAAAACACGTAAAAAGTTGTCTTACCCCATAAAGGCATTAAGTAACAGCGAATTAAAGAGTTCCGATGATCCGCGTAAGTTAAGTGAGTGGTATTGGCGAGTGGCCAAGGTGTTTACCTTGCCAATATTGGCTTTGTTTGCTTTAGCGTTGAGCCACGTTGATTCGCGTCGTGGCAAATCAACGGGGTTGATTATGGCGTTTTTGGTTTTTTTGACGTACTCACAATTACTTGCTTACACCGTCACGTTTGTAAAAAAAGGGCAGGTTGGTGATGGCACAGTGATATGGGTAGTGCATTTTACCTATTTCATTTTGGCGTGTTATTGTTTGTATCGGCGTAATTTTAATTTGCCCATGTTGCCTGAAATTTCCTTTCGGTCTAAAAGAGTGAAAGCGGAGGCGTAAAATGCGAATACTGGACCTTTATATCGGTAAAATTTTGGTCAGCCATGTTTTGGTGACCGTGATGGTGTTGCTGGGCTTATTTACTTTTGTGGACTTCGTGGGTGAGCTGGGCGACCTTGACAAGGGCGGTTATGGAATATTACAGGTGTTCCAATACGTGGTGTTGGGAATTCCCAAGTCACTTTATGAAGTTTTTCCAATAGCCGCATTGATAGGCTCTATACTGGGTCTTTCTGTTTTAGCGCGCGATTCTGAATTGGTTGTGATGCGTGCAGCGGGCATTTCAATACAGCGTATTGTATTGTCGGTCAGTAAAGTCGGTCTAATATTAGCGTTGGTTTCAATGATATTGGGCGAAGTGGTGTCTCCGTACACCGAAACCAAGGCTGAACAAATTCGACTCAATTCTATCCAAAGCAGCATACGACAGAAAGACGATAGAGGCGTATGGATGAGGGATGAAAATAACTACGTCAACATCGGGGAGGTGTTACCTAACCTCACCTTATTGAATATTAAAATTTTTGAGTTTGACGAACGAAATTTTTTACGTTTCTTATCGACGGCTGAAGAAGGTGAGTATCAGTTCGATAACAAACGTTGGTTGCTTAAGGGCTTGCGTCGCACCATGATTGATGACGACAGTTCGGCGGCTGATGAGGTTAATGCCGCTTACTGGGCGACCGAAGTAGAACCACAAATCTTAAGTTTGTTTCGAATTGAGCCAGAGCAACTTTCTTTATGGCAGTTAGATCAGTACATCACTCATTTGGAGTCGAATAAGCAAGACACCGGAAAATACGATTTGGTGTTTTGGTCGAAAATTGTGGCGCCGTTTGCCACCATCGCAATGCTGATACTGGCGGTGCCATTCGTGTTTAAAGAAGCGCGCAGTGGTAATTTAGGCCGTAGTTTGTTCTTTGGCATCATGATTGGTTTGGCTTTCTTTATCATGAACAAAGCCTTTGGTTTTTTTGTCAGTATATTCAGTATTCCACCATTGCTGGGAGCCGCGTTGCCAACCATATTGGTGTGCGTCTTAGCTGTGACCATGATGCGGCGAATTGTCTGACTGATTTTAGCCTCTTCAGCGAAGGCCGTCATTTCACTTTTCTTGATCTTTTTTTCGGTGATAAATGATCTGAGTTCCGGTTAACGAGTCATGCCAAGCTTTGCGCTGAGGATGAAGCAATACCCAAAGAAAACCAAGGCCAAGGCAGGCCCAAGACAGTAAGGCGTATGCATAGCGCTTGGCGGCTAATGACCAATCGATAAACTTTCCATTTGGTTTGGTTAAGTACAAATGCCAAACCTTCATCCCCAGAGTTTGACCACCGTGGGTCCAAAACCAACCGTAAAAAAAGAAGCTCACGCCAACAATATTTATGGCAACCAATGAAAATGCGATTATCCGCCCAAGGTCAGTGAAAGAAGCCAGCTTTTGCACCGCCAAATTACCGGAATCCACGTACAAGCTGTCTGGCGCGAGCAAGTTGAAAATGAGCATCCACAGAGCAGAAGTAAAAAAAAGCAAGCTGAATAGTAATAGACCGTCGTAGGCCATCACAACCAGTCGCTTGATCAAACCTATACGTTTTGTGGGGGGGTGGGTACTCATTGGCTCTCTTAATGGTCTTAAGGGTTGGTTTAAGCTTAAATGAAATTGCTTATGGCGACTTTTAAGGTCGTCAAAAAAAGTTGTACACAGTTGACAGTCAGCAAACAAATATTTTTTAAGTATCGAACATCGTTTGGCAAACGGCTACAATTTCGGGTTAACCTTTTGATTTTAAATGATTTTTGTTTTTGATTAAAATTTAATCAATTGTTGTCAGTGCTTGAGAAAATGCGGCATCGGAAAACTTGTTCACAAAGTTATCCACAGGGTTTGTGGATAAGCCTGAAAAGCCGCATGATTGCTAGGTTACAAACTGTTAAATACACTTTAAACTGTTCTAGGCGGCCATAGTAACTGTTGATAATAAACATTAGCTTAGTTACAGTGTTATTCGATTTCAACACTGATAACACGGTGTGGCGAGCTAACTCAAGCGATCTGATTTTATACGGGTTTGCATTTTCGCCAAAGCATTAACTGACTAACGCCTCGGGGAACATTATGGCAACCACTTTTCATTACTTAGATAAAGCGCTCTCTCAAATTCGTGACCTTGGGCTAATGCCTGAAAAAATTGACGAAGCTCCCGTTGTTTCTCTGTTAGAGAAACTGACCGATTTAGACGAAGCCAAGGTAGTCGCAATTGCCAGAACCTTGACTCAAGCATCGGTGTTCAATGACATCGTACGCGAGCAAGTCTCCGAAATGCGAGTGGGTGAGCGTTATGAAGTAATCACCGAATCGTTTAATTCCATCCGCGAAGACGCTAAACGCATGGTTGATCAAGTTGAGGACGGTAAAGTAGACACGTTTGAGCGTCTCAGCAATGTGTGGATGAAGGTCACACGCGGTGACATTGCCAGCCGATTTGATGAAATTAAAGAAACCTATTTAGACGTGGCCGAAGACTCACGGGACCAAATTGAACGTGAACGCGTCATCTTAGAAGCGTATCAAGATTTTAGAGGTGCGATAAAACAGTCTGAGATATTTGCGTTGGATGTGTTAAAGGTGGCCGAAGGTATCTGGAATGAATCCAAAGGCGCGCTAAAGCAAGCCAACGATACAGTGGCGGCGTACCAAGGCGAAGACTTGGCCGAGCGGGCCAAATTGGAATTGGCACGGGATGAAGCCATGCGTCAATTGCAATCATCTGAAGATCGTTATCAAGTTGCTAAAGATATTTCCGATAACTTAACCGTCAGTTACAACACCTCGGAAGTGGTGATGGCACGGTTGATGCAAACGAACAGCGCTAAAGAGCGTGTTTATAAACAGGCGATCACCTTCTTTGGCACCAACGAATCAGTGCTAACGGCATTAACGGCCTCTTTTACCGGATTGTTTGGTCTGCATGAAAGCACACAAACCCTCGAAGCCATGAAAGAAGGCGTCTCTAAAAGCTTGGAGGATTTGGCTGACATTGGCGGCAAAGTTCAAGAAGCGGCGGTGCGTGCTGGTTACGGGCCTACTATTCGTGCCGATGCGGTTAAGAAGCTCGTCGATTCCGTTGTTAACTTTCAAGAGCGTTCCCGCGAAATTATTGACGAAATGCGCGTACTTTCAACTAAAAATGCCGAGGAAATTCGTGAGTCGGTGGAAGATGGGAAGCAACGTATGGCAAAAATTATCGAGCGCGGTGACTCTTTGCCACTGTCGTCGAATTTTTAATGATTTCTGTGTTATAGGCGCTGATATTCCAAGGCTCTATTTGAGGCGCGGACTGTTGTTTAGAAACAAAATAAATAAAACGTTATTGAGAGCTTAATGCATGGCTGAAGCAACGCAAAAAGCACCACAAAAAGCGGCATTGGAAGATGTGATGGTGGCCATGGACGTGGTTGACACTTTGCGCCACCAGCAAGGTATTGCCGAGCGTGAACTGAATAATCATGCGCGCCGCGAGCGGTTATTAAAGCGCCTAAAAGATATGTACGTGGCGCAAGGCATAGACGTGCCTGAAGCGGTTTTGCTTGAAGGCATTGCGGCGCTGGAAGAGGAGCGCTTTCGCTACACACCTGTTGAGCGTTCATGGAGAACAAAGCTGGCAGAGTTGTGGGTCAGCCGTAAACGTTGGGGGCGGCCTATTGGCTTTTTATCTGTGATTGGCGCGGCACTGTGGGCCGTTTATTTTGTGTTGGAAATTTTGCCACAACGCCAATTGGCTGACAGTTTGCCATTGGATGTCCGACAAACGCTTAAGGTTATTGAAGGTCAAGCAAAAAACCCAGCCATTGTGCCGCAAGCGCAGCAACTTGCCAATGCGGCCTTGAGTTCACTTAGGCGCGATGATGTGGAGGAGGCAAGGTCTCAATTGCACAGTTTACAAGACATTGCGGAACGATTATCACAAGACTTTGTGATTCGAATTGTCTCACGGCCAAATGAAAATTCAGCGGTTTGGCGCATCCCGCCCGGCAACACTCAGGCAAGAAACTATTATTTGATTGTCGAAGCGGTTGATAGAAATAACCGGGTTGTCGAAATTAACGTGATTAATGAAGAAGATAATAAGGCTGAGCGTAAGAAGACATGGGGCTTACGGGTGAGTGAAGAGACGTTTTATAAAATTGCATCCGATAAACAAGACGATGGCATTATTCAACGCAACAAGGTAGGGGTGAAGCGCGCTGGGTATTTAAAACCTGAGTTTAGTGTACCAACCACCGGTGCCACAATCACGGAGTGGTAGTTATGTTGTCAGGAAGAAAAGCATTAAAAAGTATTGATAGCACGCTGGGGGCTGTGCGCAATGACGCCGTACGTTTAGATCAACAGCTGAGCCGTTTGTCTGGTCAGGTTGCGATGAGTCAGCGGCAACGATTAAACTTAATACGTAAGATTGCCAAAGTGCGTTTAAACGAAATTGAGGCCGGTGAATTGGATTCTGAACTCAATGCCGCTGACGTCAACGTGTTAGAGATATTGAGGCAACGTGAGGCGGCAATAGAACGATTAACGGCTGAGATTGAGTCGTTGAATAAGGAACTGGAAGACAGCGATGCCGAACGAGAGCAACGGTTAGAGCGGTGCAATGAAGTGTCGGATCAAATAGTTGGCATAGAAGCTAAGGTGCAGACCGAGTTAAAGCTTAACCAAGGTTACGTGGACCAATTTAAAGCAGCGCAGCAAGCCGACAGCGTCTCACAAGAAGCCGAGCAAAAGGTAGAACGCGCCAACACGGATATGGCGGAAAAAGCAAAGCCATACCAAGACGACCTTCTGTTTATGTATTTATGGGAACGAGGTTTTGGCACCACTGACTACAAAGGTGGGCTAGTTAGCCGATTTATGGACGCGTGGGTTGCGCGCGTCATAAAATATGAGCCTGCAAGAGTCAACTATTGGAACTTGCAAGAGATACCTAAGCGCCTAACCGAACACGCCAACCGAGTGGGTGATGCGGCTGATGCTCAAATGATGGCATTGCAACAGCTTGAACAAGACGCTCTGGAACAAGCCGGAAAGCACAAACTTGAAGAGTCGTTAACGGCATTGCGTCAGCAATTAGATGATTACGACGATCTGATTGAAGCTAAAGAAGCCAAGCTGAATGAGCGTTTGTCTGATCGCGCCGCGTTTAATTCTGGCAGTGACGACTATATTCAGCAGTGTATTGCTCGCATCAGTTCAGCGTTAGAACATCAAGACCTTGCTCGTATTCACCGATATGTAAGGCAAACCCACTCACCCTTAGACGATAAGCTGGTTATCGAACTGCAAAACTTAGAAGATTCGATTGCGTCCTTAGAAGGCGATATGGCCGGTGTGCGAAAGCTTCACGACAATCAAATTAGTCGCTTACATGAATTAGAAACCGTGCGTCAGCAGTTTAAGAATTCACGCTTTGATGATGTTCGTTCTGGATTCACTAATGAAGGTCTGATCAGTGGCGTGCTAACTCAGTTTTTACAGGGTGTGATTTCTGGGGCGGATGTGTGGGGCACCATTAAGCGAAATCAGCGTTATCGTAACGTTGGTTCTTCCCCCGACTTTGGCAGCGGTGGGCTAGGTGACTTAGCCGATGTACTGGGTGACAGTGGTATCGATATTGGCGATATCCTGGGCGGTTCGTCACCTCGGCGTAGGCGCAAACGACGTGGTTCAAGTTGGCATATCCCGAAGCCGCGTCGCAGCGGTGGTGGCTTTCAATTTCCTCGTTCCAGAGGTCGCAGTCGCGGCGGTTTTAAAACCGGCGGTGGGTTTTGATAAGTTACCTTGGGAGAGCCTTTTCAGAGTCTGATAAACCCGTTCACGTTAAATCTCGTTATTTTAAACATAGGCCTTCTCAAGCAAGCCGATTGGTGCTTTTCTGGGTAATGATTTGGCTGACGTATCTGCCTCAAGCTTCAGCACAGAATCCTTTAGTGCCCGACGCATCAAAAACGGGCACCACACTAAATGTCTCAATCGAATTCAGTGATTCGAGTTTAAAGAAATTTGAGCCACGCTTAAGAGTGTTATTAGAAGAGGCCTTCTCTGAATACGTGGGCCTATTTGGTGGCATGCCCAAGGCCAAAGACGGTGACGAGTACACGGAGTTAAAATTAAAAGTAAGTCATGGCGTGGGGGGCGAAGCCGACCCTGAATACATAGAGCTGCGCATTGATGACACTAAACAATTTGGTTTTTATACGTGGGAAATGACATTGCTGCATGAAATTTTTCACTTGTGGAACGGTGAAACTTTTCGTTACTCAAGCGACCGAGAGCAATGGTTTAACGAAGGCGTGACCGAATACTACACGTTTAAGCTGGCGGTGAAGCTGGGCATTATTAGTCAAACGCAAGTGGCCAGCCGATTTGCATACCCTTTGGGGTCTTATCTAAGCAGCCGTGGATTAACCAAGACGTCAATGAGTCTTGCACCACTGGTTGATGGTGGTAAACGAGATCATTATTTTCTTATTTATCACGGCGGCTTGGTGGCTGCCATGGTGTTGGATTACCAAATTAGGTCAAGCTCAAATAACACGTTTTCCTTGGATTACCTGATGCGAGAATTGTACCTAAGCAAGTCAAGAGATAATCGATACACCAACGAGGCGCTGGTTGATTTAATCGACACCTCAACGGGTTTTAAAGCAAAACAGTTTTTTGATCGCTATATTGAAGGAAAATTGATTATTCCGGTAGGACGCTACTTTGACTTAGGACGTTTAGACTTCAGGCAAAGGATGGGGGGCACTTTTAAGCAAGAAAGAGACACCGTCTTAGAGGACATGCTAGAGGTAACAAGGTCCGAATAGAGGGCTTTCAGAACGCAAAGTAAAGTCTCTACTTTAAAAGAGGGCTTTTAATTGGATACATACAACCTATGGACTTTCAGTCCATAGTGGTTGAGTTGCTATATTTGATGATTTTCGTCCTTTTTTTAACGAATGTGGTTCTTTTCAGTCCGCGACACGTGACTTTTATGTCTGTTTCGTTTGTTATTTCTCAATAAAAAGCCAGTACCGCTAGGTGGCGAATACTGGCTTTAAGGGGCTCGCTTTTAAAGCTTGTCTTCGAGTTTTTTATCCGAAGTTAGCCGAAGCAAAATCCCAGTTAGCTAATTCCCAGAACTTGGCTAGGTAAGCTGGGCGAGCATTGCGGTAGTCAACGTAGTAGGCGTGTTCCCATACATCAACCGTTAGCAACGCAGTGATACTCTGATCAGTAATTGGTGTATCAGCGTTGCTGGTATTAACAATCTCGAGATCGCCAGAGCCGTTTTTTACCAACCATGTCCAACCTGAACCGAAGTTTCCTACGGCGCTGGCTGTGAACTTTTCTTTGAATGCATCAAACGAGCCAAACGTCGAATTGATGGCGTCCGCCAACGCACCACTGGGTTCGCCACCGCCGTTAGGGCTTAAGCTGTTCCAATAGAAAGTATGGTTCCAAACCTGAGCAGCGTTATTGAATACACCGCCTTCGCTATTGCGGATAATATCTTCCAATGAGGCATTGGCATGATCCGTACCATCGATCATGTTATTCAAGTTAGTCACATACGCCTGATGATGTTTGCCGTAGTGATAGTCGATGGTTTCTTCGGAAATGGTTGGTGCAAGAGCATCGCGGGCGTAAGGCAATGCAGGTAGCTCGATAGCCATAAGTGTGACTCCTAACGTAAATAGATGAATTAAAAATTGAGGCGTTGCCGTTTTAAATTAAGCTTTTGGCCAACACCATTGAGTGATGAAAAAGTCAATTTTATGGGTGTGTGTAAAACCCAGTTCATGACGCTTTCAAAACTCGAAAATTTGTTTGTCTTTTTTCAAGCTTCCAATGCCAGCTCGTTTCTTTCAAGACAGCGTGAGTTTATCACAGCCATGTGACTCTTCCACCTTTAGGCGGAGAATACCATTAGGAAGTGCGACTTAGTGTCCATTAAAGTTTGTTAAACGAAATATTAAAGATCGTAAGTTGTTATTTGTATGACAATTAAGTCTCTCGCTGTCAGTGAAAATTTGTTACAATTCACGTGTAAAGAATTTAATATAAACCTAACAATTGAGCGGTATTATCGCCAGTGTATGAGTGGGCCTTGACCCAAAACTCTGTCTTTAGCTAAAGGCTTACCTAGATGATGAAAGAAAATTACAAAATTAAAAATTTAAATCGAACTAAAATTGTGGCCACCGTTGGACCTGCGTCTGGAAGCATTGACGTGCTTGAAAAAATGATTGCAAATGGGTGCAGTGTCTTTCGCATCAACTTTTCGCACGGATCGCATGAGTCACATGGGCAGTCCATTAGTAATATTCGAACGGCGGCTAAAAATTTAAGTCAGCACGTTGCCATACTGGGGGACTTACAAGGCCCTAAAATTCGAATTGGTGCGATAAAAGGCGACGGTTTTCCACTTGAAGTTGGGCAACCACTGTTGCTTGACTCTGGTATCCCCGATGCTGACGGTAGCCCAGATGGCGTAAGTTACCTTTGTGATACGTTAGCCGCCAGTTGCAGCCCCGGTCGTGTCTTAATGCTGGACGATGGCCGTGTGCAGCTTGAAGTTGTGTCGGTAACAGGAAATGCCATCAGCACTAAAGTTATTGCTGGCTCAAAACTGTCTTCTCGAAAGGGATTGAATTTGCAAGGCGGTGGTTTGGCAGAAGATGCGTTAACGCCCAAAGACCTTAAGGATATGGCGTTTGCCGCCAAGCAAAATTTGGACTACATCTGTGTGTCATTTCCAGCGTCAGCCGCGGACATGCTGGATGCACGTGATAAATTAGATGCTTTGGGATGCGATACCAAGCTTATTGCCAAGCTCGAACGTGCTGAAGTGGTCGCGTCAGAAACCGTGATTGATGAGATGATCGACAGTTGTGATGGCGTAATGGTGGCACGGGGTGATTTGGCGGTTGAAGTTGGCTTTGAGGCTGTAACCTCTTATCAGAAGCAGATCGTTGCGCGATCTCGTGTGCTGAATAAGCCGGTGATCGTTGCCACTCAAATGATGGAGAGCATGATTGACAGCCCAGTGCCTACGCGTGCAGAAGTCTCTGATGTTGCAAATGCCGTTTTCGATTATGCCGATGCCGTGATGCTGTCGGCTGAGTCAGCCGTAGGCGCGTACCCAGTTGAAACGATTAAGACGGTATACAACGTTATTGTTGCCACCGAAAAACACGTTTTAACTCAGGTTTCAAAACACCGAGTGGAAATTGAATTTGACTACGTTGATGAGTCAATCGCCATGGCCACAATGTATCTTGCCAATCATTTCAAAAAAGTCAAAGCAATTGTTTGTTTGACGGAATCGGGCAGTACCGCTTTGTGGATGTCGCGCATTAAAACTCATTTGCCATTGGTTGCAATGTCTCCCAAAGAGTCAACGTTGAACCGAACCGCTTTGTATAAAGGGGTTCGGCCAGCGCATTTACCGCAAGAATCAGATGATGAAACGCAGCTTGATGAAGTGTTGAAGTTCATGAGATGTGCCGTTGATTTAGAAGAGGGCGATCATGTGGTTGTGACTTATGGAGATGTGGTTGGTGTTGATGGGCACACCAACACGTTAAAGGTTTTGGAAGTAAAATAAATGGATTGGCCCGAAGGGGCCGATTACTTTATGGTTTGATTAAAAGGGCATTTGACTCAGATCAAATGCCCTTTTTTTGTGTAATGTATTCAGCGGTTAATAAAACCCTTTTCAGATTCACAGAATATTTTATTTAGAGGCTGTAAAAAGAAAGAAAACTTACCTTAAACTGACGAATCTGTAATTGAAATATAAGGCGTGTTGCGTATAATCCCGCGATGGAAAATATCAAACAAGCACTTACATTCGACGACGTCTTGCTAACGCCAGCTCGATCAAGCCTGTTGCCTCGAGACGTTGAACTTTCCACCCAGTTAACTCGGGACATTCGTCTCGGTATTCCCCTGATTTCGGCCGCGATGGACACGGTGACTGAGTCGCGGATGGCCATCTGTATGGCTCAAGAAGGCGGCCTCAGCATTATTCATAAGAATATGCCCCCTGAACTCCAAGCGCGTCATGTCTCACGCGTGAAAAAGTTTGAAAGTGGGGTTATTTCAGACCCTATCACGGTCAATCCCAGCGTAAGCATCGGTGATGTGATTGAGTTAACTCAACGTAAACGCATCTCAGGCGTGCCTGTAGTTGACGGCGATCATTTGGTTGGTATTGTTACCAGCCGCGACCTACGCTTTGAGACCCGTCTTGATGCGCCAGTGACATCAGCGATGACACCGCAAGACAAGTTGATCACCGTAAAAGAAGGCGCGGGTAAAGACGAAATTTTAGGTTTGTTGCACCAGCACCGAATTGAAAAGTTATTGGTGGTGGACGACAATTTTGGCCTAAAAGGCATGGTTACCGTCAAGGATATCCAAAAATCAACCGACCACCCAACGGCTTGTAAAGACTCGAATGGTCGTTTGCGAGTGGGTGCGGCGGTTGGTACCGGCGCCGATACCGATGAGCGCGCGGCGTTGTTAGTGGCGGCGGGTGTTGACGTTATTGTGGTCGATACGGCCCACGGCCATTCCGAAATGGTTCTGGACATGGTTACAAAACTCAAACAAGCCTATCCGAATGTGCAAATTGTGGGTGGCAATATAGCCACGGCTGAGGCCGCACTGGATTTGGTTAAAGCCGGGGCCGATGCGGTTAAAGTGGGTATTGGCCCAGGCTCTATATGTACCACGCGCATGGTTGCCGGTGTTGGCGTGCCGCAAATCACCGCGGTTTATGACGTTGCGCAAGCATTGAAAGACACGGGTGTTCCTTTAATTGCGGACGGTGGTTTGCGTTTTTCGGGTGACATAGCGAAAGCGATTGCCGCCGGTGCTAATTGCGTGATGGTCGGGGGCCTATTGGCGGGAACCGACGAAGCACCCGGTGAGATTGAGTTGTATCAAGGCCGCTCATACAAGTCTTACAGAGGCATGGGGTCAATTGGTGCGATGGAAAAGGGGTCAAAAGACCGCTACTTTCAAGCCGATGAGTCTGAATCGCAAAAATTGGTGCCAGAAGGCATTGAAGGCCGAGTTCCTTATAAAGGCCCAGCCACGCATATCATTCATCAATTAATGGGCGGTTTGCGATCCAGTATGGGGTACACGGGCAATGCTACGTTGGCTGAAATGCGCAGTAATTGCCAATTTGTTAAGATCACTAGTGCCGGTGTGACCGAATCTCATGTTCATGATGTGACGATCACCAAAGAAGCCCCCAATTATCGAAGTTAAAGGCTTCTTAAAATGCCGCCGCTAGGCGGCATTTTTCATTCGGCTGCGCCTTCTTAAATTACGTTCTATTTCTATTTTTAAGCCCAAGTTAATACGATGACTGATATACACAGCGATAAAATTCTCATTTTAGATTTCGGTTCACAATACACTCAGCTTATTGCACGGCGCATACGCGAGCTGGGTGTCTACTGTGAAATTTGGGCTCATGACAACACGCTGGATACGGTAAAAGAGTTTGAGCCTAAAGGCATTATTTTATCGGGTGGGCCATCAACGGTGACTGAAGACCACACTCCGCGCGCACCTGAGGGTATTTTTGAATTGGGTGTGCCAGTTTTGGGTATCTGTTATGGCCTGCAGTGCATGGCTGCCATGCTGGGCGGCAAGGTTTCAACCTCCGAAAAACGTGAGTTTGGCCACGCCGAGGTGACGCTAGTAACGGACAATGCCTTGATTAAAGAGGACACGCAAAATGTCTGGATGAGCCACGGTGACAAAGTGACCGAGGTGCCAGCGGGTTTTAGCGTGATTGGCAAATCAAGCAACGCGCCGTTATGCGCCATCGCCGACGAAGAACGCGGTTTTTATGGCGTTCAATTTCACCCTGAAACCACGCATTCTGAGTTTGGGCGTGAATTATTAAGCCGCTTTGCACACGATATTTGTGGCTGCGGCCGTGATTGGTCGGCCAGCAATATCATTAACGATTGTATTGAGCAAGCCCGAGCCCAAGTCGGAGATGAACACGTTATTTTAGGGCTGTCTGGAGGGGTGGATTCCTCTGTGGTCGCCGCGTTATTGCATCAAGCTGTTGGTGATCAGCTGACTTGCATCTTTGTTGATAATGGCTTGTTGCGTAAAAATGAAGGCGATCAAGTTATGCAAACCTTTGCTGAAAACATGGGAGTGCGAGTGATTCGAGTAGACGCCGAAGCTCGTTTCCTTGGTGAACTTGCCGGTGTTAATGAACCTGAAGCCAAACGTAAAATTATTGGCCGCGTGTTTGTGGAAATTTTTGAGGAGGAGTCCAAAAAAATTGACAATGCAAAATGGTTAGCACAAGGCACTATCTATCCTGATGTGATCGAGTCAGCGGCGTCTAAAACAGGCAAAGCTCAGGTCATTAAATCGCATCATAATGTGGGTGGTTTGCCTGACGATATGGAATTGCAACTTCTTGAACCCTTGCGAGAGCTGTTTAAAGATGAGGTGCGCAAAATCGGAATCGAACTTGGTTTGCCAGCAAAAATGATTCACCGCCACCCATTTCCTGGGCCTGGCTTAGGCGTGCGTATTCTGGGCGAAGTTAAAAAAGAGTACGCTGATGTACTCAGAGAGGCCGATGCTATTTTTATGGAAGAGCTGTACGCCTCGGGTTGGTACGAAAAAACCAGTCAAGCTTTTGCCGTGTTTTTGCCGGTAAAGTCAGTCGGCGTTGTTGGCGATAACCGAGCGTACGATTGGGTAATTTCCCTGCGGGCGGTAGAGACAATCGATTTTATGACCGCAACTTGGGCTCATATCCCCTATGATGTTTTGGGTCATATCTCCAATCGCATCATCAATGAAGTGCGCGGAATCTCCCGAGTCACCTATGATATTTCTGGCAAACCGCCGGCGACGATTGAGTGGGAATAAGAAGGGGGTTAACAAAAACCTTGGTGAGATTTTTTGTCGAAGCTGAAACGCCGGTGTAAATCAGCGCTTCAGCCAATCTTGCTTGGGTGTCGGTTAATTTTTTTGCAGCAACTCCGCCATTTCAACAAGCTGAATAAACTCAGTTCTGTAGCCAAAGTCATCCGCCCCTTTATTAGCTTTGGCCATTTTGGCTACGTCTTCCATGCTTAACGCACCTGTATTGGTGTCGCCGTTCAGTAATTGGGCAAAACCAGCCACAGCGATGGAAAACTGAGCATCACTGGATGGCGTTGTCTGTTTAACGTTGATCGCCGTTTCCAATAATGTGGATTTCTCTTCGTTGGGCAGTTTGTAACGAATTTTTAGAAAGCCATATTCATTTTGATTTTTTCGGCTACTCAGGTTGGGCTGGTTGTCAGCGTACCTTGGCGTGTCGACGCTTTGTACTTTTGACCCGAGCGGAGTGATTTCGTAGATTGCCGTGACACTATGACCGGCGCCAATATCACCGGCATCGACCTTGTCATTATTAAAATCCTCCGTCTTTAATGCTCGAGTTTCGTAGCCAATCAGTCTGTAGTCTGCAACGGTGCTGGGGTTGAACTCGACTTGAAATTTTACGTCTTTGGCGATCGGAAACAACGCGGAAGTCGCTTCGTCTACCATTACTTTTTTAGCCTCTTGCAGTGTGTCAATGTAGGTGGCGATGCCATTGCCGTTCTGGGCTAGGGTTTGCATCATATCGTCTTGATAATTATTGCGCCCAAAGCCCAGTATGGATAAAAATACGCCGCTTTTGCGCTTTCGCTCAACTAATTCGAGCAGGGCACGGTTACTGCGTTGGCCCACATTAAAGTCGCCATCGGTCAATAGCACTATGCGGTTGATAGCGTCGTTGTCGAAATTTTGTTGCGCAAGATTGTAAGCCAACTCAATACCGGCGCCGCCGGCCGTAGACCCACCTGCATTTAATTTGCTGAGTGCATCGGTAATTTTCACTTTTTCTTTAACCGCAGTAGGTTCAAGAATCACCCCAGCAGCGCCCGCATAGACTGCGATACTCACTTTATCGGTTTCTTTTAGTTGATTCAGTAAAAACAAAATCGATTGCTTGGCCAGTGGCAATTTATTTTGCGCGTTCATCGAACCGGAGACGTCGATTAGAAAAACGACATTACTGTCTGGAGCTTCTTCCGGTTCAATATCATAGCCTTGGATGCCAATGTGAATCAGTTTACGGCCTTCGTTCCAAGGTGAATCAAGTACGTACACCGTGGGTTTGAATGGTTGTTTTTTTGACTTGGAAGCGGGGTAGTCGTAATTGAAATAGTTAATGAACTCTTCTGGTCTCACCGCTTGCTGTGCCGGTAGAAAACCTCGATTTATCTGGTTTCGAGTTAAGCTGTATGACGCGGTATCAACGTCGGCTGAAAACGTAGAAACAGGCTTGTCGCTAACGTGAGTAATCTGATTACGCTTGTATTGTGGGTATTCTTCACCAAGGTCAGGCCTCGAGGGAACAGAACTAACGGTGGCCTCAGGAGTAGGGTAGGCACCGATTAATTTTTGAGGGGCCGCACTTTGTGCTGTAATAAAAGCAGACTCTTCTTCAGCCTGAGAAAAAAGTTCGGTGGTGGCCTTTATTTTCTTTGTTGTGTTCTGTGATGTTCTTTTTGTTTCAAGCGTTGGCCGGTTTGCAGTGGGGGCGGGGAGGTCGGTTCTTGTTCCGGTTTTTTGGGCCATTTTAGTTACGGTGGGCGCTTTTGCAATTGCCTCCACCCCTTGATTAGCCCCTTGATCAGCGTCTTGGTTTTGTATCGAAGTTTGGGCTTTTTTTATAATAATTTCTTCTAATACCAGTTCATCCTTAACGGCGTGCGGCGAAACGTGGTCTTTAGAGCGGTCAGTTGGAACGGACGGTGGTATGGCTGTGGGCGCAGGGCCTGAGTTATAACTGACGACAATCGGCACAGCGATGGCCACCATCGCAATGGCTCCAAATGCATAGCTAATTCCGTGTCCTAATGGTTGTTTGCTGAAAATACTCATGACAAAATTCCTAAGAAATGAATTGGTTGATTTAGTCTTAGGACGAGTGGTTTTATTAAAAGCTTGGTCGAAAGTGACATTCGCTTTTGCAATGGCCTTTGCACGGGCCGACTCTTGCGGTTCAGGAACCGTTGATTCTGATGAAGTTTCGGCAAGTTCATCAAACATGCTGTCGAATGATTCTGTGTTCTTTTGGTTGCTCTTGTTGTTACTGTTAGTCACACGGCACCTCCTACTGCATCGGTTGTGTGTTCGGGTAAAGTTGCGGATTCGAAGGTTTGTTTTAGTAGTTTGCGTGCTTCATGCACACGCCAAGATACGGTACTTTCTTTTATTTTTAGTTCATTTGCTGCCTGCTTGTGATTCAATCCGCCGCCGAACACCAAAACTAAGGTGTCTTTCAGGTCGCTAGGCAGATGATTGATATGCTCAAGTATTTGTCTAGCGTATTGGTTTCGTTCCATTTTCGCCGATACCGCTGGTTCAATGTCCAGCGCTTGGGTATGGCGATTATGAGCCTGATTAGGGCTTTTATAGAAGTCCTTGGCGCAATTAATTACCAGCCGATATAACCACGATTTAAAACTGGCGTCGAAACGAAATTGGCCGATGCTCAGAGCCAACTTGATGCAGGCTTGTTGGGCAATGTCTTGAGCGTTGTGCTGATCGCCACACCACTTATAGGCGATACGATGAATAATATCGTAATGTTGCCTTACCAGAGTGTCGAACGATTCTCTATCGCCGTTCTGGCAGCGACGAATCAGATCATCACTGTTCATGTCGCCCTCTCAGTGAATGTAAATTCTTTTCGATAATCAAAATATGGCCTTCATTGTTGAACTCCTATTACCTTATCGAATATTGGACGAGCGTGGCGGTCAATTCCTTGGGATTTTTTAATTTATTTCGCCAATAGCCGTTTTTGATGGTCGCTTTTCAGGAGTGCTGAACATTTCGCCAATCAGTTTTAGAAAACGTGCAGTTTGTTTAAAGCGATAAATCAGCATCAGAAAACTGAGGTTAAGGCCACGAGGTGGTGCGGTTTTTGTGGTCAGTAACGTGAAACATAATGAACGCGCATTTTAGTGACCTTGATCGTTGTTCCTAAATGGCGGTGAGAGTATCAAACACAAATTGGTTGTGATTGCCAAGGTGATGCTTGCCAGTCTTTTCTTTGGTTCGATTTGAAGGTTAATTTTATGTTTTGTTATGGTCTATACCTTTGATAAATCGAAAACGTTGCATTAGTTTCAATATTTTTATTAGTGCCGATTAAAGCGTGTGTCGTTAGGAAATAAATCCCCCCGATTGCCGTGACCAAAGTTTGGCGTAAATGCCATTCCGCTCAAGCAGCTCTGTGTGAGTGCCTTGTTCGACAATGTTGCCTTTGTCCAGTACGATCAGGCGGTCCATTTTCGCAATGGTCGACAGTCGGTGCGCGATTGCGATGACTGTTTTACCTTTCATTAAACTCTCGAACTGCTCTTGGATGGCCGCTTCCACTTCAGAATCAAGAGCCGAAGTGGCTTCATCTAGCACCAAGATAGGGGCGTCTTTTAAAATAACACGAGCAATGGCAATACGCTGACGTTGACCACCTGAGAGCTTGACCCCACGCTCCCCCACCTTGGCGTCCAAGCCTTTATTGCCTTCATTGTCTTGTAAATCGACAATAAATTCGTCAGCCTTAGCCAGCTTCGCCGCTTGTAAAATATCGTCTTCGGTAGCATCTTGCTTACCATAACCAATATTTTCTCGAATGGTACGGTGCAATAAAGACGTATCTTGGGTCACCATGGCGATGTGCTGGCGCAAGCTTTCTTGAGTAACCGTGGCAATGTCTTGCCCATCAATACTAATTTTGCCGCTTTCTAAATCATAAAGCCTGAGTAAAAGGTTCACCAAAGTTGATTTGCCAGCACCGGATTGGCCAATCAAGCCGATACGTTCACCGGTTTTAATTTTCAGTGAAAAATCATCAATGACGCCATGGCTTTTTCCGTAGTGGAAAGAAACCGAGTCGAAACTAAGGTTGCCTGAACTTATCGTCAGTGTTTGCTCGGGCTTTGCGTCAACGACCGACGTGTCTTGCGCGATGGTATTCACACCGTCTTGCGTGGTTCCTATGGCTTCAAACAGTCTGGCGAGTTCCCATATAAACCACTGGCTCATTGCTTGCAGGCGTAAGGTAAGGGCACCTGCTACGGCGATTGAACCAGAAGAGACAATCGACTGTGTCCACAACCAGATACCGAAGCCCATGGTCGAACAGATCAACACGGCATTGATGCTGACCAAAGTTGCGTTTAATTGGGTGACCAAACGCATCTGATCGTAAACACTCTCCAGCATGCCTTGCATGCTACCTTTAGCGTAAATTTCTTCGGCATTATTGGATGAAAACAGTTTGACGGTTTGTATGTTCGTATACGCGTCGACCACCCGACCGGTCATGGTGGATCTGGCGTCTGACTGCCACGCAGACACTGCTTTGAGCTTGGGTAAAAAGTAGCGCATCACCAGAATATACGCGGCTAGCCAACCAATTAACGGCATGGCCAAGCGCCAATCGCTGCTCATAAAGATGGCAATGGCGCTTGTGAAATAGACGGCAACATAGACCATCAACCCATTAAGGCTGACAACGGAGTCCCGAACACTCAATGCCGTCTGCATCACCTTGGTGGCAATGCGGCCGGAAAAATCGTTGGCAAAAAAAACGGTTGATTGGCGTAACAGATAACGATGTGCCCGCCAACGAATTTGCATGGCAAAGTTACCCAATAAGCCTTGGTGTTCAATACAAGAATCAATAAAGTTGAGTGCGGGCCACACAAGCATTATCAGTATGGCCATATTAATCAGTGTGCCGCTGTGCTGATCAAAAAACACGTTAGGGTTGCCCGATTGCATCCAGTCAATCATCTGGCCAATGGCGCTGAACATATAGACTTCTATGGCTGCAATGAGAGCCGATGTGATGAACAGCGCGACCAACAGAAACCGAAACGGCTTTGTGTAATGCCAGATGAATGAGCCGAGTTTCTGAGGCGGTTGTTCAACCTTCGTCTCTGGAAAAGGGGGAACGGCACTTTCGAAGAATTTGAACATACTGGTTAATATTGATTACGGCGTTTGCAAATTTGCTTAATTGATACTCTCGCAGTATGCAAATACTTTGTCCAGTGGTTCAGCTTGCTTTTGAGCGCGTCATTTTTAATGCTCTAAAAGGTAAAGTCAGACAGATTTTAAAGGCCGGTTTTCGAACCGGAAAAACCCGCCAAAAGGCATGGTGTGAGCCCTTCATGGCTTAGCCGCTCCTCATTAAGTCGCTGAGAACACACTTGAAGTCTGCCGCTGTAATCGAGCCTTTTAAGAGTCGGCTTTTTTACTGGAGCTTTGTGTGAGTGTTTATTGAATTAAACTGACCGCCCTGATGTCATTTTGGGTGATGTTCGAACGGAACCTTCTTTGGCGCAGTAGGCAATAGCACCCGAGGGTTTTTGGACGTAACTTGGGGCATCATCCTTAACGTGGCCCACCTTTTGAGATTATTTATGACTCTGTAACGTTATTCGTGAAAGAGTATGGGCTAAAAGCTCAGAGACGAACCGGTTATAATGGGGCGACATTGAGTTCGAAATGACCACTCTGGGCAATGTTTAAACTAGAGAGCCAGTGTTGTTGAATCAAGTTTGAATTTTTACAAATAAAAGGTGATTAGATGGCTTGGCTGTATTTAGCTTTGGGTATTGTGTTCGAAGTATGCGGAACCACTGCGCTTAAATTTAGTAATGGGTTCACTCAGAGTGTGCCTGCGGCCATTTCGATAGGCTGTTTTAGCGCGGCGTTGTACTTTCTCTCCTTGAGTGTGCGGGTTCTGGATTTAAGTACAGTCTATGCAATATGGTCCGGTGTTGGCGTTGCCATTGTGGCGGTCATTGGCGTTGGCGTTTTTGGCGAGGCTTTGAGTGGGGCTAAGTTATGTTTCATTGCATTGATTATAGTTGGTGTGGTGGGTTTGCAATCTCAACAAGAGGCTGTTTCTACTGAAGCCGAAAAGGCAGGGCGGGCCAAAGAAAACGCATTAAAAACAACGCAGGGTTCAGACTGATGGCCGTGATGGTTAACAATCATGGTCATGACACCATTGAATGGCAACGCGCATTGCAAAGACAGTTGCCCAGTATGCCTGTTTACGCTTTTCCTGAGTTTCCCTGTGCCGATGAGATTCACTACGCCGTCGTTTGGCATCACCCTCACGATGATTTGCTTAAATACAAAAACCTCAAGGCCGTATTAATTTTGGGGGCTGGAACCGATCATATCGATGCCGCTCCTAAGTTACCTGAGGTGCCAATCGTCAGATTGGTTGACCCCGCCGTGGGCACGGACATGTCTCAATACGTGCTTTATTGGGTAATGCATTTTCAACGTGGTTACGATGTTTATCGTGAGCAACAACAACAACAGCATTGGCAGCGGCATGCCTACCCTTTAGCAAGCGATTACCAAGTCACCTTTTTAGGTGCGGGTATGATTGCCACCTTTATTGCCAAGCGCATTGCGCTGAACGGGTTCAAGGTTAACGTGTGGAATCGAAGTTCAAGAGACTCCATGCCTGAGGGTGTTTCATTTTATTGGGGTGACTCAGGCTTATCCAATGCACTTAAAGCCACCCAAGTTTTAGTGAACTGTTTGCCATTAAAGCCGCAAACTAATGAGTTTATCAACCATGCTGTGTTGAGCCAACTACCGGCCGGAGCGCATTTTATAAACGTCAGCCGAGGGGGCGTAGTCAAAGATGACGATCTCATTCAAGCGTTGAACAAGGGCCAGCTTACTAATGCGGTTTTGGATACGGTGACTCACGAACCATTGAATAAACATCATCCATTTTGGTTACACAAGAACGTGTTTCTGACGCCGCATATGTCCGGTGCAACCTACACTCGCACCGCGGCTAGTGTGATCGCCGATAACATCAAACGCATCGAAGCAGGTCAAGCGCCTTACCCAATTTATCAGCCGCCGCAAAGAACCGTGAGTTAGTCAATGAATTAATCGTCAAGCAAGCGGCACACGCGTTAAAATTAGGGGCGCGGGCGTTCTGATGGCGGTGATAAAGCAACGGTTTTAATGGGTAATAAGTTGACAGTTGTCATCAATTGGGCGTAATTTAATTTCTTCTACCCAACCATACATGGAGAAATCATGAATACTACCCGAGTTACAAGAATCTTTGTTCTGCTAGCAGGGCTGATGAGTTTTAGCTTGAACTCACCAGCCGTGACTTTGACCACAAAGCCTCATTCAGGTTTTGGTTTTCATATGGCCTATATAGCCTCGGGTTTTGATAACTGCACTGGCGGCAACGACCGTTGCAACACCGAGAGTGGTTTGGTGGTTGATGATAATGGTGAATTGGTGACCGGTGATCACTTTGAGCGAGTGACGTTAGGGCGCGATGAAATAGAGTTAGAACAGCATCGTTTGGCGGCAATTGATCTTTTTGCGACTCGTTTTGATGATGAAATCATTGCGGAAATAGAGGGCGTTCATAACCTAAGTGATGTGATCGCGTGGGTGAATAATAACATTACCCCATTTACCTTAGACCCACGGTCAGGTTACCGAGCTATAGCCATTTCAGGGCAAGTCGTACCAACCCGTGGGTTTATGGTGCGCGATGGTGGCTGGCAGATAGTCGTGAACGGTCGAATCGGCGTGTTTGGTGAGTACAGCATCTTGACCCAGTTTAACCCCAGTGCCAATGCGTTTGCTAAAGACCGATCTGACTTGGTGCTTCACTACCAGTCTCGCAATCTCATTAATTTCAATCCTGACCCTTTTGGCCCAACGGCATTTGATTGTGAAATATGGCTCGGTGATTACGATGAGGTTAACCCTCAATGGAAAGGGTTGGCTCAAGGCCTCTTTAACCCCAGTTCACCGTCGCCAAATATCAGAAACATCATCACGTTGGATAATGTAAACGATACGCAAAACCCAGGCTTAGGTACTAATTAGGCAGCGCTTTATTGAGGCTCATAATCTTAGTTAACCGCCCATAGATTTCCTTGTGTTGTTTTTTAAGTTACATCACTATTTATCTTAACGTCAGTTTAAATAAGTTATGAGAAAATTAAGCGTCAGGGCTAGGCAAAAAGGCACCTGAAATTGCAATTCTGGCTTAATTTGAGTAACCGTGTAAAAGCTTTTCAGGCAAATCTGCATTATCATTGCCTGCCATCATGCGCTTCGAATGCTAGCATCAACAACGGTAGATGACATGCGTGGCTCAAATGGCTCATTCATCGGATGTACGATTGATTATCGTCGACCATAGGCTAGCACTAGGGCATCGATTAACCTGTTGCATCGGTGATGCTGGTTTGTTATTAAATTTAAGCGATCACACTCAATTTTAGTGGTGTGCATGACGGCTAGCGCGGCTGCGATGGACCAACCCAGCCATGAGATGCCATTATATTAGTTGAGGTCTTAGCTTGAGTTTTATTACCCTTCTTCCTAAACATAGCGATTAACCATTATGCAGAGAATTTCCAATATCAAAACCTTTGGCGGTCAGCAGATACAGTTTAAGCATCAGGCCAGCACACTGGATTGTGAAATGCAGGCGTCGATATTTTTGCCGCCGCAAGCGCTCACACAAGCGGTGCCAGTTTTGTATTGGTTGTCTGGTTTAACTTGCACTGATCAGAATTTCGTCACTAAGGCTGGTGCGCAAAAAGCCGCTTCAGAACTGGGCATGGCTATTGTGTGCCCAGACACCAGCCCAAGAGGCGAGGGCGTGCCTGACGATGTTGAAGGGGCGTGGGATTTTGGTTTAGGGGCTGGGTTTTACGTAAACGCAACGAAAGAGCCATGGAAGCAGCACTACCAAATGCTGGACTACATAACCCAAGAGTTGCCAGCACTGATTAAGAGTGAGTTTAATGTCGACCCAAATCGTAACAGTATCTCAGGGCATTCCATGGGAGGGCACGGCGCCTTAACCATTGCCTTAAAAAACCCTGACATGTATCAGTCGGTGTCTGCATTTTCGCCCATCGTATCACCGCTCAATTGCCCTTGGGGAGAAAAAGCGCTGGGCAATTACCTAGGTCAAAATAAAGTTGATTGGGAACAATACGACGCTTGTGCTTTGGTAAAAGTAGCGAATAAAAGACTTCCAATTCTGGTTGATCAAGGACGCGCTGATGGTTTTTTAGAAGAGCAACTCAAAACTCAACTTTTAGAAGCAGCGAGTTCAGAGTCAGATTACCCAATGCAAATACGTTACCAAGACGGTTACGACCACTCTTACTTTTTTATTGCCAGCTTTATTGATGAACACCTTAAGTTCCATCATCAATATTTGACGACCTAAGATTAGCAGACCCTGAATCCTGACATTTGTAGGTGGTTTGCATGAAAGTAACAAAGCGCTTAAAAAGTGTGACTCTTTTTAAGCGCGGCCTATTTTCAGTTACATCTGTGTAAGTACATTACTGTTCTCTTAACTTGAAAAATGAAAGTCCAACGCAACTGAATCTAAACCTAAACCTAAACCTAAACCTCAGGTTTCACCGCAAATCGACTCCTTTGGAGAGTGGTCAGTGTGCCGACTAATTACAAGGCATCTTCTTCGGTGAACGCACTTTCAATTGCCACAAAGTAATCGGGGTCTTCAACCACGTTGACTTCAACCATATCGCCTGCCTTCGTGAGCAGTTTTTTGCACTCTGAACTTAGGTGTATTAAATGCAAGGTGCGGTTATTTTTTCGATAACGCTCAGCGAGAGCGTCAATGGCTTCAATACCTGAATGGTCGACCACGCGCGAATCAGCGAAGTCAATAATGACGTCATTATTATCATCGCGCGGTGTGAACTGCTCAGAAAATGACGCGGTAGACCCAAAAAACAATGGGCCATGCACGGTGTAGTAATGCGAGCCGTAACGATTTTCACGTTTCTCCACTCGCACTTCTTTGGCGTGATTCCATGCGAACACTAAGGCTGAGATGATCACGCCGACGATCACCGCGATGGCAAGGTCCGTGAAAACCGTCACCGCCGATACTGTAATCAACACAAAGGCGTCTTGCTTGGGCACACGACGAATAATACGAAAACTTGACCATTCAAACGTGCCTATGACCACAATAAACATCACACCGATTAACGCAGCGATTGGAATTTGCTCAATAAGACCGGAGGCAACTAAGATAAAAATACCCAAAAATACAGCGGCACTGATGCCCGAAGTGCGACCACGCCCACCCGAATTTACGTTGATCATGCTTTGGCCAATCATGGCGCAACCGCCCATGCCGCCAAAAAAACCAGTGACGGTGTTTGCTAAACCTTGGCCGAAACACTCTTTATTGCCGTTGCCTCGCGTTTCAGTGATCTCGTCGATCAAACGCAAGGTTAATAAAGATTCAATTAAACCAATCGCGGCCAAGATCAATGCGTATGGAAATATGATCGCCAGTGTTTCAAAGGTAAAAGGAACGGTGGGTATATGAAAATCCGGTAAACCGCCACCGATTGGCGCTACGTCTCCCACCAGTTTCGTGTCGACGTTAAAACCAGTCACCGCCAATGAAACCACCACGATCGCTGCAAGAGAGGAAGGCACGGCTTTAGTGAGCATTGGCAAAAAGCGAATGATCGCCATGGTCAGTGCGACTAAACCGAGCATAATGGTCAATTCCATTGATGGTAACCAAGCCACATCGACAATACTCCCCTCTAAAAAAGTGCCTTTCGCCCAGCCAACACCGTCCTTTACACCAAATTGCCCAAGTTGCGCTAAGAAAATGACAATGGCCAAGCCGTTAACGAACCCTAACATCACTGGGTGTGGCACCAGCCGGATAAACCGTGCAATGCGTAATGCACCGGCTAATATTTGCAATAAGCCCATTAATACCACGGTGGCAAAAAGGTATTGAACACCGTGTTGAGCAACCAATGACACCATTACAACGGCCAGCGCACCGGTGGCACCCGATATCATGCCAGGGCGGCCACCCACAGTGGCGGTAATGAACCCCACTATGGCCGCTGCATATAAGCCTACCAATGGCTCTACGCCAGCAATAAGCGCGAAAGCCACGGCTTCAGGCACCAGCGCCAAGGCAACGGTTAAGCCTGAGAGAATGTCGTTTTTAAGATTCGCACGGCGTGCAGCGGTAATTTCAAACATGTTTGGGCCTTTTCGGGAACGCGACGAGCAAAGGTGCCGTCAAGCGCGCGAATTCTAGTGCCGTTAAGGTTTGAATACAATCAAGCTTCTGTTAAATAACGTTGTTTTTGTGCGCTTTTTGCGTAGAATCCGCTGGGCGCTAAGGTTGCTTTGTTGATTCATAAAAACCGATCAGTGCTAAGGCCGGCCGTGAGGCTTGAGTTTTTAGCCTATTTTGAGTTAAAAACCTTTTCTTTACAGCGAGTAAGGGATAAAATCGCGCGCCTTTAGAGGATTAGTGTCTTCTTATATGCCAAGAGTATATAAAAAGCCTGCCTTTATTATATTTTAGAGCGCCCAATGCGTGTGCGCTTGAATAGAAAGATTCATCAGATTGCTTGCTTGTTGCTTAATCTAAGCGCGGTGTTACTAATATAGTTCACCTGTTCTAGGTTAGTTGGGGTGAGCAGGCATTTTAAAGATTAATAGAGTACTTATTATGGTAACAATTCGTTTAGCTCGTGGTGGCGCCAAAAAACGCCCTTTCTACGGCATTATGGTAGCTGACTCACGTCGTTCCCCACGTGGCCGTTTTATTGAGCGCGTTGGTTTTTTCAATCCACGTGCTGTGGGTGGCGAAGAGCGTTTGCGTGTTGATTCAGAGCGCGTTGAATACTGGATCAGTAAAGGCGCACAGCCTTCTGACCGCGTTGCGTCATTATTAAAGCAATACGCTAAAGGCCCAGAAGCCCTAGAAGCTGAAAAAGCGAAACTGGAAGCCGCCGCAACAGCCAAGCAAGAAGCCGCTGCGAAAGCCGAAGCCGATGCCGTTAAAGCCCAAGATAAAGCCGCCGCTGAAGCCGCCGCGGCAGCGAAAGCCGAAGCCGCTGAAGAAGCGCCGGCTGAAGAGTCAGGCGAAGCCGCGGCCGAATAACTTTTTTCTGCCTTTTTTCTTCAATTTGGATAGAAAGCTAGAAAGTGATAAGCCGAGAGTTTTTCGGCTTAAAGTTTAAATGTACGTTGAGCTGGGCAAAATAGTTGGAGTGTGGGGCGTTAAGGGTTGGGTTAAGCTCCACTCTTACACGCGGCAACGATCTGACATAGCCCAATACAAAACGTGGTTTTTGTCTCGTCATAAAAACGGCCCTAAGCAAGACTCCGGTGCCAAGCAAGTGACCGTCTTGCAGTGCCGAGAGCAAGCCAAAGGCATTGTTGCACAACTGCAAAGCGTCGATGATCGAGATCAAGCTGTGGCGATGAGCGGTTTTGGCATTTGGGTAAAACAAAGCGATTTACCCGAGTTACCAGAAGGCGAGTTTTACTGGCAGCAGTTAATAGGGTTAGTGGTCTCAAATAAAGAAACCCAGATTGGCACGGTTCAGTCTATCCTTGAAACGGGCGCGAATGACGTATTGGTTTGTAAGCAAAGCGTTTCTATTGAAGGCCGTGCAGATGAAAAACCGGTCGATGTGTTGATCCCCTATACCGACGATGTGGTTTTGGAGATTGATGTAGCAGCCGGCACCATGACAGTAGACTGGGACCCTGAGTACTTGCTTGATTAAGCTGGTTGATTAGAATGGACATACACGTTATTTCCATTTTTCCTGAAATGTTTTCGGCTATCACTGAGCATGGCGTGATAGCCAGAGCAATCAAGCAGGGAGTAATCAGTTTGAGTTTGCATAACCCAAGAGATTATGCAAACGACAGACACAATACGGTTGATGGTCGGCCGTATGGCGGTGGCCCGGGCATGGTGATGATGCCCGACGTAATGGCCAAAACCGTTGAAGCGGTGTTTGAAAAAACACAAAGTGAGCCCAAGGTGATTTACGTGAGCCCACAAGGCCAACGCTTTGATCACAAAGCGGCGGCTGGTTTTGCCAGTTTGCCGAGTAATGACTCGCTGATTTTCATTGCGGGTCGTTACGAAGGTATAGACGAGCGATTCATTGTGCGTTACGTCGATGAAGAGTGGTCGGTTGGCGATTATGTGCTGTCCGGTGGCGAACTGCCTGTAATGATAATGGTTGATGCGATAGCGCGTTTGTTGCCAAGCAGTTTAGGCAACGATGAGTCAGCCAAGCAAGATTCGTTTGCACAGGGTTTGCTGGATTGCCCGCATTACACGCGGCCTGAAACCTTTGAGGGTGAGTCAGTGCCAACCGTTTTGTTGAGTGGTGACCACAAAGCCATTGAGCAATGGCGATTAAAACAGTCGTTAAGTCGTACCCAATTGCGGCGACCTGAATTGCTTGAGGCCAAAGCCCTAAGCGTTCAAGAGCGTAAACTTTTGGATGAACTTGAGAAAAAGGGCACTAAATCGGGTTGAGTCTGATTTGATGGCTGAAGAACACATTAGAGCGTTGTTAGTAAATTGGCGATCAATGAATTTACAACAGGGTTTTTAAAGAAGATTCCCGCTCAATCATGGGTTGAGCGTAAATAACCGTTTAACGGTTTAACGTTAATTGGCAAACTTGCCAATTTATTTAACTGCCATCGATACTTCCTGCGGCGGCTAACTCTCATAACGAGAGCGCTTGTGACCGTACAGTATCGCCGGAGACTAAAATGACTAATATTATTGATGAAATCAACAACGAACAGTTGAATAACAACATTCCTGAGTTTGGCCCAGGCGATACTGTTGTTGTTCAAGTGAAAATTAAAGAAGGCAATCGCGAGCGTCTGCAAGCCTATGAAGGTGTGGTTATTGCTAAGCGTAATCGCGGCCTGCACTCTGCGTTTACCGTGCGTAAGATTTCTTACGGTGAAGGCGTTGAGCGTGTATTCCAAACTCACAGCCCACTGATTGATTCAGTAACCGTTAAGCGCCGCGGTGCGGTTCGTCGTGCTAAATTGTATTACTTGCGTGAGCGCACTGGTCGTGCGGCACGAATCAAAGAGAAGCTTAACTAAGCTAATCTTTGTAAGCATAAAAGTCGCTTACAAGCGACTTCAGATCATCAAAAAGCCCCTGTGTTATCAGGGGCTTTTTGGTTTTTGCGTCTAAAGCTTTTGCAGTCATCAAATGCGAGCTTGGGATGGCTTGGTGTGACCCACGCATTGATATGCCCACCTGACCACTTTAGCGTTGCTGATTTGTCTTGGTGGTCAGATGATCCGTGTCATCTAGGGCACACTTAGTGCCAGTAATAGTAGTGCCAGTAATAGTATGTCAGCGGTAATGCGATGTCAGCGGCAATAAACTCAGCGTCGCTGAAAGAAAGCCTCACTACCTACTTTATTGCCTATTCTTTCCAAGAGCCTTTGCGACTCCATGGGTCATGTTCAGGCATGTCAGTCACGTCGATTATTGGGTCGTCCACGTGCGGTTGGCGACGAATGTCGTAACGACCGATTTTGTATATTGATATGCACAACAGCAGTGATATAAATACCAACGGCAGCCCAGCAACGATGCTTAGGGTTTGCAGGGTTTGCAAGCCGCTGTCGTCGATAAACAGAATGGTTATCGGCAAAAAGCTGAGTGCGCCAGCCCAGAACAAGCGGTTCCAGCGCATCGGCTCGTCATCGACTTTGGTTTGCACCACCGAGGCTAAAATATACGAAATCGAGTCAAAGGTGGTTGATAAAAAGATGATCGCCAGCACCGTGTACAGTGCGACTATCACCACCTTCATCGGCAAGCTGCCTAAAATTGCAAAGATGGCTGCGTATTGAGACTCAGTGTTCAATATGTTGACGATGTCAACCTCGCCGCTGAGCTGTAGGTGCAGGCCGTAATTTCCAAGAACCATAAAGAATAGAGCGCAGCCCATAGACCCAAAACACAGTGAGCCCATCACCATATTACCCATGGTGCGGCCACGTGATATGCGCGCGATAAACAACCCAATGGTGGGGGCAAACGCCAGCCACCAAGCCCAATAGAAAACGGTCCAATCTTGTGGGAATGACGTGTCACTGAAACCGTTTAAGCCACCAAACGGTTCAAGGTAGGTGGCCATATTAAAGAAGTTTTCAACCAAGACAGAGATAGACGCGAACGACGTTTCCGCGATGAATGTTGTGGGGCCAAACACGAACACAAAGATCAATAATACCGCCGCGATGATTAAATTAATATTAGACAGGGTTTGTATGCCTTTTTTGATGCCCGAATAGGCGCTGGCACCAAAAATTGCGGTGGCGATTAACAGCACAAACACCTGCATGGTGGCATTTTTTTCAAAGCCAAATAGAATGTGCAAGCCTTCGTTTAACAGCGGGGCGCCTAAACCAAGCGTGGTTGCGCCACCACCAAGCATGCCAAACACAAACAAAATATCAACGATTTTGCCCCAAAAGCCGCGCACATTGCGATTGCCTATCACGGGGGCTAAAGCCTCAGAGAGTTTTAATGCGGGGTTTTTGCGGACGTGGTAAAAATAAGCAATGGGCAGTGCCGGCACTAGATAAATAGACCAGGCAATGGGCCCCCAATGAAACAGGCCATAGGCTGACGCCCACTTCGCTGCTTCGGCGGTGCCGCCTTCCATTAAAAATGGCGGTGACTGGTAGTAATAGGCCCATTCGATTGGCGCCCAAACCATAATGCCCACGCCGATGCCAGCACAGAACAACATGGCGGCCCACGACGTGGTGCGAAACTCTGGCTTAGAGCCGGGGTCGCCCAGTTGGACTTTGCCGATGTCACTGAACGAAATATAGAGCATAAATACGAATGCCCCAAGGCCCAGCGCGAGATAGGTGACGCCAAAATTGTCCACCACAAAATTGCGGGCAACTTTCACCCAAATGGCACCTTGCTCAGGCCAGATAATTAACGGAATAGTCACACTAAGCAAAATTGCCAGTGAGCCAAAAAAAGTTGGTTTATCTATCAGCCTGAACGCTTTCCGCATTATTGTGTTCTCTTTCTAGTTTTAATTATCTGTTTGATTTTCATTGCTTTCTCTTTACGAGTTAAGAATGAATCACCGGCTTGGGTGTCTATCCAGCATGCGTGTTTGCTGTTCAGTTCGTTGTTGTGCAATGTGGGCTTGTCGGTGTCTTACGCCTGAAATAAGGGTAAATTCATTTCGCCCATGCATCACATGCATCAACTTCCGATTATCAAACACCATCATTTCCATCGCTTGAAGTGCGTACCCTACCATGTATCGGTCGTCGCGTGTACGCCGCACATCATTGTTAAAGTCTCCCGCTACATTGATAGCGCATTGGTGAACGCAAATTGACCACCGGTGACGGCGTTTTACAACAATGAAAAAGCTGAATAACCGGCACTTGTTCTTGATTTGAATAATCGGTGTAATTGAGGCAGTGAGAGCGGCGTGTAAGCAAGGTGCAAGCAAGATTGTTGGCCTTAGGCGTATTTACGACTTTATAAACATCGTCTCACCACTTCAAAAAATTGTTTCGAGTTTAGAGCCAATTAACTCACGGCCTCATTAACAAGTTGGTGGTTTGTGACGCTTGAGCCAAAATCTTAACACAAGGTTTCTCTTCGAATCGTTTAATTCTGTTTGATGGCTGCTTTCATGGCTGTTTTCATGGCCCCAATGTTGTTGAAGGCATTGGGGTGGGGTTCTGATCAAAGCCCTCTTTTTTGCACGCGGGCGCTGAGTGTGTTTTACTGCTTAGTAAACAGACACAGAAGAGGGTTTGCGCGATGCCGTACACATTAGAGGTTGTAGAGGAATTAAAAGTACTGTCTCTTTTCAACCTGGATACCAGTCAGGAAGGTATTAAAGTTCACTCCACCGCGTCTTCCGAAGCGATAAAAGCAACCGAACGCCTGTTTAATAAAGGTTTAATCTCTCAACCTGATGGTGGGTACCTGACAAGCTTAGGGCGAACGGCATCAGAACATGCGCAAGATTTACTTCGGATTTTAAACGTATCCGGTTAATGTGCGAATGGGGCGTCATCAATGCACCTCATTGAAGCGACGTATCCTCAGTGGCAAAACTTGACGGTAAGGAGGGCATTTAACGAACAACAACTAGTTATAGTTATAGTCAACGAAAACTAAACAGCCACCGAACGGAAAAGTGTCAACGGATGGGCGTTAGTGCAACTAGAGTTGATGGTGGTGTTTATTAAAATGCCGTGTTAAAATCGAAAACGGATTTATAAAACACGGACTTCACGGACGGTTAATGAGTTTTGGCGGTTAGGCTGTAAGCACGGGTTAATATCTTAATCTTACAGTACATCACTGAAATGCAAATGAAGTTCTAAACAACCGAACGAACTTACTAAAAAACGCTGTTGGGGCGCGGGTAGGGTTGGATTGAAACGATTAACACACCATGTTTGTGTGGCGATTGTGTTGTGCTGGGTACAGATGAGTGCGCCACAAGCAATGGCCAACGAGCGAGTATTCTCAGAATACCAATACGATAAGGTTGGTAATGAGATTTCGCGCAGCCAAGATAAATCGGGCTCGGCTCCTGTCGTAGACTCAGTGTCGCCCTCTGTGGTGCGGCAAAATCAAGTTGTCACTGTGACAGTGCAAGGCCAAGGGTTACGCGGTGCCCAATTGGCCAGCGCTCAAGACTTTTTCAAGTTTTCAGAAATACAATCAACTGATACGCAATTAGAGTTTGTGTTAAGCGTCGATGAAGAGGCAACCCAAGGACCGGCTCAAATTTCAGCTTCTACTGGCTTAGGCACGGTTTTCATTGGTCTGAATGTGTTGCAAAAGTTGCCTGACCTTAGGGTTTCACCAACCCCTTTGGTGCTAGCGGCCTCTCAAACAACGGTTCTCAATGTCTCTCTCTCGGCCGCGGATGCAGTCGATCATGATGTTGCCGTTTCGGTATCCGATGCATCGGTAATCAGTCTTTCGGCTAATCAAATACGTTTCGATCAAGGTAACTTATTTCCTGCTTCTGAAATTACCATCACGGCACAAAACGAAGGTGTGTCTTCATTGCGATTCGCATCAGAAACGTTGGGTGATCAGACATACACTGTTCGAGTATCAAATGACTCTTATGAATTGGTGCCTGGTTCTAACCACGCATTTAACTCTGACGCGGTAGGCGTTAACAAGTTGTTTGTACCTTCACCTCCCGACCTATCGGAGCGTGGTCCTTTTATAAGTGAAGTGAGGGTTAATCGTTTATTCACTGAGCCAGTCGCCGGCAATACAACCCAGGTCTATTCCAGCACTCTGGGTGTGCTTAGGGGGCGGTATCATGAGGCCACGAACCCAACAGTGGTGGGCGCAGGGCAGCAAAACATCAATGTCATCTTGCTAGGGCGTGGTTTAGCCGCAACGGATTCTGTTGCTCTAGAGCCATCCCAGAACACACAGATTAGCAATGTGTCGGTTGCCGCTACTGGTGATCAAATTACCTTTGATTTAAGCGTTGACGTTGGCACCTCCCTTTCTCTACGTAGGCTGGTGTTGTCTGACCCTGAGGGGGTGATTCCGGCGGTTAATTCAGGCGATGATCGTATTTATGTCGGGGGCGTGTCTCCAGTAATCGAATCGGTGACCCCCATTTATTTAAATCGAGGTGATGTGCGAACCATCACCGTCCGCGGCACTGGGCTGGAGTCAGTCCAAGGAATCCGGTTTGATAACAACCAAAATGTGGGCTTTTCCCAACCAGTAATTGCACCGGATGGCCGTTCACTGAGCTTCAACCTTGAAGTTGTTGGGTTTGCCACCTTAGGCCCCAGAGCCTTAACGTTGGAATCTCTGTTGGGTGACAGTGCCCCGATACACAGCGCAGCCAATGTCATTCATTTTGAAGACCGGCCACCTAATGTATTAACTCCCGTTGTCTCAGCGCAGGTGGGGGTCGAACGCCAATTGTCTGGTTCGCCGAATACACGCGAAAATATGGCGCGCTCGACACCAGTGGGCGTGTCTAAGGGCGGTGTTTTGACTCAAGTGTTGCCAAGTTCACGCTCGCAAGGCTCCAATGTGAGTTTGCAACTTGAGGGGGCCGCTCTGGATAGTGTGATTGCGGTTGAATTTCAACCGGACCAGGGCATCACTGTTGGGTCGTATTCCCCTAACGCAAGCGGCGAAGCCGCAACGCTGGGCATCGCCATCGCCAATGACGCTCTGCCAACAGTGCGGCGCTTACGCTTGCTTACCTCAAGCGGTATGCTGGCTGCAGTGGCTGGCGCAGACCGTTTTACGGTTACCCTACCAAGACCTGAGATTCAGTCGGTGTCACCGATTTTGGTTGACCGCCGTGCGGGCAACGTGGCGATCACCATTCGCGGTGAACGGTTAAATGGCGCCACGCAGCTTAAGGTGATCCCTTCTGACGGCATCACCGCATCGTTGCCCGTTACAACGATAGACGGAAAAAGCGCCAGTGCGTCACTGGTCATTGCGGCAGACGCGCCGTTAACCCCCCGAGTGATTCAGCTTATAACACCAGGTGGTGAAACTGAAACAGCGGCCATGGCTTTCAATACCATCAATCTTGTTGATGATATAGACCGCATAGTAACGCCAATTGTATCACCTGATGTCGGAGTGCTTAGATTGCAAACGCCTATTACAGAGCCGCCACGCGACATCAGCTCGTTCTCGCAAATTGTTGGGGTCTTGCGCCCATTTACCCCGGCTTCTAGTTCTGATACGCGCGCAGCTTATGCCTCTCAAGTGGGCATTTCAAAAGGGCCAACGGCGCTTAATATCAGCCCGACTGCGTTACCCATTAACACTCAAATGCAAACCATTGAAGTCATGGGGCGTAACCTTGACAACGTCACCACGGTGCAAACGATTCCGGCGGATGGCATCACGCTCACAGGCCCAGCCACCATCTCAGCCGACGGCACTCGCGTGACTTTTGCTGCAACGGTGGCGGCCGATGCCGATCAAACCGCCAGGCGTTTGGAGTTAGTGACCGCTGATGGGGTCGTGCCGTTTGCGTCACCCACAAATTCGCAACTTTGGGTTGTAGGTATGGAACCCGTTATTAATTCAATAAGCCCAATTCAACAGGTGCGCGGTGCCAACTTCACCATGACCATTCGTGGAATCAATCTAACAGGCGTGCAATCGGTTCAAGCCACACCGCCGGGTGGTATTCAATTTGGTACACCCGTGGCCGCAAATGATGGGCGTTCTCTGACGGTTCCGGTTGTGATTGACTCTCTTGCTCTGGCTGAGCAAAAGCTAATCACTGTGACCACCGATACGGGCACAACGGCATTGAATGCAATGCCGGAAAACACATTCATCGTGATCAGCGAATAGTGTGTTTAACGAACAACAACGAACAATCACTTATTCATTTTTTAATCTTTTATTAGCAAACAGGAGGCAACCTAAATGACTAATAAATTAACTCTCTCAGCCAAAACATTGTTGGCCGGTGGCATATTGTCATTCGCAAGCATCGCTTGGTCATTTGATAGCGGCAGCACCGGCGAAGACGGTGCCTTTGCGCCACAGGTGGACACCACGCTTCAACTTCCCGAAGACGGTATCTTTAACTTTACTAGCGTTAATATCCCCAGTGGTGTTACGGTTCAATTTACTAAGAATGCCACTAACACCCCTGTTGTGATGTTGGCATCGGGCGACATTACCATTGATGGTGTGATTGATGTCAGCGGCGGCAACGCAACTGATTCGGGTGCGGCCGGTGACGGAAGCTTGGGCGACGATGGAATTCCAGGCAAAGGTGGCCCCGGTGGTTTTGATGGCGGCATAGGAGGGACTGTTGACACTCCGCTTGGTGGAAACGGATTAGGGCCCGGTGGTGGTTTCGGCGGTGAGCGGTTGAGTGATGTTTTTGGCTGCCCAGGCAGCAGTGCTGGTTTTTCTGAAGCAGGCGACAATGTGGTAACGTCTGCTTGTGTTAATATTACTGTAGGTCAAGTTTATGGAAACGCAGATTTGCAGCCGTTAATTGGTGGCTCTGGTGGCGGCGGTGGGCATGCCGGGCTTTCTTTTGGTGGTTCAGGCGGTGGCGGTGGCGGTGGCGCCATTTTGATCGCCAGCAGTGAAACTTTAACCGTGTCTGGCAGTATTCTAGCAAACGGTGGCAGCTCCGGCGGAAGTGCTGGCGCTTCAAGCGGTGGCCCTGGTGGTGAGGGCAGTGGCGGTGCTATTCGCTTAATTGCAACCACCGTGTCTGGAAACGGACCGATCCAAGCACTGAATGCTGGTGTTTCTGTACGCAACGGAAATTTATCGTCCCTGAGATCTCCAACTGGCTCTGACGGTCGCATTCGAATCGAAGCCGAAAACATGCAGCGTACTTCAGTCACATCGCCCACGTTCGATTTTTCCGGCCCGCAGCCATTATTTTTAGCCAATATCCCAGGCGTTAGAATCACGGAAGTGGCCGGCTTGACGGTGCCAGCCAGCCCTTCAGGCGCGGGTGATGTGATCATCCCTGAAGCCACACCCAACCCTGTGACGATTGAGTTTGCCACCACCAACATTCCGCTTGGTAATACGATTGAACTGACGGTTACACCGCAATCGGGCCCCAACACCACGGTGGTTAGCAATGCGATTTCAGGCACGGATGAAAACGGCACAGCCACCGTCAGTGTGGGTATCCCTGATGGCCCAAGCACCTTGTCGGCCTCGGTTACGTTTACGGTGGCGCTTGCGTCAGTGCAACAAGACTTTTCTCAATTTGCTCAAGGCAACGAAGTGGAAAAAGTGCGCATTGACTTTGACCCAAGTAAAGGTTCCATGACCACGTTTATTGCTAAAAATGGCGATGAATTCACGTGGCCATCAAACACCGTAGCCATTAACTAGATACACGATATTTCATTTAAATACCTAGCTAGGGAAACACACTATGCGCTGGTTGCAAAACAGGTTTAATCAACAAGGTGTCTCGACGTTTCGAGCGGTCTCGATCATGGCATTAATGGTCGTGCTGATCGGTCTGTCGTCGTTTGACGCGCCTAATCGCTCTTTGATTGGTCTGACTCACGCGTCCACGTCTGAGTGTGTTCCCTCGCGGCATCGTTTATCCAGAGAAGACCAGCAAATAGCGACAGCCAACAGCCTTCAGCAAGAGTTCACGGACAGCACACCGGTTAGTGGTCAAGTTAGCACGGCACGATTGGATCAAGTTGTGGTGCAAGAGGGGTTTGCCTCCATCCCTCTGCCGCAGCACTTAGCTCAAGGTAACCGCCGTACACAACTGCGTGGTGTTGGTAGCGTCTATCAGTACTTTTGGGGTTGGTGGTCGTACCCCAGCGAAACGGTGTTCCGCATACGAAACCGCTCAGACGTGGATAAAACGCTGACCGTTCGTGCTCAAGAGCGTTACTTTGATTGGCGGCGTTTTCGCTGGGAAACGCGATTCACCTCATTTAATAAGAGGGTCAAGGTTCCCGCTTACAGCGATGGTTTTGTTTTAAGCTCGCAAACATCGGGGTATTTTTCGCAAATCAGCCACATCTTATTCGAGCAAGGGCGAGTGGTGTCTTCCGCTAAAGCCAGCAGGCGGCCATATCGTGATTCACGTTTAATTCAGATTGGTGCTTCTCAGCCTTTATTTGAAGCACTTAAAGAGCAGGGCATTGTTAGCATTGCATTGCCCTCTAATAGCCGTCAAGCCATCACACTTGAGGGCGTTGGAGTGTTTGGGCAAGAGCCTCAAAGATCAATTTGGAAAATTGTTAACCCGTTCGATCAAGATGACGTGTTAACGCTCAGTGCTTTCGACTCGAGCTTTTCGTTGAATGTAACCGTACCTGCCAATTCGGCAACCTACGTTGTCAGTGATGATGACGGTTGTTCAATTTCAGTGGGGTCAGACGCTGAAGCGCTTTGGGTGGCCGAATCACAAGGGTTATTAAAAATTGTTACGCAAGACGGTCAAATAGCGTTTGAATTAGCGCTTAATGAGCCCGTTCAAGCGGTGGACGTAAGCCCCATTGATAGAACCGTGTGGGTATTGACTCAAAGCGGCACTTTGAGTGGCTATAATTCAGCCGGTGAAAATTTAAGCAGTGTGGTGTTTGAGGATGCCATTGGTATTACCTATCTTGAAGTGGGCCGCACCTCGGTGTGGTTTAGCAAAGGCAATGAGCTTTTTATCGCCCCCAGAGATGGCTCGGCAACGCCGAATTTGGTAACCGATGTTTCTGGGGCCTCTTTAAACACACAGGGGTTAACGTACGATTCTCTGCGCGACAGAGTATGGGCCATTGGTAATACCCAAATAAGCACGGTGAATGCGCAGGGCGTGGCTATGGAAGCTGGCATTAATGTCGACGTTGGGTCGATACTCAGTGCGGCGTACGATAAGCGTCTTGACAGTATTTGGCTAATCGTTGAACAGTTTGGCACGGATCGTATTTTGCGCTACACCAGCTCAGGTTTGCAGACCTTAAATTACGACACAACAACTCAAAATGCCTGGAGCAACGTGACGCCAGACGCTCAAGGTGGCTTGTGGGTTGCCAGTGCTACGCAGCTTAGCCATATCGCTGAGTCGGGCAGGGTTGACTTCACTCTGCCGGCGTTCTCAGATGTGGCCGATGCACAAATAGTGGATATCAGTGCTGGGGCACCGGATCAATCCGTGTGGGTGGCCAACCAAACGTTATTGAAACAGTTCTCGGTGAATGGGGCCGAATTAAAAACCATCCTGCCGGACCTTGGTGATGGCATTATTCGTGCCTTAAATCGACTTGAGTTAGACACCGAACTGCCAGCGACCATTCCCACCCTGACGATTATAACGCCAAAAGAGGGGGCTTCGGTTTCGAAACTAAATCAACTTGAGTTACACCTTAACCCTCAGAGCAGCGACTTAGGTTCCATTTCAGCAACGCTGAACGACGCTGATTTAACGTTGAATTGTCAGACATCTCCGTTGCTCAATGGCCAAACAGCCGAAGCAAATGTCTCTTGCACTTTTAACGATGTTGCCGATGGCCCAGCCACCTTAACCTTGATGGCCGCCGCAGACGACGGTGCGACTTCTGAAGCCGTGAGTGTGTCGGTGCTGGTTGACTCAGTGGTGCCGAGTATCACGGTTACCCAACCGGCAAACGAGCTTGAGGTGTCCACGCAACAGATTGTTGTTGCTGGGCAGGTTTCTGAGCCAGCGCAGTTGTTTGTGAACGGCAATGCTGTGCCAATCGATGCCCAAAATAACTTCACGACAACGGTGAGTTTAACGCTGGGTCGCAACACACTGACATTAAACGCCGTGGACGCCGCGGGCAATGAGGGTGAAGATACGGTGGTTGTGGTTTATAACCCAAATCAGCCGCCAAGCATCACGTCATCGGCGGTGACCACCGCCAAGGCTGGGAATAATTATTTTTATGATGTGAACGCTGTTGACACTGATAATGACACCCTTCAATACAGTTTAAACGCAGCGCCGTCTGGCATGGTCATAGACCCTGACAGTGGTGAGATAAATTGGGTGCCGGCGTCAGCGGGCACAGTGAACGTGATTGTCAACGTAAGTGATGGCCGTGGTGGTTTGGCTGAGCAGTCGTTTAGTATTGACGTTACCCCCGCTAATTTGCCACCAAGCATCAGTTCAACGCCGGTTACGCTGACGGCGGTGGACAGTAACTATATATACAATGTTATTGCATCAGACCCTGATGGCGATACGTTGCGTTTTCGCTTGTTAGAAGCGCCAACGGGTTTGCAAATTAACCCTGAATCAGGGCAAATTACGTGGCAGCCTTATTTTTCAGGCACGTCTACAGTGGCTTTTGAAGTGACTGACCCAGCAGGTCTAACGGCGACTCAGCAATACCGACTGACGGTGGAGTTTACCGACGGTAAACGCCCTCCGGTGCTGAATCAAATCGCCGATATCGTGGCGCCATTGGGGCAGACCACAAAGCGAGTCATTCAAGCTAATGACCCAGAAGGCCAACCCATTGTGTTTCGCGTGTCGCCGTTGCCCTTACCCAATGGCATGAGTTTTCATGAGAGAACAGGCGAGTTCGAATACCGCCCTATCGAGGCGGATGTCGGCTCTCGCACACTGACATTCTCAGCAACGGACGGTCGTTTTATCACCGAACAAACGGTGACGGTCACCGTGCCAGCACCAACCGGCAACACACGCCTAAAAGGGCGTACGTTATTGCCCGATGGCACCCCAATTCAGGGGGTGCGTTTTGAAATGGGGGGGCAAGAATCCGTTTCAGACGCCAATGGTGACTTTTTAATTGAAAACATCCCTGGCCCCAGTGGTCGCAAGCGTTTTATCGTTGATGGCAGTGGCGTAGACCCTACGCTGGGCACTTTTGCGACTATTCCTGAGCAATTTAACATGGTGGCCGGTGTTGAGAATCACCTTTTTGCCCCTGTGTATTTGATGCCGTTGGACATCGCCAGTGCCGATAAAGTTGACCCGTTTCAAGCCACCACCATTCGCAGCAGTGACGTTATTTTTGAGGGTGTTAATTACGGCCCAATAGAACTGCACATTGACCCCAGAACCGCGAATGTGGAAGCCGAAGACGGTCGATTGTACGACGGCATTATTTCCATCAGCCGAATTCCCGATGTGGAATTCGGCCCAGCGCCCATGCCCGACGATCTGGATTTATCAGTTTACATCGCGGTTCAACCGTTTGGCATTAACTACACCACCCCAGCGCGCGCGTCTTTTCCAAACATCGAAGGCTTTCCCGTGGGAACCATCGTAGATGTGTTTGGTTTAAATCACGACACCGGCGCCTTTGAAAAAACCGGCGAAGCTCAAGTATCCGCCGATGGTAAAACCGTGGATTCCATCGGCGGAGTGGTGTTTAATAACTCGTGGCACGGATTTACGCCTCAACCCCCGAATGCCGAGCCAGCGGGGCCTGAACCCGATTGTAAATGCCCCAGTAAAAACCCCGCCGGCCCTGTGGCTTCATCCGGCGGGCTGAATCAAGGTGAGTATCGAGATTATCACAGCATTGCACCTTATTACTCAGTGGGGCAAGCTCGGTCATTACAATTCGTGTATAACTCCGATCATGCAAACCCAAGCCCAGTGTTGACCTTTGAGACCAGCATGAGCCTGCCGCCCCCCAGAGCCATGTCTCAGCGCCTGAGTATTGGCGGCATTGATGGGCCCGAAGTGTTTTCTGACACCAGTGAATTAGTATTCGGAAATGGGGTATTTACATCGCCGCCATCACTGCAAGCGCAGCAGTTTGATGCATCTAATCTGCCAACCGGCTTATACCCATATCAATACACCGTTAACTGTTTATTTAACGTGTCAAGGCGTGCCACCACCACCGGCGGTGAAGCAACGATTATCAATCACAGCCAAAGCCCTTATGGCGCCGGTTGGACGATCAAGGGCGTTGCCAGATTGCACCCCAATTTTGATGATTCGGTCGTGCTGGTGGATGAAGGCGGTGGTAATCATTTTGTCTATCGCCGCAACGCGGACCTCAGTTATCGCTCGCCGGCCAGTAATTATTCGACGTTTGAGAAAACCCCCACCGGTTATAGGCTCACCACCAAAGACGGCCGGGTTAAAACGTTTTCGGCTGACGGTCTGTTGGAAAGCCACGCGGATCGAAACTTCAATACAACGCGCTATGAGTATGATGGCGTTGAGCGCTTGGTGCGCGTGATTGACCCGGTGGGCAGAGTCACTCAATTGAACTATTTTGGTGAACGCATCAAAGAAATCGTTGACCCAGCGGGCCGCAAAACGTTGTTTAAACACGACGCGCA
>CALJWL010000050.1 GCA_937974565.1 uncultured Arenicella sp.
CTTTGGGGTACTTGGTTTTGATAGGTTTAAGCATTACTGACCAAGGCAAGACTGAATCCATCTCTCCAAGAAATCGCTCCTTTCGGGTTATTTTCTTTTTATTCTCGTAGGCTAAATCAGCAAAGCTTGGCTGTTTCATGATTGTTATTGGTTCGGATTAATCGGTCTTGTGCATTATACTAAATTCGTTTTTTGCAGAGACTCCTTAAATGAGTATTGGCAGGCGACTATACAAAAAAGACAGGGTGATCGGATAGTGTGGAGCAATATTTAGACGCTAATGTCGCGCACTTATAAAATAAAATGTATGGTGAACAAGCCATTAATGACTATAATGCTTGATCGAAACGAGCGCGATTTCTTCAAGGCCGAGGTTTTACCATGAAGCATATCCCAAACACCGTTCCACACGTCGGTTGCGATGCCTAATCATTTGTTTGGCTTGAACTAGTTCAAGCTCGGCACGTAATCTAGCCTATAAACACTCTTTCAAAATACGTTGTGTTGACTATTTCAGATTTTATTCTGAATCCAGTTATTTATTGATAGTTATGAAGACAGCTGAATTACGAACCCGATTTCTGGATTTTTTCGCCGATCGTGGTCATACCATTGTTGATAGCAGTTCGTTGGTGCCAGGCAACGACCCAAGCTTGTTGTTTACTAATGCAGGCATGGTTCAATTTAAAGACCTGTTTTTGGGTAGTGAAACAGCCAATTACGTGCGTGCAACCACGTCTCAGCGTTGTGTAAGGGCCGGTGGCAAGCACAATGATTTAGAGAATGTGGGTTACACGGCTCGTCACCACACCTTCTTTGAAATGTTAGGTAATTTTAGCTTTGGTGATTACTTTAAGCGTGATGCGATTAAATACGCTTGGACGTTTTTAACTAAAGAATTAGGTTTGCCCGAAGAAAAGTTATGGGTCACGGTTTATGAGAAAGATCAAGAAGCCGCTGACATTTGGCTTAACGAAATGGGGGTTAGCACCGAGCGATTTTCCAGAATAGGAGCGAAGGATAATTTTTGGTCCATGGGGGACGTTGGTCCGTGTGGCCCTTGTAGCGAAATTTTTTACGATCATGGAAGTCAATATTGGGGTGGCCCCCCTGGAACACCAGAAGAAGACGGCGACCGTTATATTGAAATATGGAACTTGGTTTTCATGCAGTACGACCGCGGCGCCGATGGCGTACTCACGCCGTTACCCAAACCTTCGGTTGATACGGGCATGGGCTTAGAGCGTATTTCTGCGGTAATGCAGCACGTGAACAATAATTATGAAATAGATCTGTTCGATAATTTGATTAGCAAGATCTGTAACGTTGTAGGCACAAGTGACCGTAAACATCACTCGGTTCGTGTTATTGCGGATCATATTAGGTCGTGTTCGTTTTTGGTCGCCGACGGAGTAATGCCGTCGAGTGAAGGTCGCGGATACGTATTGCGGCGCATTATTCGTCGAGCTATACGCCATGGCTATCAACTGGGTGGAAAAACACCGTTCTTTCATGAAATCGTGTCAGCCTTGGTTGAAGAAATGGGCGAGGCTTACCCTGAACTTAATGCCAAGCAATCACTGATTGAAACGGCTTTTGAGAAGGAAGAATTGCGGTTTGCTGAAACCTTGGAGCAGGGACTTAAAATTTTCGAGCAAAAGACCCAAGGCCTAAGTGGCAGCATCGTGCCTGGCGATTTGGTATTCCTCTTATACGATACCTATGGTTTCCCAGCCGATCTGACGGCCGATGTCGCTCGTGAAAAGCAAATGGTGATTGACGAAGACGGTTTTAAAATATTAATGGAAGAACAGCGCCAACGAGCGCGCGCAGGCAGTCAGTTTGCTAGTCAAGAAGACGTGTCGGTCGATGTTGATTCTCCCACCGAATTTGTTGGCTATGACAACTTAAGTACTTCAGCCACCGTATTAGCTTTAAATGTGGATGGCCAAGCTGTGGACTTTGTTTCAGCAGGGCAGGAAGTGATTGTGGTGCTTGATGCCACCGTTTTCTATGCTGAAGGTGGTGGGCAATGTGGCGATGAAGGAGTGATCAGTTCTGAGTCTGCTAAGTTGATGGTTAGCGATTGCCGGAAGTTACCAAATGGTGCCTTTTTGCACCTTACCAAGGTTGAGAGTGGTTCATTAAAATTAGGCGACAAAGTGCGCACCCAGGTGAACGCCGAAGCACGTTACGCGGCGGCGGCCAACCATTCGGCAACCCACCTGTTGCACGCGGCTTTGAAGACGGTGTTGGGTGATCACGTTCAGCAGAAAGGTTCTTTGGTCACCCCAACGCGTTTGCGTTTCGATTTTTCCCATGACATGCCCATTACAGTGGAGCAAATCTTGGAAATTGAATCGTTGGTGAATGCTCAGATATTTGAGCAACGAGATGTGATCGCTAAAGTAATGCCCATTGATGAGGCCAAAGCAGCTGGGGCTGAAGCTTTATTTGGTGAAAAGTACGGTGCAGACGTCAGAACCATCAGTATGGGGGAGTTTTCTTTCGAACTGTGTGGCGGCACGCACGTTGGTAACACTTCTGAAATCGGGTTGTTTAAAATTACAGCTGAGTCTGGGGTTGCAGCAGGAGTCCGTCGTGTGGAAGCGGTCACGCGGCGCACCGCTCTGGCGTGGGTGAACCAACAGCAAGCGTTGTTGAGTCAGTCTGCCTCATTACTTAAGATTGGCGTTGAAGGTCTGCCGAAGCGCATAGAGCAAATTCAAGGGCAAACGAAGGCTCTAGAAGCCGATAAAAAGAAGCTTCAGCAACTTATTGCCAGCGGTTCATCTGGCGACGACCTCAACACGCAGATTAAAAATTTAGGCGACATTGTGTTGTTGACTGCGATTTTAGAGGGGGCAGATAAAGGTATTTTAAGAACCACCATAGACAGTTTTAAAGACAAACACCAAAACGGCGTGATAGTGTTGGGTGCTGAGGTCAACGGTAAAGTGACGTTGGTGGCTGGTGTGTCTAAAGCTATCTGTAAACGGTATCCAGCAGGGAAAATCATTCAACACATTACGGCATTGGCCGATGGTCGTGGCGGCGGCCGCCCTGATATGGCCGAAGGCGGTATTAGTGATGCAAGCAAATTATCGTTGTGTCTAGACGCCGTCGAGCCTTGGCTTATTGAGCAAGTTTGAACCTTGCTGAGATCGTCAGTCATGACATTTTATTGAATTGAAGAAAAGTTAAACGACGACCCTAATTAGTTCTGCTTATTGATGACTCTTAAACCGCACAGAATATTCTCCGTTAATTGTGCAAATTGTTCAATAAATATGGCGTTTTATCACTGAATATCGCATTAAGGGATTTACACATAAGGTTAAACAAGGTTTAATCGCGCTTCCCAAAAACGATCGTTAAATACAAGCTCCGTTGCTAATGTATTTACGCGTTTTGTGATCTCTCCGCGCTTCTTATTTTTATGTGCAGTGTCGCGGTTTTAGATCCTAAGAGTTAATAAATGAGCTTAATTGTAGAAAAATTCGGTGGCACATCAATTGGTTCAGTTGAACGAATCAATGCGGTAGCCGACAAGCTAATAAAAAAACATCAAGCTGGTGAAAAGCTAGTGGTTGTGGTTTCTGCAATGAGCGGTGAAACAAACCGTCTTATTGGCTTGGCCAATGACATCACTGACACACCTTCTGCACGTGAAATGGACGTTCTGGTATCAACCGGCGAGCAAGTGACCATTGCTCTATTGTCTATGGCCTTGCAAAAACGTGGTAATGACGCGCGCTCTTACACTGGCGGCCAAGTCTCTATAAAAACCGATAACGTTCACTCTCGTGCACGGATTTTAGATATTGACGCCGAGCGTATTCTCTTTGATTTGAATAACGGGCGAATTGTGGTTGTTGCTGGGTTTCAAGGGGTCGATGAATTAGGCAACATCACAACCTTAGGTCGGGGTGGATCTGATACCACAGCGGTGGCCGTAGCGGCGGCGATTAAAGCCGATGAATGTCGTATCTATACCGATGTTGATGGAATTTATACGACTGACCCCAGAGTTGTACCCGAGGCTAAGCGTCTAGATAGTATTACCGCCGAAGAAATGCTTGAACTGGCTAGCTTAGGGGCCAAGGTATTGCAGACCCGCTCGGTCGAATTTGCAGGCAAATATAAAGTACCTCTGCGTGTTTTGTCGTCTTTTGAAGACGGCCCCGGCACCTTAATCACATACGAAGACGAGGATAAATCAATGGAAGCACCGTTGATCTCAGGCATTGCGTTTCAACGTGATGAAGCGAAGTTAACCATTCGAGGCATCCCCGACCACCCTGGTGTGGCTCATCAAGTACTAGGGCCAATCTCCGATGCGCATATTAATGTGGATGTGATTATCCAAAATGCCAGCGCTAAAGGGTTAACCGACTTAACTTTTACCGTACCAAGAGCCGATTATTTGCCATGCATGAAATTGCTCACTCATCTGGTCAAAGAGTTAGGGGCTGTTGATGTTAAGGGTGACGACAAAATTGCAAAAGTATCGATTGTTGGTGTGGGTATGCGTTCTCACACTGGCGTGGCTAACACGATGTTTCGTACATTAGCCGACAATGACATCAACATTCAAATGATCTCTACGTCTGAGATTAAAGTTTCTGTCATTATCGATGAACAAAAGTTAGAGCAGGCTGTTCAGGCTTTGCACGTTGCTTTTGATCTAGGCGCATAGAATGCTTCGTAGATTGCATCGCTGAGTGCTTTCTATTGAAGAAAAATAGCCCTGATGACTGTGAAAAAGTTATAAAAAGGTAATATTCATCAGTTGTTAACGCGCCCAAAGTGGCTGTTGACGGTTGATGTGATAAAATCAAAGTTAAGCTAGGCAGAAGAACTTAGCTAAACTAGGGTTAAACATCGCAAGTGGTGAGTGTTTTTTTAAAGAAGTTGTGGATTTTGTGAACTACTTCAATATAATACGCGCACTGTCTGCGGTAGGGTTCATGACGGGGTAAACGCTGAGTTAATTCTCAGCATAGGACTGCTTCGTTAGCGTGCCAAATTCGGAAAAGTTTGGACGTTTAAAAACTGGAGATCGCAATGTTAATTTTGACTCGACGTATTAACGAAACATTAAACATCGGTGACGACGTTCAGGTAACTGTTCTCGGCATCAAAGGTAACCAAGTAAGAATCGGTATTAACGCTCCGCGTGATGTGCCTGTTCATCGCGAAGAAATATATCAACGTATTAAACGCGAGGAACGTGGTGGTGATGCAAGCGGCTCTGATGATTACAGCAGTGATCATGATTATCGTGGTGCTGATTATTTTGGTGACGATGATTCGCTTGGCAACAAGTAAAACAGTTGGCAATACGTAAAAAATAGGTAAAATAGCGCCAGTAGATTAAGGTGCTATTTTATCTAGATTTTGACAACTTAATAGCTTCAAATATTGAATTGTCTAAGTAGTAAAAATTACGCTAGTAAGCGTAATAAGCAATACCGGAGAAGTGGCCGAGTGGCTGAAGGCGCTCCCCTGCTAAGGGAGTATAGGGTTTATAGCTCTATCGAGGGTTCGAATCCCTCCTTCTCCGCCATTTACAACACCGTTTTTAGGTCTTGTAAATGTGAATTAATGCGGTGTAAAGCCTTAAAAAACAAATGTTTGTAGATTGTTTCTAAGCACAGTAAATGATGTCAGATAAGCAATAAAACTTTTGGAAAAACGCACTAAAAAAGCGTTGATTAATCCGAACCAAAAGATTAGTATTTCGCACCTTGAAGCAGCAAGTTGTACGATTAGCTGGTCAGAAAGAATTTGAAAAAGTTTACGCGCATGTAGCTCAGCTGGATAGAGTACCTGGCTACGAACCAGGCGGTCGGAGGTTCGAATCCTTCCATGCGCGCCATTATAAAAAAACGGAATCAATTATTTGGATTGATTCCGTTTTTTTTATGGAAAGCTAATTTCCCCCATAAAATGACAGTCTCCCCATAGATCATGTTTTTCTCTGTTTTAGCGTAAGCCTATTTTACGCCTATATTTTGGCAATTTACGCACCAAATTAATAGACAGATGATCAATTCACCCGTTTGGGTAATTGTTAGAAACATTTCATTTTGTAATACTCTTAATATCGAAGCTCTAAGTTAAAGGAATTGACGCACTTTAGGCATGTGATTGTGTTTTAGAGGCTGGTTATTATCCCAAACCAATCGTGTGTAACCCGGTTTGTCTGTTGTAAACGATTGCTACTATAACTTGGTTGGTACTATTTAGGGTTTGGATAGAAGGATTTCTTAAATGCTTAAAGAGCTGTTTTGCAAGCAAACTAGATTATTAATACGGAGGTAATTCACATGGCAAAGAAGACAAGTAAATCAATACAAGAAAGTGTCGCATACAAAGTTACTAAGGAGTTGAAAGGAGGGAGTCATATAGCAAGTAGACAGTTTGCAGGCGGAGCCCATTCCATGGGGATAGGCAGGAAGGTAGTGGCGGGTAAGGCAACTGATAAGCTGTGCATGAGGTACTATGTCGAGAAAAAGAGGCCCGATGCTAAATTGTCCAAAGAAATGGCAATACCGAAGAAACATAAATTTTTCTCACGAGTAAAAGGGCGCGATGTATCAGTGGATACGGATGTTATTGAGTGTCCAAGACCTGAATATGAGATGGATCCGAAAGACCGGCTAAGGCCAGTTCCAGGTGGTTCCAGCATTGGCACGCCGCCACCGCCGGGTTTTATCAACGCGGGCACTCTTGGTGGTTGGGTTTGGGATTTAGAAGACGACAGTATTGTTATGCTAAGTAATGAGCATGTTTTGGGGTCTGTCGCGGGCGTTGATATTGCTCAGCCTGGCACGTTGGATGGAGGAAGCTTTCCTGCTGATAAAATTGGTGAGGTTAAACGTGGAATACCTCGATCCACCACAATGAATAACACGGTTGATTGCGCTATCGGTGATCCGACTTCAGCAGACACTTATAAGTCGGAGGTCATCGATATTTCCCCAGCGGTGTATGCCATTGATGATGTTCTGTTAGACATGGATGTCGAAAAATTTGGGCGAACCACCGAGCATACATTTGGGATTGTTGATGATGCTGATTACACCACGACATTAACCAGTGGGCACACTTTTGTTGATTGCTTTCGTATAGACACGGCCAGCCCAAGTTCTGATTGGTCATCTGGAGGTGATTCAGGCTCACTTATTTTTAGTCAACAAGTCATAGACCCTGATTCTGAAATCAAACCCGTTGTTGGGCTGCACTTTGCCGGTGGTGGAACAACGGGTGTGGGGTGCAGAATACAAAACGTTTTTTCAGAGTTAAATTTAACTACTTTGTGCAGTGGTGCTTTTGCCTCGTTTCTAGATGGCCTGTTTGACTCCGAAGTGACAAGTGAAGAGGTTGTTGTGTCTAATTCGTTGCACACTTTTACGAGTGCAGACTTGATTCGCCCTGGCACTAAGATACCCGCTGATTTTTTCAAACTTAAACGGCCTTTGGCCTCTTCGAAGCGTTTTCATGCTGGAATTTCGCGTGATATTCAATCTCAATTGAGTAAAACTAAGCGTGGACGTATGGTTAACCAATTTGTTGACAATAATCGTGATGAATTGCTGCGTTTATTAGCTCAGGATAGAGATATACAACGTGCAACGGTTCATGCTCTTAAACCTTTAGTCGCTGGTGCAATCACAACATCAGACGTACTCAGTAGACAGTTAACTGAATTAGATGTGTCAAACCTACAAAAGCTTTCTAAAGAAGTGGCTGGCAGAACGTCCAACATGAAACTTAAAACATCGTTGAAAATGATGCAGGCTCTTGGTAAAAGAACTGATGGAAAGAAAATCTCGGATGTGTTTGGCATCAAATTAGGCTAACTTTGAGTATTTGCGTATCGATTTATTGGTGAACAGGTGGGAAGTTTTGTTGAAGACCGTAGCATTAGTGTTCGGTGTTGGATTCGACTTTTACAAAACTTCCCTTAACATAAGAAGGCGCCCGAGGATTTATGATTTCTAAAACAGTATGTCTTGTTCTGACGTTAGCAATCGCTTGCGGAGCTATTATTTTAAGTAATGAAACCGAACTTCAAATGCCGAAAAGTGTACAGATGAAACCCGTAATCAGTGACCATCCGAATTACAATACGCTGAAGCAATTCAAGAACGACAATGCTAAAGCATTAATGCAGAAGTTTGGCGCGCACAGCCTTGGTATTCGATGGCGGGAAGATTCTACAGATGTCATGAACGGTAATAAAGACATCGCTCTGGCCGTATATATTAATATTGATAATGTAAGTGAGCGTTCTCTGCCCGAGTATATTGAGATTGAAAAGCCAGGTTCTTTAGAGACACTCAAAATCGCGATTGAAGTAATTTCATCGCAGCAAAACTCGTTTGAGTAGATTGCAGACTGTAGTGGTGAAGCGACGTTTAATCACGTGAATGTGGATGCAACGGTGCAAGAGTGCAGGCTCTGATATTTAATAAAATACAGCGACACTCTGCCTTGCGGTAATTATGTGATCACCTCGGCTGTTCCAGATGTGCATGTCTTGGCTTGAATAGCCGTTGCTGGCGTGTTCCGCGGCGGATTTCATTAGCCACCAACCATCGTCGGTTGAAATATCTTCACTTATGATGTTAAGCATCCATGTCATTGAGCTGATTGGGGCGAATTCAGTAAACATGGGTAGCACGGCGGGTGGTGGCATGTCGGCTATGCCAAGCAGCGCGGGCATGTTGGTTGCATTTTTATCTTTATGTCGGACCCACATATAGTGTTCATTGTGTTCTGATCCACTGATGGGGTGGCCGCCCTGAGCCAATTTACAGTCGTAATTTCGCGCAAACGCGGGCGCAAACTCAGAATCGAAAAAGTCGGTTGATTCGGATACACTGGGCACGCCTTTGGGTCGTGATGTGAAACACGTATTCAGTTTAGAGTCACGGCTTTGACCAAAGCAAAAAATGGCGTGCGTTGCTAGGCCTTTTTCACCATTCATTTCGGCACTGATGTAAGTTACCGAGCGCCCTTGCCGCATAAGATTGAGTTTGATGGATATCTCGCCTGCGACGGGGCCAATAAAATTAATTTGAGCAGACCTCAGTGGTGGTAAATTAAGGAACGATTTTTCTACGGATGCCAAGCAAATAGCGGCTGACAAGCCCCCGTAAGTGGTGCGGCCTTGCAACCAGTTGTCGGTAATGGTCATGCGCCAAATTTCATTTGAGGCCGTGCCGTCAGGTATCGGGCTTAGAGTGTCTAAGAGTTCGGAAAAAGTTGGTTGATCGGTCACTTTAATTTTTCCTGTAGCATTTGATTGGCCATTTGTGGGTTGGCCTTGCCTTTGGATCGTTGCATAACTTGACCGACCAAAAAGCCGATTACTTTTTCATTACCTTCTTTAAATTGCGCAACTTGATCGGGACAGTTAGAGATCACTTCATCAACGATTGACTCTATTTCGCCTGTGTCGGTAATTTGTTTGAGGCCTTTGGCAGCAATGATGTCATCGACGTCACCTTCTTGCTCCCATAAAGCCGAAAACACTTTTTTGGCGGTATTTCCCGAGAGCGTTTTATCGCAAACCCGATCCAGTAGGGTTGCGAGTTGAGCGCTTGATATCGGTGACTCAGTGATGTCTAACTCTGATTTATTAAGGTTGGCAAACAGTTCGCCGGTCATCCAATTGGCGACGACCTTGTTTTCTGCCTTGGTGGTGTTGGCCGTGTTTTCGAAGAACTCAGCAACGGCTCGATCAGCCGTTAGAACGGTGGCGTCCGCTGGCGATAACCCTAGCTTTTGTTCAAACCGAGCGCGCTTTTCGCTGGGCAGTTCTGGAAGTGTTGCCTTTATTTCGCTGATGAAACTGTCTTCTAGCACCATGGGTGGCAGGTCTGGATCAGGGAAGTAACGGTAGTCGTGAGCTTCCTCTTTAGAACGCATGGAGCGTGTTTCGTGTTTATCTGCATCGTACAAGCGAGTCTCTTGCACGATCTCACCGCCGTCTTCCAGAATGTCTATTTGACGCTCTATCTCGTATTCAATGGCACGTTCTACGAACCTAAATGAGTTAATGTTTTTAAGTTCAGTGCGCGTGCCATATTCGGCTTGACCACGTGGGCGAATTGAAACATTGGCATCACAACGAAAAGAACCTTCTTGCATGTTGCCGTCGCAAATTTCAATGTAGCGAACCAAGCTGTGAAGTTTTCTTAAGTAAGCCACTGCCTCTGTCGGTGAGCGCATGTCAGGTTCAGAGACAATTTCAAGCAGTGGGGTGCCTGCGCGGTTTAAGTCTATGCCGGTTTGGCCTTGGAAGTCTTCATGTAACGATTTGCCTGCATCCTCTTCGAGATGAGCCCGTGTTATGCCAATGGTCTTTACTCCATTTTCGGTATCTATCTCTAACTCACCGAAGCCAACGATGGGCAATTCCATCTGTGAAATTTGGTAGCCTTTGGGCAGGTCAGGATAAAAATAATTTTTACGTGCAAATACATTGCGTTTGTTAATGTTTGCGCCGATGGCTAAGCCAAATTTTACGGCTAGACGTGCGGCCTCTAAGTTCATTACAGGTAGCACGCCAGGCAAGGCTATGTCGACCGCGCTGGCTTGAGTGTTTGGTTCGGCTCCATAGGCGATAGAGCTGCCTGAAAAAATCTTTGATTGCGTTTTTAATTGAGTGTGAACCTCTAAACCAATCACAACTTCCCACTGTTTATCCCAAGTAAACATTACGCATTACCTCTGGTGGTGAGGGGTGATTGACGGTGCCAGTCGGTCACTAATTGATACTGGTGTGCTATGTTGAGCAATTTTGACTCACTTAAATAGGGTGTGATTAAATGCAAACCGGCCGGCAAGCCGTTTTGCGTAAACCCAGCAGGAATTGACGCGGCGGGTAAGCCTGCTAGATTGACGGGAATTGTATAGATGTCGTTTAAGTACATGGACACAGGGTCATCGCTTCTGGAGCCTGACGCAAAGGCTGGGCTAGGTGTGGTGGGGCCCATGATAACGTCACACTCCTTAAATGCATTGGTGAAATCGTTGGATATTAAGCGTCGCAATTTCTGCGCCTGAGCGTAGTAAGCATCGTAATAACCCGAGGACAGCGCGTAGGCGCCAATCATGATTCGGCGTTTTACTTCATCACCAAAACCCTGGGTACGAGTTTGAGTGTACATGTCCACTAGGTCGGTGTACTGCTCGGCTCTTAGGCCATACCTCACGCCGTCAAAGCGCGATAAATTAGAGGATGCTTCAGCAGGGGCAATTACGTAGTAACTTGGCAAAGCTAAATGGGAGTTTGGCAAACTGATTTCTTTGATTTTTGCTCCAAGTTTTTCGTATTCTTTTATAGCATTTTCGATCAAAACGGCCACGTCGTTGTCTAGGCCATCGCCAAAAAATTCACTAGGCAGGCCAATAGTCAAATCGTTAATTGAAGCGCCTAGATCGCGTGTAAAGTCCTCACTTGGCACATCTAATGACGTTGAATCTTTTATATCAAAACCAGCCATGGTGTTTAACAACAAGGCGGCGTCTTCGGCCGTATGAGTCATCGGCCCTGCTTGGTCTAAGGACGATGCAAATGCAATCATCCCATACCGTGAGCAACGACCATAACTTGGTTTGACGCCCGTTAAATTACAGAATGCAGCCGGTTGGCGAATAGAACCACCGGTATCAGTACCGGTGGCGGCTGGCGTCAGACCGGCTGAAACGGCCGCCGCTGAGCCACCGGAACTGCCTCCAGGAACCAGGTTACCTTTACTACCGCCTGCCTGACGACTGCTCCACGGGTTCTTTACATCACCGAAATAAGAAGTTTCATTGGATGAGCCCATGGCAAACTCATCCATGTTGGTTTTACCAAGGGTTACGATGCCAGAATTGTGCATGTTCTGGACTACCGTAGCGGTGTAAGGGGCAACAAAATTTTCCAGTATTTTTGAACCGCAGGTGGTGCGTGTGCCTTCAATACAAAATATGTCTTTTTGCGCAATAGGAACGCCTAATAAGGCCGACGAGTTGTCTTCGCTGCTACGTTGTTTGTCTGCTGCAAGGGCTGATTTAAGTGCTTGGTCTGAGGTAACACTGATGAATGCATTGTGTTCACTTGATTCTATACGATCAAGATACTCTTTTGTAAGTTCAACGCTCGAGACCTTGCCATTTCTTAGGTTGGCCGATAACTCGGCTAATGTGGTGATGGTCAAAACTTATTTCCTATTATTTTAGGTTGTTTGTATTGGCAAAATGAAGATGCAAGTTGCACTAATCTATTACTTTTGGTACTAAATACAGACCGTTTTCGGTGTTTGGCGCCACTGCCTGAAAATTTTCGCGGTTATTTTGTTCGCTAACCTCATCGGCTCGCATACGCAAAGTGGCATCAAAAGGATGCGTCATTGGTTCTACACCTTCCGTGTCAACGGCTTCCATTTGTGCCACCAAATCCAGTATGCTGCTGAGTTCGCCACTGTATTTTTCGAGTTGATTATCTGGAACGTCCAAGCGTGCCAAACGTGCGATGTTTCGCACTGTGTCGTTATCTAATGCCATGGGTTGTAACCTAATTATTCTGGTTGGGTCTATCTTCGTAAAAACGATGTGATGGGCGATTATATTGTCGAGAAGTATTTGGCCTAATTTAACTCATCATAAGCATGACAGCCGTTAACTAAATTTGCTTTGTGAAACAAGAAACATAACTCATTTTCCACTAATAAAAGCTTGTCATTCGCTTTATTGGCCTGTCGCTGTGTCACTAAGAGTTAACAAACCATGAAATTACCACAGATAGCGTTTTTGTTGAATAGCGCCGTGGAGCAATACGCTGTACAATCGCGGCTTGATTTGTGGTTAGTCACCTCATCGTATGAGTGGTTGATCACGGATGCGAGCCGTCGCGTTTTTCATTGACTGTTAGAAATGAGTACAGGGCTGATCTTAAATCCCGTTGAACTTTATCTAACGTTATCATTATATATTTCGCTGATGGGTATCATAAGAACAACAATTCCACGTAACTATTTATAAACCATGTTTCGAAGCATTTTAGGGCTTTTCTCCAACGATCTGGCGATTGATCTTGGCACTGCAAACACATTAATCTACGTAAAAGAGAAAGGCATCATTCTTAATGAGCCCTCAGTTGTTGCGATAAGGTATGCTCCTGGTGGTGGTTTAAATAACAAAAGCATTTTGGCCGTAGGCGCTGAAGCTAAGAAAATGTTGGGTCGCACACCGGGTTCAATTAAAGCGATACGCCCGATGAAAGATGGCGTAATTGCAGACTTCAACGTTACGGAAAAGATGTTGAAGTATTTTATAAAAAAAGTTCAAGAGAATCGATTTTTGCAAGGTAGCCCTCGAATTATTATTTGCGTGCCTTGCGGATCCACTCAAGTTGAGCGTCGCGCGATTCGTGAGTCTGCTTACGGTGCTGGTGCGCGCGAAGTGTATTTAATTGAAGAGCCCATGGCGGTTGCAATCGGCGCTAATTTACCGGTTGCTGAGCCAACAGGCTCTATGGTGCTTGATATTGGGGGCGGAACCACTGAAGTAGGCGTGATGTCATTGGGTGGTATGGTATACAGCACCTCGCTGAGAGTAGCCGGAGACACGTTTGATGAGGCGATCATAAACCACGTTAGAAGGAATCACGGTTTATTGATTGGTGAAGCCAGTGCTGAACGAGTTAAAAAAGCCATCGCGACCGCATGGGATAAGTCTGAAGAGCGAGAAATGGAAGTGAAAGGTCGTGATATTGCTGAGGGCTTGTCGCGTGCTGTTACACTCAGCAGCAAAGAAATTTACTCGGCTATCAGTGACCCATTAGAATCAATTGTACAAACGATTAAGCAGGCATTGGAGCAAACGCCACCTGAGTTGAGCGCTGACATTGGTGATAAGGGGATGGTCATTGCTGGCGGTGGTGCATTAATGCGAGATATGGATCGTCGTTTGATGGAAGACACCGGCCTGCCGGTGGTCATTGCCGATGATCCATTAACGTGTGTGGCTCGTGGTTGTGGTCGAGCGCTGGAAGAAATGGATAATCTAGGTGATGTTTTCGCGCACGAGTAACTCTTTATTAGGGTAGAAGAGGGTTTTGGCGTGACCTGTAATATTGCTAGTCTCCACCGATGTTAACGATCCGTCGAATTAGCTGGCTTTTTGTAATAAAGCCAGCCATTAAAGTAAAAAGATAGCCGTGGCGAACCAATTTCGAAAAAGCAATGGCTGGATACAATTTGGAGCCGTTATTATCACCTCCATCAGCTTGATGATTGTGGATGCTAATACATTATGGCTGACAGGCCCGCGCAATTTATTGTCAATCGGTTTGCGGCCAATTCAAGGATTGGCATCGATGCCATCCATGATAGGAAATTGGTTCTCGAGTACACTTTCAGCCGAGCCTGATGTAAAGATTGCGTATGAGAATCTTCAGAGTGAGTATTTCAAGCTTAAATCTGAAACGTTATTGCTTCGTACGCTGCAAGAAGAAAACCAAGGATTAAGGGCGCTACTGGATGCCACTGAACGTTTGGAAGAAAAAGTAACTTTAGCAGAGTTAATGCACGTTAATTTAGATCGAGACAATCATCGCGTGTCGGTGGGGCGTGGCTTAAGCAGCGGTGCGTATGTTGGGCAAGCGGTCATTGATGATAAAGGGGTGATTGGTCAAGTTACTGAAGTTATGCCTTTAAGCAGCATTGTTGTTCTGATCACAGATCCAGGGCATGCCTTGCCCGTGCAAGTAGAACGTAATGGTTTGCGTACGATTGTGCGTGGAACAGGAAGTTTATCGCGCTTAGTGGTGCCTTATTTAAATCAAAACTCAGACATCAAAGAAGGGGATATCTTGCTCAGTTCTGGTCTCGGGGGGCGTTTCCCTAACGGTTACCCTGTGGCGGAAGTCAGTGAGGTGAAAATGATCGAAGATGAGGCCTTTATTCAAGTTTTTGCGTCACCTATTGGTAAATTAGACCGTTCGAACCACGTTTTATTGTTGTCGAGAGAAAAACGCGCGGCCAATACCCTTAAAAACTCATCAAGCCGAGGTGTTGAATGAACACTCAGGCACAATCGTCGTCTAGAATATATTGGGCATTTACATTATCGTGTTTTGTGGCTTTCACGTTAATGTTGGTTCAAGTTCCGGATTGGCTGTCTTTATTTTGGCCTGATTGGGTCGCGTTAGTGATTGTTTATTGGGCGTTGTTGGCGCCGTCGAAGATCGGCCCAGTGGCTGGTTTTATTGTTGGCACCATACTTGAAGTGCTGCGGGCTAAAAATTTTGGTGTACTCAGTGTTGGTTTAGCAACATTGGCATTTTTCGTCAACTTATCGCATTTGCAATTAAGAGTGACATCGCGTTGGCAGCAAGTGTTCTTGGTGGTGGTTTTTGTTGCGGCATTTAAACTCGTTAGCCTCTGGTTTGAGGGCATGGTCGGTGATGCACGTATTTCAATCCGTGACTGGTATTCTTTACTTGGTAATTTTGTCGTATGGCCATTCATTAATATTCTATTAGACGAATTGCGCCGTGTTTACCGAATTCGTTAATTTGGCTGCACGCGAACAGTTAAGAAAAAGCCGTGAGTAGCACTTGATAATGGTAAAAGAAAACATTGAGTTAAAAGATTATCTGCGTGAGACCAATCTGATACATTCCAGGTTGATTGCTCTTGTGATTTTACTGGGTTTTTTAGGGGTGATTTTGGTGGCTCGTGTTTGGTATTTGCAAATCATGAGCCATCAGCGTTTTGAAGTGCTTTCTAAAGATAATCGAGTGCGCTTGGTTCCCGTGGCGCCGGTTCGCGGACAAATATTTGATAGGAACGGTAAAGTATTGGCGGAAAATATTCCCGTTTTTACTTTGGAAGTGGTGCCTGAAAACGTCAAGGATATGACCGCGTTGCTCGATGAAGTTGCTAAAGTTATTGAATTAACGCCCAATGATATTCGTAAATTTCGTTCGATTGTCCGTGCTCGCCCAAGTTTTGAGGCGCAAGTCTTGAAAGTGAATTTATCGGAAGAAGAAGTTGCTCGTTTTTTGGTCAACAAACATCGCTTTTTAGGCGCTGAGGTGCAGCCTCGCTTGCAACGTAACTACCCTTATGGTGGCGAGTTGGTGCATGTATTAGGTTATGTAGGGCGAATAAACAGGCGAGATTTAGAGACCATCGACCAACAGGCGTATAAGGGGACCGATTACATTGGTAAACTTGGTATTGAAGCGCGTTATGAAGAACAATTATTGGGCAAAGTGGGGTTTGAACAGGTTGAAACGAACGCACACGGTCAACGTGTAAGACGCTTGAACTTAAACCCTCCTGTATCAGGCAATGATATACACCTTAATATTGATGCCGATTTACAAGTTAAAGCGCGTGAGTATTTGGGTGATAGGCGAGGTTCGGTCATCGCCATAGAGCCTGAGACTGGTGGCGTATTAGCGTTTGTTAGTAGCCCCATTTACGATCCGAATGAATTCGTTAATGGCATTGGACACCGCTCATACAACGCCCTACGTGATGACGTTGATAGACCGTTATTAAATCGGGCATTGAATGGGCGATACGCTCCGGGGTCCACGATCAAAGGTTTGATTTCATTAGCAGGCCTTGAGAACGGATGGAATCGTAACGCTTCGATCACTTGCCCGGGGTTTTATAAGCTAAAAGGCAGCAGCCATCGGTATCGGTGCTGGAAACGCAGCGGGCATGGCCCCATGTCTATGGCTGAATCGATTATGCAGTCATGTGATATTTATTATTACCAGCTTGCTAATTGGATGGGCATTGACAAGATGCAGACGTTTCTTGGTAAATTTGGGCTAGGAAAAAGAACTGGGATTGACCTTAACGGTGAGCCATCAGGGTTGTTGCCATCTAAAGAGTGGAAACGCCGAGTAAGGGGCACCCCATGGTACCCAGGCGAAACCTTGATCACAGGTATTGGTCAAGGGTTTACGTTGGCTACCCCATTACAGTTGGGGGCAATGACGGCCACATTAGCAAACCGTGGAGTACGAATTGAACCAAAATTAGTCAACAGAATGGTGCAAAGTGGTGAGACTGAAGTCATATTTCAAGGTGAAACCTTAAGTGAAGTAGGGGCCAGTAAAGATAATTTCGATGCCATTATTTCGGCCATGCAAGCGGTGGTAGAACACCCTCGTGGCACCGCTAGACGTTCAGGACTCAATGCCGAATACACCATTGCCGGTAAGACCGGTACAGCACAAGTCGTTAGCATTCCGCAAGGTGCAAAGTACGACGAAAGCAAACTGTCAGAATTTCAGAAAGATCACGCGCTGTTCGTTTCATTTGCACCGGTAGAAAAGCCCAAGATAGCCGTGGCCGTTATTGTCGAAAATGGAGGCAGTGGAAGTGGTGTTGCGGCCCCAGTGGCAAGAAAAGTCATGGATTTTTACTTGCTTGGTAAAGACGCAAATGCTGTTGAAAACGTAGACAATAATGGCGCATTCGATTCTCGGCCTACGCTAGATGCACACTAACGGGGGGGCAATGATTCGGTTTAAAATTGATATACCTCTGACAGTTTGTTTGTTAATTCTGTGCATTGTTAGCTTATTAATTTTATGGAGTGCTGGTGGCGAAAACACTCGGCTTATTTTCAGTCAGGGAGTAAGAATGGGGGTAGCAGTGGTCGTTATGCTGACCATCGCTCAAGTACGCCCAGAGACACTGTTTCGAGTGGCTCCGATTTTGTTTGCCATCGGCATGATTATGTTGGTATTGGTGCTGCTGGTTGGGTATACAGGAAAGGGCGCGCAACGATGGTTAAATCTTGGGTTTATGCGTTTTCAGCCATCAGAATTAATGAAAATTGCCGTGCCGATGATGGTCGCATGGGTGTTAACACGAAAGTCGTTGCCACCGTCCAAACTGAGTCTATTCTTCGCCGCCTTGGTGTTAGCGACACCGGCGGCCTTAATACTCAAGCAACCGGATTTAGGCACCACAATATTGATTCTCATGTCTGGCGGTTTGATTATTTTTCTTGCTGGTTTTGCATGGAAGCACATTGCGGCAATTGTGACCATGACCGCTGTGGCGATACCGGTTTTGTATCAATTTCTACATCCTTATCAGCAACGGCGAATACAAACCTTGTTTAACCCTTGGGAAGACCCCTTGGGGGCTGGGTATCATATTATTCAATCAATGATTGCCATTGGTTCAGGTGGTGCGCAGGGTAAAGGCTGGCTTGATGGCAGCCAATCACAGTTAGAGTTCATTCCTGAGCGTCATACAGACTTCATATTCTCAGTATTTGCTGAAGAGCATGGTTTTATTGGCTTTTTGCTGTTGTTGGTGTTGTATTTTATTATTACCGGGCGTGGTCTTTATATTGCCTACTACACAAAAGATACATTCTCGCGTTTGATTGCAGGCAGTTTATCCATGACGTTTTTCTTTTACGTTTTTGTTAACATTGGGATGGTTTCAGGAATGTTGCCCGTGGTTGGGGTACCATTACCGTTAATTAGTTATGGCGGGACATCAATGGTGACCTTAATGGCGGGTTTCGGTATCTTAATGAGCATTCATCATCATCGCAGTTTAATGTCTCACTAGCAGTTTAATGTCTCACCTAGAAGGTGAACGGCCGAACAATTGGTCTAAGAGACCGTACTTCAGTTTGATTTTTTGGGTTTCAAATTTATGATTTTTAAATGTGCTTTACCAATTTTTTGTTGTTTAACTTTACTGATCAATGGTTCGATTCAAGCAATCGAACTGACGGATCATCCGAAGGTAAAAGCCGTTGCTGATAAGTTGATTAGCGATGGGCATTACTCTCAAAGTGAATTGGATACCATCTTTAGTGCGGCCAAAGTTCAACAAAGTGTGTTGGATGCCATGATGAACCCAGCGGAATACAAATTCACATGGGGTAAGTACCGTAAATTATTTCTTAAACAAGACAGAATTGATCAAGGCGTTGAGTTTTGGCAGCAACATCAACGCTTTTTGGAACGCGCTGAGAGTGAATATGGTGTGCCGGCTGAAATAATCGTGGCCATCATCGGAGTGGAATCGAAGTACGGTAAATATAAAGGTAAGCATAAGGTTCTGGACAGTTTGGTGTCTCTAGTGACGGGTTTTCCTCGCCGCAGCCAATTTTTTGCTGGAGAACTTGAAGAGTTTTTGATACTCACCAAAGAAAACAATTTAGATGCCACTAATATTTTAGGGTCTTATGCTGGTGCCGTTGGTTACCCACAATTCATATCAAGCAGCTACCGAAACTACGCCGTGGACTTTAACGCCGATGGCAGTACCGATCTTATTGGTCAGGTAGAAGATGCCATTGGCAGCATTGCTAATTATTTTATCGAAAACGGCTGGAAAACCGGAGAGCCAGTGACTTCTCAGCCCACCACTGTGGTGTCAAATAAGGTGGCAGAACTGGCCAGTCGTAAGCGTAAAGTTAGACATACGGCAGCCGAGCTTCGTGCGCGTGGTGCCAATTTAAATGCGGATATAGACGGCAATGAAAAACTGGGGGTCTTAATGATGGACGCCAGTGAAATTGTGCGAGATGAGAAAAAGTCGAATCAATACATAGTGCGCGCTGGTGACACCGTTTGTCAGATTGCTGAGCGCTTAAACGTACCCTGCGGGAGGTTGATCAAACTGAATAACATTAATAGTAAAGGCGATATTTTTCGTGGTCAGAGCCTTACTTTGCCTGTTAAAAGGGCCGATCAGGTAAAACCGCCTAAGAAAAAAGCAGCCACTGAACTTGTTACTGCACCCGCAGACGTTGATAAGAGCAAGTTGAATCAACCCACAGAGAGTAAATGGCAAGTCGCTGCTCAGGGTGCTAAAAAGGGTGGCGGTAAAACTTTATCCAGTGTTGAGCCAGAGCAAAAAACAAATACTAATCAGAGTGATGATTACCCCGCTAATAAATTAGATGATGGCCCTCAACCCGTCTACTTTTACACTCACCGTAATTTTTATGCCATTACTCAATATAACCACAGTGTTTTATACGCGATGGCTGTGTATGACTTAAGTCAGGCGATAGCACAACAGCGAAAGTCTGGCTTTGTCACGATAAAATAAACCCTCTCAAGTGAGTTTTCCACTCACTGCTTTGCGTTACTGCGCCTCAAAGTTCGAGTGACGAATCTTGATGTTCAACGCCTTAATTGGATAACGCAAAGACGACTCTGCCAAAGCAAAATCAATTAAATCAGAGCCCCCTATAAATTTTTTGCTAAAAAATGCAGTCAAAAATAAAGCCTTTTGTTAATAGTAAAGTAGAGAACGTTGTGATCAAAGATAAGCCCGTTAAGCGAATAGTATCTGTGTATGTGGTTTTGGCTTTAGTGTTAGCCTTGCCCTTGAACGGTCATACTGCTGAGATAGTTGATGTGCCAATTGCCGCATCACTGCCTGACATCCAAGCTGAGGCATGGGCCCTTATGGAAATGAACAGTGGGTGGGTTGTGGCCGCAAAAAATGCACAAGAACCGCGCCCCCCGGCCAGCATTACTAAGCTTATGAGCAATTATGTGCTGTTCTCAGAGCTTAGACAGAAGCGTATTAGCCTGGATGATATGGTGCCCATCAGTGAAGATGCTTGGCGTGCCGAAGGCTCTCGAATGTTTGCCGATGTGAACACTCGAATCAGTCTTGAAGAATTACTAAAAAGCATGGTGATTCAAAGCGGTAATGATGCTTCCATTGCTTTAGCCGAACATGTGAGTGGCAGTGAACCGGCCTTTGCTGCACTTATGAATAAGAGCGCGCGTGAGCTTAAACTCTCGAACAGTTTTTTTGTGAATAGTACTGGCTTACCTGCGCAAGGGCACCGAATGAGTGCGGCGGATATTTTGTCATTGAGCGCGGCATTGATCCGAGATTTCCCTGAATACTATCCATGGTTTGCGCAGAAATCTTACGCTCATAATAATATTACGCAGTACAATCGTAATAAGCTACTGTGGAAAGACGACAGTGTTGATGGGTTGAAGACGGGGTTTACCGAGGCGGCGGGTTACTGTTTGGTTGCTAGCGCAAAACGGGGTGATCAACGATGGATAGCGGTCGTATTAGGTGCTGAAGGCACAAAGCAGAGAGAAAAAGCAGTACGCGTTTTGCTTGAATATGGCTTTAAGAACTTTCAATCAGCCAGTTTGTTAAACGAACAAGGTGGTCTGGCATCGGTTAAAATATACGCCGGAGAAGCCGATGAATTGCACTTACAGGTGGCTAACCCAGCCAATGTTGTAGTGCCCGCTGGCCGAATAAAAGACATTCGAAAAATAGTAGAGCATAGCCCATATTTGGAGGCCCCGATTCAAACCGGCGCTGCTGCAGGAATGGTTAGGCTAATGCTTGATGAACGTGAAATTTACGCCACGCCGCTGGTTGCCATGAGTACAATTAAGGAGGCTGGGTGGTGGAAAAGCATCATTGATTCGATTAAGCTCCGCTGGCGTGAGACATTTGACGACTAAGTTACTCGGGCATGGCGTTTTTTTAGGGGTATCGAGTTAGTATTTATTACATAAACCTGCGTGCGTGCAAGTGGGTTGTTTTTACATCAATTTAATTGCCTGAGAGGTTAGTCTTGGGCTAGACCTTTTATTGTGAATTTCATCATGTCGCAAGACCCAAAAGATGGGTTCGATTTAATCGAATACCCCACCAATTTTTCATTTAAAGCCATGTGTCGAGCGCAAAGTGATGTTCCGGCTCAGCAATATCTTCGAGGTTTAGTGTTGCCTCTGTTAGATGACGGTGCCTTGTTAGGCGTTTCTGGCAACACCAGCAAAACGGGAAAATTTGAATCAGTTACCTTGACGGTGCGCATTAAAAATCGTGATGAGTTAGAGTCAATATACAAGCTAATTGCTGACTCTGCACGAGTGGTCATGACGTTATAAGCGTGAACGTTGGGTTATTAATAGGAAACGATTGATTTAGATGCGCACGCAGGAAGAGTTTCAGCTTCAGACCCAGTCCGCAGGACGTAAGGTGTTGGTAAAGTGTTTTGGCAAGGTTGCGTATGAGCAATCTTATGCTGCGATGAAGGCGTATGCTAGCGAGCGCACAGACGGGGCCCCCGACCAAATATGGCTACTTGAGCATCCTGCGGTGTATACCCAAGGCACGGCTTGTGAGATGGGTACCTTATGGCCGAGTGATATACCGGTGGTTAAAACAGATCGCGGAGGTCAAATAACGTATCATGGCCCTGGCCAAATTGTGATGTACCCGTTACTGCATTTAAAGAATCACGACATTGGCGTTAAAAAATTAGTGCGTGGGCTCGAACAGTGCGTTATTGATATGCTGCAAGAATGGGGGGTCAGCGCTGATCGTAGAGAGGATGCGCCTGGGGTATATGTTGACCAAGCAAAAATTGCGGCCCTGGGCTTAAGGATTCGCCGTGGTAACAGTTATCACGGTTTAAGTTTTAATGTGGATATGGATATGACGCCTTTTCAAGGTATAGATCCTTGCGGATATCAAGGGTTGGTAGTGGCTCAGTTGGCGGATTTTGATGTAAAGAGTTCGCCACTCATAATAGGGAAGAAGTTAGCTGAAAATTTTGTTCGCCAGCTTTGATTCTTAATATTAATAGGCACGCACCAGTGCCTATTTTGCACATAAAAGCACTTTTGCACATAAAAGCACTTAGCGAATGTGTTTACTAAGAACACGATCGGGCTTCAGTGGTTCAAGGGTGGTGGTTATACTTACAGTCTACATTCCGCTGAATTTCCTCTAAGCGCGCAGGCGTACCTACATCATGCCAAATACCGGTTAACTTTAGACCATCTAGGTGTTTCTTTCTAATTAATTGCCGAAATATTGGTGCAAGCGCTTGTTTGCTGATGGGCAATTCTTTAAACACGCTTTTTTGGTAAATGGCGATGCCACTGTAAGTCAATGCTGTGCTTGTGCCGTCGCTCTTTTCCTGCAACTTTTCATCTGGATTCATTGCAAAATCACCAGTTGGGTTATGTTCAGGGTTGGAAACCATCACTAATTTGGCGTATTGAGGTGGTTGTTCTAGAAGTTGCCGAAAGTCAAAATCCGTCCATATATCGGCATTAACCGTTATGAAAGGGTCTGAATTAATAAGCGGAATGGCATTAGCCAAACCGCCGGCAGTTTCCAGTGCCCCGCATTTAGATTCGTCAGAATAAGTAATGTTGACTCCATAATTGGAGCCATCGCCCAAAGCGGGTTCAAATTGCTCGGCGAGATGTGCAATATTGATGACTATTTCTTTGAAGCCTTGTTTTGCAAGTCGAATCAAATGATGCTCGATTAATGAGTGTTTCCCGATTTTCAGTAGTGGCTTGGGAGTATGCTCTGTCAGGGGGCGCATCCGTTTTCCGTATCCGGCGGCCAGTAAAACCACCGTAATGTTTTTGGGTTTTAATGCGAAGTTGCCGGTGATTTTCATAAAACTTGCTCTATGACTGTTCTAAATTCGTTCTGAAACTCAGCTAATTCTGGATAGAGGGTAAGGACTTCTAAGCAATATTTAGCCACTAACGGAAGATCATTTAAATATTGGGGCTTATCGTCTCTGTAATTGAGTCGGCAAAAAATGCCGAGTACTTTCAAATGGCGTTGTAAGCCTGTTAGGTCGTACCAGCGCACCAACTGATCAAACGTTAGTTGTTCTTCTAGGGTAAGAGCGAAAGGGGACGTGTTTACGGCATTTAAGTATTCATGCAACCAAACCATCTGCTGCACACGAGGCCATTGGATATAGCAATCCTTAAATAAAGACGCTAAATCATAGCTTATTGGGCCTGCCAGTAAGTCTTGAAAATCAATAACTCCAGGGTTGTTGGTTTTGGTAACCATTAAGTTCCTAGAGTGGTAGTCACGATGCACCCAAACCTGAGGTTGCTCGAAACAAACACGACAAAGCAATTGCTGAGTGTTTTCCCATACGTCGACTTGAGCTTGCCTAAGGTTGATGTTGAGATGGCGTTTTAAAAACCACTCAGGAAACAGACTCATCTCGTTACGCAGTTTCTCCTCAGAATAGGGAGAAACAGACTCTATTGGGCCCGTTTGTATTTTTATCAAGCTTTTAATAGCGTCGCTGTATAAACGGTTGGCCGTGTCTAAACTGGCTAACTTGCTCAGGTAGTCTGTATTGCCTAGATCCTCTAACAATAAGAAGCCAAGTTCTGTGTCCTGATTAATGATATCAGGTGTGTGTACCCCTTGTTTGCTTAGTAAATTGGCGATTTGTATAAATGGCTCGCAATCCTCTTTGTCTGGTGGTGCATCCATGGCAATAAGCGTGCATTTGTTGGTGCTGTTTGCCGGCGTAACAGAGACGCGGAAATAGCGTCTGAAACTGGCGTCTGCAGACGCAGTTTTTATGTCATTGACTTGGCCATCGTAAGTGTTGATTAACCAGTTTTTAAGTAAGTTAAGTCGTGTGTCCACGGTAAATGCGGTTGTGTTTTTTATAGTCTTAAGACGGGCGATTATATTCAACAATATCGTTTGGGGGTGGGGTGTTTAATAATATTTTCTATATTGCCTACTTTTGCTCGTTGTTTGTGTGTTGTTTTACAAGGTTAAGTTGATTAAATTATAGGTTCCTAAAGCAGTATTGCCAGACTTGCTCTATAATAACTTGCTGCAAGTATTACGAACGCCCAGCGCTAACTGACCATAAGCTAAATAAAGCATTGGTATCGGGCCCATAATTCAAATAAAAATCAATAACTCTGAAGGTGTGTAAATGCGCGTAAGACTTAAACCAGCCACTGTCGCTGCTTTATTAAGCCCTTTTTCTTACTTTTTGGTTCCGGCCACGGCAACTGTGATTTCGGCCGCAGCGTTTTTAGCACCGGTCGCTGCACAAGCCGCTTGTAAGAATATAAACTGTGTGTGTAAACCCACTGAACTGAATTTTTCATCGCCATTAGGTAAGCCAAATGCCGATGGCCAATACGCTATTTCGCTTGAAGCGGATGACATGCAAGCGCAAGGTGAAGACTTGGTTGAACTCAATGGTAATGCTCAAGTACAGCAAGGGCGTCAAACGATCGTTGCTGATAATTTAAAGTATTATCGAGAGTCTGAACGAGTTGTCGCCACTGGTGGTGTGGAGCTGATTTCAGAGAAGGGGGATTATCTTTCCAGTGATTCGATTGATGTAGTGGCATCAACTCAAATAGGTACTTTACGTAACACTGAATTCAAACTAGCTAAGAGCCTAAAACAAACCGACGGGGTTGATGTCGTGGCTATTGAGTCTAGAGGCGCTGCGGACGTGGTTAATCTTGAAGGTGAAGGCTTCGTACGTTTGGAAAACGCTCAATACACTACGTGCCCTGATGGCAATGACAGCGTGATTGTCGGAGCTAAAGAGTTAGAGTTAGATCGTATCGGCGGAGTAGGGCGTGCGCGTGGGGCCACCATTAGATTTAAAGGTGTGCCGATTTTTTATGCGCCGTATTTAACATTTCCACTAAACGATCAACGTAAGACGGGCTTTCTTACACCAAGTTACGGCTCTGATCAAGAGTCAGGCAACATTATTGAAGTGCCTTGGTATTGGAATATTGCTAAAAACCAAGATGCGACCATTACTCCTAAGCTGTACAGTGATCGAGGCTTTCAGGTTGCAGGGGAGTATCGCCACCAATCACAAAACTCGGCCACTGTAATTTACGGTGAAATACTTCCGAGTGATGATTTGTTTGATGGCGATGATGAAGATCTGCTGACCGGTGACTCTCGCGACTTATTAAGCATTCAGCACACGCAGCAATTTACACGCAATTTATCGGGCAGTATTAATTATAATGATGTTTCAGACATAGATTATTTTAATGATTTGCGTAACGACGTACGTTACTTCAGTGCCACTTTTGTGCCGCGAGACGCGCAATTAAATTATTCGCATGAATACTTCAACTTACGTGTTCGAGCAAACGAATACCAGGTGATCGACGATCGTGTTACGAATATCCCATTTGAGCGCCTGCCATCGGTTTCATTAGATACTCGATTGCCAGATGGGCCTTACGGTTTGGAATACGGCGTTAATGCGAGTTACACTGATTTTGCTTCTGACACGCGTCCAGATGAGGGCAGTCGATTGGCTATTACGCCTTATGTTGAATTACCATTGGAAAATATTTGGGGTTACGTAACCCCTCGCATTTCATTTAACCACCGTTCTTATTCTTTAGATCGTCAAGACACGGAGTTGGATGATAGCCCAAGCTTTAACGTACCCATATTCAGTATTGATAGTGGAATTTATCTTGAGCGCAACGCTTCGTGGTTTGGCGAAAGCGCAGTTCAAACACTGGAGCCTAGGCTTTATTATGTTTACGCTCCCGAAGAAAACCAAGACGATGTTCCTTTATTCGACACTAGGGCTATATCGCTTAATAACCTCGGTAATATCTTCCGTGAAACACGTTTTTTTGGCGATGACAGAGTTGGTGACACAAACCGTGCCACGATTGGCGTTACCTCACGCATCATTGATAGTGAAAGTGGCGACGAGCGTCTCAAATTCAGCGTTGGTCAGCTTGTTTTGCTTGATGATCAAGAACAGAACTTATCTTCTGGTCAAATCACTGAAAAAGGCTTAGGCGATCTCTTGCTGGAGTTGGAAACTCGATCCAGAGATTCTTGGACCACCTACAGCTTCATTCAATACAGTCATGAAGACGACGAATCTTTACAGACAGCGCGTTTTAAGTTTGGTTATCAGCCACAAGATGATAATCGTAAAAACTTGAGTGTTGGTTATTACTTTCTTGAATCGGGTGACTCAGATCTTGAACAACTCACCTTCAATGCAAGCTGGCCTATTGCCGATCGCTGGCAGATTTTTGGTTCTGGGCGATATTCCATCGAACGTTCAGAGAATATCGCATCAAGTATTGGCGTTGAATATAACGGCTGTTGCTGGAAATTGAGGTTGATTGGCAGTGACCGTGTTGATTCGAGATTGTTGCGCAATTCAAACCCCAATGATGATGAAAGCCGGACCGCTATTTTTCTAGAGTTGGAATTAACCTCTCTTGGTAGCATAAGAACTGGCGGATAAAGACGTTACACTGAGTTAACAGTGCTAGCGCGTGCGCTCCAAATCATAGATATTGAAGCGAAAGACTTTACGCCCCCTTTATTACGCCGCTTACAAGTAACCTCTGAGGCGACAAAGCAAAAATTTTTATGAAAACACAGATCACACAAATGCGTATTACGTCCTCTAAAAGTGTAATGCGTGTATGTCGCAAAAGCGCAGCATCGCTTGCTGCCTCTACATTGATACTGATAACGTCAATTGCCACTGGACAAGAATCAATGGTGGACAGAGTGTTGGTTATTATTAATGAAGATGTGATTACGCAATCCGAATTTGATTACCGCTACGACACCATTGTTAGTGAGATGCAGGCTGCAAATCAGCCAATCCCACCTGAATTAACGAAGCAGCTTTTAGATACGATGGTGAGCGACCGTCTACAGGTTCAAGAAGCCGAACGGCGAGGAATTACCATCAGCGATGAGCAACTACAGCAAGCACTGGGTCGATTCGCAGCCCAACAAAATTTGTCTGTTGAACAATTAACTTTTTCAGTAGAACAATCAGGCCAGCCATTTGATCTTTTTGCTGCAACGGTCAGGGATTCTATGACAATTTCACGCTTTTCAGAATACTACGCTCGCACGCGTGTGGTGGTTCCTGATTATGAAATTGATGGTTTTTTAGTTGCACAAGGCCTTGATCAAGACGATATCGAGTACGAGGTGGCGCAAATCTTGATCAAAGGTGGTGACGATAAGCGCGAAGTAGCCGGTCAAGTGAGAGACGAAATTGCTCGTGGCACCAGTTTTCAAGAAGCTGTATTAACGTATTCTGAAGCGTTAGATGCTCAGAATGGTGGAGTTATTGGTTGGCGTAAGCCAGATCAGTTACCCAGCGTTTTTGTTGATGCCTTAAAAGATTTACAAGTCGGTGATGTAAGTGAAGTGGTACAAAGCCCTAACGGGTTCCATATACTAAAATTAATGAACCTCAAAGGGGATCGGCAAGAAATAGTACAAAGCAATGTAAGGCACATACTGATTTCAGCCGAGTCCAGAGTTGCTCGTGCGCAAGCCAAGAAGCGCGCCTTAGAGTTACGTGACAGAATAGTGTCTGGTGGTGAAGATTTTGATGCGTTAGCGCGTATCTATTCGGATGATTCCGCTTCTGCTGCACTCGGTGGCAGTTTGGGGTGGGTGTCACCTGGTCAAATGGTGGCTAACTTTGAAGAAGCTTACAAAGCACTTGGTATTGGCCAAATTAGTGAGCCAATTGAAACTCAGTTCGGCGTTCATGTGTTGCAAGTGGAAGACCGACGCACTAAAAATGTAACAGAGCAAATTAAGCGAGCTCGTGCTGACAGTATATTAAGGCGTCAGCGTGCCGATCGTGAGTTTGGGCAATGGGTGCGTGAATTAATGGAAGGCGCATACATTAAGCATGTAGCGAAGCCTGCTTGAATATTAAGAGTACAAGAAGTTTGATTCAACTCAAACTCGGCACTCGATAACAGCAAGGGCCAGTTAAATCTGGCCGTCGTTCATACTGATCACTTTAAATGGACTGTCTATATTTAGCAGACGCTGTACTTTTCTGAAACATGTCATGCGTCACTCTCATGCTTTCCTTTAAACACACCTCTAGGCATGGCTCTTTTTTATTAAAAACTAAAACCACGTCCTAAGGACATGGAAGAGGTTCGAGGCTGTCGCCTTAAGAACCTACTCACGTGCATTCTAGAGTTGTTATCGCCAAACAACCTCTCTAGGAGAAAGCACATGAGTAGATTCAGTAAATTATCGCAGTAATATGGCATTGCCAATACCATATTGTATGGGTTCCGAAATATCGTTACCGGGTGTTGAGCGGTAAGGTCGGTTATGAAATAGGAAAAAGTATTCGAATCCATAGTGAAAGGTTGGGTTGTGAGCTGGTTGAGTTGAATGTTCAACAGGACCATGTTCACTTACTAATAAAAGTGCCGCTGAAGGTATCTATTTCGAAGTTGATGGGGACGGTTAAAGGCAAAACAGCTTTACAAATATTTCGTCAATTTTCGTATTTGAAAGAAAAGTCATATTGGGGCAATTTACGGATGATAATGGCCATCAGACTGGGGCTGGTGTGGTGAGTAAGGTGTAGTGTACTCAGGTTTGTAAATTGCGAAGCTAACTACAAAAGCCCATGTAGTGACCAACTGGCACCTGATGAATACCCTTTAATTCATTAATAATAATGCCCACTTCTTGCACACTCAACACGGTTGGCAAGCGTCGCGGTTTATTGGCACGCTGAAAATTGAGCCCTTGAATAGGTTGCTCCAATATTTTGTTGTATAAGAATGCGAGTGCATTCAAAGCGATGCTTTGCGTTCCCGCAGACACCATGCGCTGATTGGCTAGATGATTTAAA
>CALJWL010000051.1 GCA_937974565.1 uncultured Arenicella sp.
CGCCTTTTCCTGCACCGTGGTGTCTACATTCACGTGATCTAATTCACGTACACTCATCGCCTTAGTGTTCAGAGCCAATTCTGTGGTGTTACTGAACAAAGACTCTAAGCGGTCTCCCACCCGATCTCGCCAGCGCGTCAGACTAGTCGGGTGTAAAGGCGACTCGTGTTGCAAATACTCGTAGCCACAAAAGTACTGCCAATATGGGTTTTCAACCCAGCGCGCCACCACGCTTTCATCGCTCTCATTAAACGCGTATTTTAGATAATGCAGCCCAACTAATAACCGAGTCGGCAATGGCGGCTGACCCGCATCAGTGCTATAGATGACATCGATTTGTGCCTCAAGTTTCTCCCAGTTCATTTTGTCAGATAAGCGCACCAGCGGATGCGACATGTTTAGCATTTGAGACAGCTGGGAGCGGAAAAGATCAGCGCTATTATCAGGTTTCTGAGGTTTCATGTTTGCAAGAAAATGAGATGAAAATTCAATTAACTTGCAATCCAGACTAGCAAAAAATTGAACTTAATTCAGCAATATCAATGACATATCTATTCATCAGGGTCGACTAATTACTGCTTAACTATTTAATGCCGTAAAAAAAAGGGCGAAACCTAAGCATCGCCCTTTCAGAATTAAAGTGTGTTTTAGCTTTATCGACTAAATACAACGTTATACATTCCTCTTTACATAACCATCTAAGCCATGCGGAACTATGCGGCCAATTTGACGAGCCACATTAGAAATATTTTTGATATTAGGTTCATCAAGTAACCAACCTTGAATTGAGCCGATAATGCCACCAGCATAAAAGTCAGCAATGGTGTCTAACTGCTCTGAGGTAAAGTTATGATTAAACTGAAATAAAATACGCTCTGATATCAACTTTGATACTAAATTCTTCAACAAAGATAGGCATTGAATACCTGCTTGGCCAGTGAATGCAGCGCGCATTAGCGTACGATCACGATCACACTCTTCTAGTAAATTTCGAACACTCACTTCAACAAACTCTTCACGCCCCACCTCGGCGCTCTGAATAAGAGTTTCAGTTTTTGTCCAAGCTTTTTCGAAAACAAGTTGAATGCGATTAAGCAAAATAGATTGCTTACTATCAAAATTAGAGTAGAAAGTCTGCCGACTTACCCCTGCTGTTTTTGTTAGTTCACCGATAGTGATCTCATCAATTGTTTTGTTTTGCAAATGATGAGCCAATGCCAATTGCAATTTTTCTTGGCTGCGTCTTTTTCTAAGATCCAATGTTAACCCCGTTTAAAAAGTATATTTTATATAAACCAACCCAGTTTGCTCCACTAAGTCAAACATGCTGAAACCGTATAATCTGATCTTTCACTTACCCCCACGGTTAGCGAAAGAAACCAGTTTTGACCCACCGACATCAATATCAACACTTCAACTTGGTTCAGTAATCGTACCCGTTACTGATTAAACAATGTTTTCAGACCCTTATTCAACATTTGTATTGTATTTATGACGAAACTTTACAAAGTGGCCAGTTAAATCACAAAAACATCGTGTTAAATTAGAACCTATTGTCGTCCATGTGCTGCTAAAATTGAGTGGCTGTTGCTAAATAGATATTGATTGAGTCTGGGCGCGGATTATCTCTTACCTATCCTGTTAAAAACAAATAAATTCATAAAAAAAACGAATAAATAACGATGTTTAAGCTTTATTCTTCCAGTGTGTCACAAGTTCGTTCTGTGATTGGCTCATCAAAGGCCATAAAAAGTACAGTTATTGCTTCCATGCGCAGCATAATTTTAATGCTTCTTTTGTTGGTACTCACCGCCTGCCAGTCTTATCAGTTCGAAGACGCCTGGCCATCAGATCTACCAGAACGCCAACTCTTTATTAATGCGTATTTAGAAAAACGCGGCTTCGAAACCGCAACAGATAAAGAGCTTGCTTATCATTTGGGTTGGATTAAGAAGTTTTACCAAGGTACTACCTTGTACCCTGTTGGCTGGTTATCCGCTAGCCAACGCTATATTGACTCAATCACATCGGCCAAAGAAAAGCGAGCAACTGCGGAACGATTAGAGTTGTTGGGGGTAAAAATCTCAAACGAATGGGCGCAAGATAATTCGACTCGACTTATTAACAATTCAAACATCGCGACTTGGGCCAGTGCTATGCGCACAGCCGCTGACAGAAGCGAACAACAACGGTTCCTTGAGAAGGTAGAAGACGATGTGATGGCCTTGTTAGACAATCAAATAAAAGCCAAAGACATTAAATATGAACGCTACTTCTCTGAGGAAAGCTATGACGATTTCTAGAAACAGATAATCAACGAGCCGTAATATAAGACTAGAAAAATAACGATGAAAGATAAACGTGTTACTTCAAAACAGCTTAAAAATAAAGCAGCGTTAGCTTTTATAACATGGCCTCTGTTGGTTTTTAACTGCGTGAGTTTAGCCGAGGCCCAGATTCAGAAAGTGGATCCTGAGTTTGAGTTTACTAAAGAAAGCGTACCCACTAAGCCACATTTAACCACGATGTTGGCGGATACAGAACTCAACCAAAGTAACTTTAATAAGGCTGATAGTCTTAAAAAACAAATCAATGTGGATACAAAAACCAATACGGTCGCAAATGCCTCTCAGCGCTATAAATGCGAGTATGAGGCCGACTCAAAGGATCTAGTTGACCGAGTACGAGCGTCCACTCACACGAGGCTTTGCACTACGGTTGGCTGGATTGATGGTTTGTTTGGAGATCAAGAGCAATATAGAGGTGACAAATTTCGTGGCAAAATCGCCATTGGTTTCAAACATGATGAAATTGAAGGTATTGACCCACGCTTAAGAGTTCGTATCAAGACCAAATTGCCTAATGTTAGCAAACGTTTTGACGCATTTTTCGGGCGAGTAGAAGAAGACAGTTTTGTTGCAAACACCGAGGTTAGTGAAGACAGGGTAAATAATGTAGGCTTACGCTCTACTAATGACGAGGATAGTGAATGGCTAGTTGGCTTAGGCTATCGCGGCCCTTCAGCCGACTATAACGGTTGGGACTATTCTGTGGGGGCTAAGATAAGCGGAGGTTTTAGACCATACGCCAAAGCGGCACATCGCTATGTTCACGAACTAAGCGAAAGCCGTTACTTCAACACAACTCAAACGGTATTTTGGCGCAAAGAGGAAGGTTTTGGCATCAGCAGCAATGGTGACTACACTCGGTTTATCGGCAGCAATGACATCTGGGTAACCCATGCTAACGTCAAATACACGGAAGAAAAAGAAAAGTTGGAATGGTTTGCCGACACCCGTTGGCATCACTCATTCAGCGACAAACGAGGTATTTCTTCAAGCCTATACGTTCGCGGAGAGGCTGAAAACGAGGTGCCTGTTCCAGAATTTGGGCTGACTTTCACGTATATCCGTCCTATTTTACGCGATTGGATCTATATGGAGACCGGACTTGATTTACGCTGGGAGCGGCAATCGCGATCACAGCCTTCGTACAAAAGTGCAATCGAATTTGGTATTCAGTTCGAGATGCTGATGGGTGATTATTATCGGCGCGGTCGACCCAAATAGTGAAGTGAGTAACAGTTGTTGGTATTAGGTGTGAAGCGCTCAATGCTCGTATCACCACACCGTCTCAGTAAATGCAATTTACACTTTTTGCATGAACCTCTCATCATTTTTAAAAAAGGTCTGGAAAATAGTTTAGCCCCCTACGACAATAACCACAGTGCGTTAACCGGTTTTACGAACCATCAGGCTGTAATTTTTAACCACTGTACAATTGACAAACAGCTGATATTTTAGAGCCAAAAAAAAACTCATTGCATCCACATTGAAGCTTTCTAGTTTTTGGCTATTCATATAATGAACAGCCAAAAACAGACTTGCGTTTGTAAATAAACGCGCTAGCCAAGCAAATGCTCAATTGCGGCCCGCTCTTGGCGTAACTCGTCTTCGGTTACATCCATACGAGACCGGCTGAATTCTGATATTTCCAAACCTTGAACGATTTCGTACTTACCATCAGTGCAGGTAACAGGGTATGAATACATAATACCCGGTTCGATATCGTAGCTTCCGTCACTAGGAATGGCCATACTAACCCAATCGCCCTCTTCAGTGCCCAGAGCCCATGTACGCATGTGGTCAATTGCGGCAGCGGCGGCTGAAGCCGCACTGGAAGCACCACGAGCCTTGATAATGGCAGCACCACGTTCCTGCACGGTTGGAATGAAATCGCCTTCTAGCCAAGTTTGATCCACTAAACTTGAAGCAGCATCACTATTAACCGTCGCGTTAGAAATATCCGGGTACTGAGTATTTGAATGATTACCCCAAATAGTCATGCGCTTAATTTCAGTGGTATGAGCGCCGGTTTTTTCGGCAAGCTGGCTTAGAGCGCGATTATGGTCCAATCGGGTCATGGCGGTAAATTGGCCTGCGTCCAAATCAGGCGCATTGGCTGAAGCAATCAACGCATTCGTATTGGCAGGGTTACCGACGACTAAAACCTTAATATCACGGCTGGCCACTTTATTGATAGCTTTACCTTGAATAGAGAAGATTGCGGCATTGGCTTCCAACAAATCTTTACGCTCCATGCCAGGGCCACGGGGGCGAGCCCCAACTAATAATGCGAAATCCGTGTCTTTAAACGCCACTTCAGGATCATCAGAAATGATAACGTCTTTCAGTAAAGGAAAGGCACAATCATTGAGTTCCATTACAACGCCTTCAAGCGCGCCCATTGCAGGCGTAATTTCTAACAATTGTAGAATAACGGGTTGATCTTGGCCGAGCATTGCGCCTGACGCAATACGGAATAACAAGGCGTAGCTAATTTGACCAGCAGCACCGGTAACAGTGACGCGTACGGGTTGTTTCATGGTATTTCCTCTTGTGAAATCGTGCTTTGAAAAACTGCGTGAAGTTTACTAAAAACGCGGCATGCTGGCTATAATAGCTTTAGTATTTAACGTGACTGATAATACGAGCAACGCTAAACCTTCAACGTTTACGTTGCCGTTAGCCATATTAATTTGTGCTATCATGCCTAATATCGGCAATTTTATTTTTGATCTAATAATTGATAGCAACAGGTCTTGACTCAACCCTATAGGTAAAATAGCGCCGGCAAATTAGATTTCTAAGCCTTGATAAAAACCGGCTTTAATCGAGAGAAAGTTAAATTCTGTGGGATGACCAAAGATATTGGTCGTTTTAAATACATAGGTAATACAGGCTTGTCTTGCGGCGTTACTGCGATCTCTATATCAACGACCCTAATCAACAACCAAATTACTCACACGAGCAATATAAATAACGTTCAAGAGTCGTCATATAATTTAGTATCGCCAATCATTACATATACTAATAACTAAATTCGTCAAAAGGGTATGGAGAATTCACGTTTCAGTACATTGATTTATCGAATCATCGGCAGGCCAGATAAATGGCACGATGACTACATTGATTTGATGCATCAGATTTTGGATGAAACTGATTCGTTTGATAAACCTGAAAAATTTTTAGAACTCAAAACAGGCAATCAAATACTCAATCGTATTCGGGGTAGCGACGACGCACTAACAGCATTTAACACGCTGTTGAATGAGAGTCGTCTCAGGATGATTATTCTTGACGAAGACGTGATGCCGATTTACCACAACCAAAGCGCATCAGGCCTGTTTTTAGAAGTGCTGGACCCTAATGCTCAGAATAACGAACAACGGTTGAAACCCAGTTTGAAAAAATCAGTTCAAGAAGCAATCGCTCAAGTATCTGAGAAAAACTTAAGCAACCTTATTGCCTTAAAAGCTTTTGATTCAGTTGATGACCAGCTTTATTTACGCATAATTAACAACCGCAATGGTGGCTCCACTGACGAGTCACTTTTCTACCTTCTATTAGCGCTTGATCAAGGAAGTCAACAAGGCATATTAAACCCTGAGTTTGTACAACAATACGAACTGACTGAAAAAGAACAAAACGTATTACTAAAACTGATTCATGGCCGCAATGTAAAAGAGACTGCCACAGAGTTGTTTGTCTCTGACAACACCGTAAAAACCCATTTAAAATCCTTATTTCGTAAAACTGACAGTAAATCTCAGGCTGACGTCATTCGCCTCGCACTCACTCATCAGTCTCAAGTGCTGGATTCGTATTTTGACCCTACCTCTGGCGGTTTGGCAAATATAGTCAGCGAAAAAACGCCCGACAAATTTGTCACTCTAAAAGACGGTTTCAAAATCGCCTACCGAGAATACGGCCCTCCACAAGGTAACCCCATTGTCGTTTGCCATAATGGTTATGGCTGCCGGTTGATGGTGCCTAATCATCTTTTTCCAGTACTCAGCAAACACAACAAAAGATTGATTATTCCTGACCGGCCAGGTACAGGGCTTACTGTTTTTAGAAAAGGCCACCCTCACTCATGGAATGACAGTTTTAACGAATTTATTGATCTATTAGAACTGGGGAATTATGAAGTAATAGGTTCAGTAATGGGGTCGGCATTCGCCATAATTCACGCTGCTTCGGCTGGTGAGCAATTAAAACGTCTTCACTTGGCCTCTCCGGTTTTCGTTAATACACGAAGCGACATGGATTTTTTAACCGGAATTTTTGCTCCAGGGACTCGTCTGATAAGGGCCTCTAAACGCTTTACTCAAGAATTATATGAGCTTTGGCTAAAAAGCATTACTATGAGCCTAAGCACTCATTATCGAAGTATCTTGGAGAAAAATCTTGGCTCCGAAGAAAGAAAAAAATTACAGAAAGATCGCGTTCTAAATAAAACATTGGAACACATGGTGAACTGTTTCAAAGAAGGGGCAAGTCGCACTCTGACTGGCATTTCAAGTGATATGATGTTTTGTGTCACTCCGCGCAAAGTCGATTTAGGCAAGATATCCATACCGGTCGAAATTTGGTGGGGCACAGAAGACAGCCGAATTTCACGCGAAGGGGTTCAAAACCTATCGGCTCAATTAAAAAACTCCAATGTGAACATTAGGGAAGGATTCAGCGAACACATTTATTACAGTTTATTCGAAGAAATCATTGCCAAATCAGTGCCTAAACCAAAGGCCGGCAAATAAGGTGTGAATGTTGAAACTTGGGCCTGATGCCTCAAATTGCGGTGTTCGACAATATCTGACAATGTCCGTAGAATACTCGGGCTGTGTAAAAACGCAGCAAGATGTATAATTTGCTTAAGCAATATAGCAGAGTAAATTATGAGTCGTTTTATTGAAGGTGAGCGCAGGGAGCATTAGAGGCAATAGTAAGTAGGGCTATGTCGTTACAAATGAACGGACTAGTTGATGTTCCAAATTAATATCACTACATAGATTTAAGACTAACGGGTGATGTGCTTCTTAAAGTGGCCATATGACCACTTCACCGTTCCTTAATGACTGCGCTATACTAGGGAACCTCTGCAAAAAGCGGTTAAAGTATAATACTCACCTCCGAGTTATTTGATCAATCCACCGTCATGAAACAACCAAGCTTTGCCGATTTAGCCTACGAGAATAAAAAGAAAATCACTCGCAAGGAACGATTTT